>JAGXLL010000043.1 GCA_018334675.1 Bacteroidales bacterium | reverse complement strand
CAATGCCAAAGATGACACTCTCCAGCAGGTTGTAATCATTTTGAACTGCCAGCAGGGCCACACCCATTATTGCACAGTTGGTGGTTATAAGAGGCAGGAAAATACCCAGGGCCTGGTACATCGGAGGACTCACCTTCTTCAGGATGATCTCCACCAATTGAACCAGTGAAGCAATGATCAGAATAAAGGTGATGGTCTGCATGAAGGTGATACCGAATGGCTCCAGTATATAATTCTGCAGCAGATAGGTAATGATCGCGGCCAGGGTCATCACAAAAGCCACAGCCCCGGTCATTCCAATGGCCGTTTCTACTTTGCTGGATACACCGATAAAAGGACATATCCCAAGGAAACGGTTGAGTACAATATTATTAACAAAGATCGCGGAAATAACTATGATCAAATAGTCCATATCTTAGTACATTTTCTTTTTTAACTTACCGGCCAACATGATCAGGTAACCCAGGGCCAGGAAGGCGCCAGGAGCCAGTACAAAGACAAGCATGCCATCGCCCTGGTAAAGGGTAAATTCCAGGATATCGGGTATCAAGGTCAGCGATCCGCTTCCCAGGATCTCTCGCACGCCGCCCAGTATGGTTAAGGCCATGGCAAAGCCCAGGCCCATACCCAAACCATCAATGACAGCGGAGAAAACATTGTTCTTGGAGGCAAATGCTTCCGAACGCCCCAGAACAAGACAGTTAACAACAATCAGCGGTATAAATATCCCCAGCTGCTCGTATAAATCGGGAACGAATGCTTCGGTGAGCATCTCCACCATAGTCACAAAGGAGGCAATGACAACGATGAAGGTGGGGATGCGTACCTTTCCGGGTATCAGGTTCTTGATGATCGATACCACCAGGTTCGACATAACCAGTACAAATGTAGTGGCCAAACCCATGCCCAGTCCATTATAAGCCGAGGTGGTCACTGCCAGGGTCGGACACAACCCGAGAAATAATGCGAAAACCGGGTTATCCTTAATGAATCCCTTGGAAAAATTCTGCCATTGTTTCATTGGAGACCTCCTTTCTTAAATGCTTTAAAAGCTCTTTGAACCGCATCGCAATAAGCTCTTGAAGAGATGGTGGCGGCGGTGATAGCATCTACATCGCCCCCGTCCTTGCGCACCTGCAATTGAAAATCTTCGGGATTTTTGCCGTTAAACTGGCTGCTCCATTCCGATTTTGCCTTGTCGATCTTATCGCCCAAACCCGGTGTTTCCTGATGTTCGAGCACCGAGATGTTGTTGATGGTGCCATTGGCATTGAAACCGACCATCAACCGGATGCGGCCGCTGTAACCCTTTTCGGTGAAAGCAGCTACTGCGGCACCCACCAGTTTGCCATCCTTTTTGGCAGGATATACAATCATGGTATCGCCTTCCACAGCCACATCATAGGCCTCTGCATTGGGTTGATTGGTAAAATCAGGGACCACCTGCTTAATCGCCGTATTTTTCTCACGCAGTTTGGCTTCTGCAATGGGCTCTTTGGTTAGCTGGTAGATAAATCCAAGGGTGGTAGAAGCTATCAGGGTAACCAGGAAAAGGGTCAGCACCATATTGGTGAAGGTTGATTCTTTATTGGCCATCTTGCACCTCCTCTCCGAATCGTCTGGGTTTGATATAACGGTTCAATAAAGGAACAAATGCATTCATGACCAGTATGGCAAATGACACGCCTTCCGGGTAGGATCCAAACACCCGTATGATCACCGTTAAAAGGCCTATGCCCACTCCGTAGATCCACATGGCTTTGGGAACCATGGGGGATGAAACATAGTCGGTGGCCATAAAGATGGCACCCAACAACAGCCCGCCGGTGAGTATGTGGAAAAGGGGATCCGCATATTGTGTGGGGTCGGCCAACCAGAGTATACCGGTGAAAATACCCGTGCTCAGTATGATGGAGACGGGAATGTGCCAGGATATAATTCGAAGGTAGAGCAGGATGATCAGCCCAATGATCAGGACGAAGCCCGCCATCTCACCCAGGGATCCGCTCATCTGCCCGTAAAAAAGATCAGAATAAGAAGGTGCGGATTCCATCACCTGGGAGACGGTGGCTTCCCCCTTTTCCTGCAGCAAACCCAACGGGGTGGCACCGGTTTGGGCATCCACGTAACCCGTGTTAAAGCCCTTGGGTATGGGCCAGCTGGTCATCTGGGCAGGAAAAGAGATCAACAAAAAAACCCTTCCCACCAGGGCCGGATTAAAGGGATTGGTACCCAGACCGCCGAACGACATCTTACCGATGCCTATGGACACCAGCGCGCCTATGATGATGATACCCACCGGAAGGTTGGCCGGTACGTTGAAGGCCAGCAATAAACCGGTCACCAGCGCCGATCCATCGCTGATCGTCGGCTGACGTTTAAGAAGAAACTTCTGTATAAGATACTCAAATAGGATACATGACACCACCGATACCAGGGTGACGATGATGGCCCCTATGCCAAAGGTCATCACCGACCAGGCCAATGTTGGCAGAAGGGCTATTACCACACCATACATCAGCTTCCTGACCGTAGTGTTCTCGTAAACATGCGGGGACGGAGAAACTGTTAGTACCTTGTTGTTCATTACTTAGATTTTCTGTTTCGTATGATTTGATTGACATGACTTTTCCCTAAACGGATATAATCAAGCAAAGGCAGATGAGCCGGACAAGTGAAACTGCATGATCCGCATTCGATGCAATCCAACACGGATTGTTCCTCCAACTCTTCATAGCGCTCCTGCTGCGCCAGTTGCTTGAGCAGGTAGGGCTCCAGCCCCATGGGGCATACAGTCACACATCTCGAACAACGGATGCAATGCATCTCGGGTGTCCTTTTGGCCTCTTTTTCAGGGATGACCAAAATTCCCGAAGTACCCTTGACTACAGGCACATCCAGTGTCTGAAGCGCTTTGCCCATCATGGGCCCGCCGCTGACAACCTTGCCGGTATCTTCAGGCAAACCGCCGGCAGCCTCTATCAAATCCTTAACAGGAGTACCAATGCGCACCAACAGGTTGGCGGGCTTCGCCAGGGATTTGCCGGTAACAGTGACTACCCGCTCTATCAATGGCTTGTTCTTCTGAACAGCTTCATATACCGCCAGGGCTGTACCGACATTGTGCACCACTACACCTACATCCAACGGCAACCCGCCTGAAGGTACTTCCCGGTCCAGTAGGGCCTGGATCAGTTGCTTCTCTCCTCCTTGCGGATATTTTACCTTTAAACCATATACCTCCATCCCTTCTTCGCCTTCCACCATGTTTTTCAGATGAGCAATGGCGTCTGGCTTATTATGCTCCACCCCGATCAGAGCCTTTTCAACACCCAGGGCCCGCATCAGGATGCGGATGCCAACCAGCATCTCCTCTGCCCGTTCCAACATCACCCGGTGGTCGGAAGTGAGATAAGGCTCACATTCCACCCCGTTGATGATCAATGTATCGACTTCTTTCCCTTCCGGAACGGACAGCTTCACATGTGAAGGAAAGGTGGCCCCTCCCATACCCACAATACCAGCCTCCAGCACCTTCTGCCGGATCTCCTCCGCCGAAAGGGTGATATCGCGTATCAGGTCCGCACTGGTATCAATGCCGTCGGCCCATTCATCGCCTTCTACATTGATCACTGCACATGGCTTACGGAAACCCGAGGCGTCAATTACCTGGTCGATCTTAGCTACCGTGCCCGATACCGATGAATGAATGTTGGAGGAGACAAAACCCTGGCTCTGGGCAATAACATCTCCCGCCTTGACCTGATCTTTCTTCTTTACTACTGGTGTGGATGGAGCTCCGATATGCTGAGCTATGGGGATGGATACTTGCTTGGGAAGGCCCGCTTTTTCAATGGCCTTATCGGCAGACAGCTTCTGCTCTGCCGGATGAACGCCACCTTTGGAAAATGTTCTTAACACTTTTGCCTCCTGTATTTTGGTTATCAAATATCAGTTTTTTGCTTTATCCTGCGATTCGGCTGATTGCTTTTCTGTTGCCTCCTTCTTCTTTTTGCGTGGCGGGAAACCCACCTCCAAAATGGCATGGGTAGGACATTCCTCAACACATTTCCTGCACAGCTTACATTTAACCGGGTCGATATAAGCCAGGTTGTTCTCCATGGTGATGGCATCGAACGGGCACACCTTCACACACTTGCCGCAACCAATGCATGCTACCTTACACACCTTGCGCGCCAGGGCTCCTTTGTCCTGGTTGACACACGAGACGTAGATCTTGCGATCCTTCTTGTTGCGCTTACGCAGCTCAATGATGTCGTTGGGACAGGCCGTTACACAGGCATTGCAGGCAGTACAGTTCTCATCGATCACATACGGCAAACCCGTTTCTTCGTTCATGAAAATGGCATCAAATTCACAGACTTCCACGCAATCCCCTTTACCCAGGCATCCGTAATGACAGCCTGTTTCACCACCGTAAAGGGTCGCCTCAATGGCACAGGTGGAAGGACCATCATATTGACTGGTTTGCGGCCGGTTCTGGGGTGTTCCGTTACACCGAACCACCGCTACCTTGGGATCCTTCTCCTCCATCTCCTGACCCAGAATGCGGGCCACTTCCTTCATGGTCTCGTTGCCTCCTACCGGACAGTTAAACTCCGATATGTCATCGGCCTTAACCATCGCTTCAGCAAAACCCCTGCACCCGGGATAACCGCAGCCACCACAATTGGCTCCCGGTAAGGCATCTTCCACCTCATCAATCCGGGGATCCTCATACACCTTAAACTTCTGGGCCACTATATAAAGAATAACTGCCATGATAGCGCCCAGAATACTCAATGAGAGAATGGTATATAAAACAGTCGTTGTCATGATATATCCGGTTTGGATTTAAATGCTTTTCTGTAATTCAAAATGAAAACTTTTCCTGAACCGGTCCCGGTTGTGAAAAAGCCAAAAGTAATAAGGCACCAGCACGGCCAGGGAAGTAATACCGGCTGCCGCTTCACTGGTAAATAAAGCGGAGCTGATAAAAAGGGTAAGCACCACCAGCAAAAAAGGAATCATATAACCATAAATCAACGCCTTAAATCCCATTGAGCGGCGCATCAGCACATTCACCTCCTCTCCTTCCCGATACTTACCCGAAAAATCATCCACCTCCACCTCCTTGCTTTCCATATCCGAGGCTGTGCATACACCCTTGGCATGGCAGCTGGCGCAGGCCGACATACTGATAAAATGAACATGTACTTTGCTGCCCTCAATCCAGTCAATCTTACCCCGATGTTCAATTACATCTTGTGCCATGGTGGTTAATGATTTCAAACAGGCTACAAAGATAGGCATGTTTAGTAAATAACAGATGCTTTATATCATCTTTACAAGGGTTGTATGCTATTTAGAATAGATCTAAATAAAATATAAAGGAAGGGGAGTGCTGCTTTGCAGAGCGGTTAAAAAACAGCTTGGGACTACTAAGCGGGAGAAAACAGATAAAGCAGTCTGCGGAAGAAAGAAACCAGGTGGCACTTATTCGATTTTCCATTCATCCTTGCTGTTCCGATTTCTTATCTTTGTTGAAAATCGAATTTAATCCCTGTCAACATTATGAAAATAAAGCGCCCCACACTGCTGATCGATCCGGATAAAAGCCGGAATAACCTCAGAAAGATGGAGCAGAAAGCCCGCCGGCACGGATTGATCTTCCGTCCGCATTTCAAAACCCACCAATCCCGAAAGATAGGCCAATGGTTCAAAGAATCAGGGATCGATAAAATCACGGTTTCATCGGTGGAGATGGCCCGGTATTTTGCAGCCGACGGCTGGAAGGACATCACCATTGCCTTCCCCTTGAACATCCATGAAATCAATGAAATCAACGCACTGGCAGGCAAGATCAACCTGCATGTGACCCTGCTCAACCCGGAGAGCCTGGAAGCACTAAGGAATAAGCTGGAGCACCCGGCAGGTGTTTTTCTTAAGATAGACACCGGCGCCCAAAGAACAGGTATCCCCTGGAACCATACGGAGGAAGTCATAGAGTTGGCGCGTCAGATCAAACAAATACCCAACCTGCATCTTGAAGGCTTGCTGGCCCACGCCGGCCATACCTACCATGCCCGGTCACGGGAAGAGACCCTCCGCATTCACCGGCAAACCCGCGACCGGCTGGTACAACTTCGCAATGAACTGCAAAACAACGGAGAAGATATCCTCATTTCTGTGGGCGACACCCCCTCTGCCTCCCTGGCTGAAGCGTTTGACGACATTGATGAGATCAGGCCGGGGAATTTCATCTTTTATGACCTTCAACAGTATAAACTGGATGCCTGTTCCATCGATGATATTGCCATATCCCTTGCCTGCCCTGTAGTGGCCAGGCATAAGGAAAGAGGCCAGGTCGTCGTCTATGGCGGAGCGGTGCATCTGTCCAAAGACTCTTTCATCGAGGGCAGCAGACGGGTATACGGCTATGGCATGATCATCAATGAAGAAGGCTGGATCGTCCCGGAGGAGAAGATCATTGTTGCCGGTCTTTCTCAGGAACATGGCATACTGAACGTCACCCCCTATATGATGAAAAGGATCGCCATCGGTGATTTTATCGGCATCCTCCCATCCCACTCATGTCTGACAGCTAACTTGATGGGAGAATACTACGATATTCACGGAGAACGATATGACCACATGAACGGATAAAAAACGGCAATGAATCTTATTTCACTTCCCAGGTGCTGCCGCTGTTCAACAGGTCATCCACACATTGATATTCGGATTGCTCACGCACTTGTTGAATCTGTTCTTCCATCTTATGTTCATAGGTGTCGGATTCGACGGAACGGATGATACCCACAGCCACAGGGTAATCGGGATACTGCATATTGGCAAGCATCAGATGGATGCCCGGATCGTTGGTCCTGGCATCATGCACAAGGATATCATCTTCCGTGTATCCGTCCTTGCCTATTTCAACAACCTTGAGCTTCAAACCTTCCAGTACGATGCCCTTATCCCTGTTTTTACCGAAGATCATGGGTTCTCCATGCCTGAGCACCAGCTGACGGTCATCTTTATTCTTCTTATCGGCGATTACAGCATGGGCTTTATCATTATAGATCACACAGTTCTGAAGCAGCTCCACAACGGCTGTGCCCTTATGCTTCTCGGCCTCAAGGAAGATCTCCTGGTTCAGTTTGATATTGATGTCCACCGAACGGGCAAAGAACTTACCCTGTGCCCCGATCACCAGTTCACCGGGATGAAAAGGGTTCTCAATGGTTCCATAGGGCGATGTCTTGGTTACCGCACCATATTTTGAAGTGGGAGAGTACTGTCCCTTGGTCAGACCGTAGATCTCATTGTTGAAGATGATGATGTTGATGTCGACGTTTCTGCGAACGGTATGGATCAGATGATTGCCACCAATGGCCATGGAGTCGCCGTCACCGGTTATCTGCCAGACGCTTAAGCCGGGGTTGGCCGTCTTGGTGCCTGAAGCTATAGCCGAAGCCCTTCCGTGGATGCCATGAAATCCATAGGTGTTCATATAGTAGGGAAAGCGTGATGAACAACCGATACCAGATATGAATGCAAATTTCTCCCTGGGAATGTTCATCTCGGGCAAAGACCTCTGAATGGCATTCATGATGGCATGATCACCACATCCCGGGCACCATCTCACTTCCTGATCACTCTTATAGTCTTTGGCCGTAAGCTTTGTATGTTCCTGATTGTTGTTAGCCATGGTTTACCTCCAGGAGTTTTTTGACGTGTTCCTTGATTTCAACAATGGTAAAGGGTTGTCCCTGTACCTTATTGTATTGCAAATAGTTGAATTGAGGATGGTTCATCCTCAGGTAGCCGGCAAACTGACCCCTGTTCAATTCACATACCAGGAGGCGCTTGAATTTACTCAATACCTCAGCCGTATTGGCCGGCAAAGGACGGATGTAGTTGAAATGTGCCAGGCCTACCTCGATGCCCTCCTTACGGAGCTCATCGAGGGCCGTGCGCAAGTGGCCATAGGTGCCGCCCCATCCAACCAGAAGGATGTCACCTTCCTGATCGCCTTCAATAACCTGATCGGGTACTTCCTGTACCACCCGGTTCACTTTCTCTTCTCTGAGATAAACCATCTTCTCATGGTTCTGTGGGTCATGCGATACCGAGCCCTTCAGCTCGTCCTTCTCCAACCCGCCAATGCGATGCTCATAACCGGGCGTTCCGGCTACTGCCCATGTCCTGGATAACATCTCCGGATCACGTGCATAAGGCATCCATTCTTTCTCTCCCGTAGGAACGATCGGGGGATGGATATCCGGATAATCGGCCATCTTAGGTATCTTCCAGGGTTCCGAGCCATTGGCCAGGTATCCGTCGGTCAACAATAACACTGGCACCATGTGCTCCAGGGCAATCTTAGCGGCTGTGAAAGCATAATGAAAACAATTGGAAGGGGTGCTGGCGGCCATTACTACAACAGGACTTTCCCCGTTGCGACCGTAAAGCGCCTGGGTCAGATCGGACTGCTCCGGCTTGGTTGGAAGTCCCGTGGAAGGACCGCCCCGCTGAACATCTACGACCACCAGGGGTAGCTCGGCCATGACAGCTAATCCTAAAGCCTCGGATTTAAGGGCCAGACCGGGACCTGAAGTGGTTGTAACTGCCAGCGATCCTGCAAAACTGGCACCCAAAGCCGTACAAATACCCGCTATCTCATCTTCCGCCTGAAAAGTCTTTACACCGAAATCCCGGCGCAGGGAGAGCTCCTGCAATATTTCCGAGGCCGGGGTGATGGGATAAGAACCACAAAACAACTGCAGTTTGGATTTCTCAGAGGCTGCTATAAAACCCCAGGCTGTAGCTTTGTTACCGTCGATATTCCGGTATGTCCCCTTCTCAATCTCTGCCGGGCTGATCTTATAAGTGGGTGTCAGCAATTCTACTGTCTCGGCATAATAGTAACCCGCTTCCAGCACCTTTTTATTGGCATCAATCACCTTGGGTTTCTTTTTGAACTTTTGCTCAAAGAATTGCTCGGTGTATTTTAACGGCCTTTCAAACAGCCAGTACACCATCCCCAGGGCAAACATGTTCTTGCTGCGTAAAATGCTTTTCGGATCCAATCCCTCATCCTTCAATGTCTCCTTGGTCAAGGTAGTAATGGGAGCCTGAATGATGTTGTATCCCTCCAGTTTATCTTCCTTAATGGGATCATCCGTCTCATATCCCGCTTTTCTGAGACCTTTGTCGGTGAAGCTGTCCTGATCCAGGATGATGGTAGCTCCGGTTTTGACCCATTTGACATTGGCTTTCAATGCGGCAGGATTCATAGCGACCAGAACATCGGCATAATCCCCGGGGGTGTTTACCTGCTTGTGCCCAAAATGGACCTGAAAACCACTCACCCCACCAATGGTGCCCTGAGGGGCACGGATTTCAGAAGGATAGTCAGGAAAGGTAGAGAGGTCATTCCCAATAAATGCGGAAGTGTCTGAGAACAAAGTACCTGTTAATTGCATGCCATCGCCCGAGTCACCAGCAAAACGCACCACAACTTCTTCCCGTTCAATGACATCTGCTTTTTTACTCATATGATTAAATGGTTTAAGAAGAGGTTTAAAGAATGCACTGTTTGGGTTCCTTTATAAATTTCAAATGCATATAAAATAGCCCATCCTATTCTATATGCATCTGTTCGTATTTCAACACGTTTTCTGGTATAACATCGCATTGATTCTGTTACAAAGTTAAGTAATGTTAATTAATTATGATCTAAATTTCAGATAATATTTACCTGTTTTATATGATTTTTCTCATGGTTATCACCACCTTAGAACCCGTGTGTTGTAGAACATTAAAATCGACCCGTCCGGGTCGGGCAAAAGAGACTTTTTTGTATCTTTATGCATCTTCCCTTCGATGGCCTTTTCAGACAATTGAACTATAGATTTTCTATCTTTTTTTTGAACTTTGAGAAGTTAAAATCCACAAACAATGAACAACGAAGGTGGAAATAATATATTATCAGACGTTAGCGGTTTGGCAAAATTCACGGTTCGCGTGGTTCATCACCTGCTGAACCCGCCTTTTGAAAACCGCGAGATGATCAAACAATCCTATAACATTGGGTATAAAACCCTCCCTCTTATTGCCATTACCGCCTTTATCCTGGGCCTGGTGCTAACGCTCCAATCCCGACCGATACTGGTAGACTTTGGAGCCGAAATGCTCCTACCCGGTATGATTTCCGTTTCCATCGTAAGGGAGATCGGACCGGTAGTGACAGCCCTGATATGCGCCGGCAAAATCGGCTCCGGTATCGGAGCGGAACTGGGATCGATGAAGGTAACCGAACAAATTGATGCCATGGAAGTTTCCGGAACCAATCCAATGAAATTCCTGGTAGCCACCCGGGTGCTGGCTACGACCCTGATGCTGCCGATCCTGGTTTTCTTTGCCGATGCCATCTCATTTATCGGTTCGTTTATCGCTGTAAACCTGCATAGTGACATATCGGTGCAGCTGTTTCTCACCGATGCTTTTGCCCCACTTCACTTCTACGATATCATCCCTGCTACAATAAAATCCTTTATCTTTGGTTTTGCAATTGGAGTGATAGGTTGTTACAAAGGGTATCAGGCAGGCTTTGGAACAGAAGCCGTAGGAAGAGCCGCTAACTCTGCTGTGGTGGTCGCCTCAGTAGCCATCTTCATTATCGATATGCTCGTGGTTGAACTGCAACATTCTATGGAGTTGCTCAAGTTTTAGTCCCATGATCAGTAACCCTTCATCAAATAAGCCCGAATCAGCCGTCAGGATCGAACACCTGAAAAAGACTTTTCAGGATATCCCGGTGCTCAAGGATGTGAACCTGGATATCCCCAAAGGAGAAAACGCAGTTATCATAGGACAATCGGGTATTGGAAAATCCGTTCTGATCAAATGCATGGTACGCCTGATCCAACCCGATGCAGGCCGAGTGCAAATACTCGGCCGGGATGTGACCAACATGAAGGCGGATGGCCTGAATGCCGTCCGCAAAAAGATCGGTTTCCTCTTCCAGGGTAATGCCCTCTACGACAGCATGAGTGTACGGGAAAACCTGGAGTTTCCCCTGGTTAGAAACAATATGGCCGGTACAAAAAAGGAGCTGGAAACCAAAGTGATCCGGGCACTCGACAATGTGAGCCTGCGGCACACCATCGACATGATGCCCTCCGAACTCTCCGGAGGGATGAAGAAACGCATCGGACTGGCCCGTACCCTGATCCTTCAACCCGAAATCATCCTGTATGATGAGCCTACCACAGGCCTCGATCCCATCACCTCCAAAGAGATCAGTAAACTGATCATCGACCTGCAGCAAAAATATCGCACTACCTCGATCATCATTACACATGACATCAGCTGTGTGGAACTCACAGCCAATACCATTCATGTGCTTAAAGACGGGGTGCTTTACGCCTCAGGAAAATTTGAGGAGATGAAAGGTAGCAAGGATCCCTGGATCCATAATTTTTTTAATTAATAAATGATGCTATTATGAGAATGACTATTCAAAAAAGCATTCGTCTGGGCGTGTTTATCATAGTTGGTATTGCCATTTTTGCCTATGCCATCTATATCATTGGCAAACAGAGGAACCTGTTTGGCAATACTTTCACCGTAAGCGGTATTTTTAAAGACGTCAGCGGACTGAAAGTGGGTAGCAACGTACGCTATTCCGGCATCAACGTAGGAACCGTTTCCACCATCAAACTGGTTAACGACACACTGGTCCGGGTTCAGGCCACCCTCGAGAATAAGGTCCATCCATTCATACGGGAAGACTCCCGCATGGAGATCGGAACCGAAGGAGTAATGGGTAACAAAGTGGTCAACATCACCCCGGGCAGCTCTACCCAGCCCGTGGTGGATGAGGGAGATGTTCTGGGAACCATAGAAGCCGTCAAGATCGACGAGATACTCGAACAATTGGAGAGATCGAGCATCAACACCACGAGAGTTACTAAAAACCTGGCCGAGATCACCTCCAAAATCAACCAGGGAGAAGGCATCTTCGGAAAACTATTTACCGACACGTCTTTCACCAACAACCTGGATGAGATCAGCCGCAACACGGCTCAACTGACCAGAAACTTCAGCACCATTAGCGGCAACATCAACAAAGAGGAAGGGGTGATCGGCAAATTGTTATCCGACACCACCCTGGCCAATGAATTCGACCAGTCTGGCCACAATCTGCTTGAGTCCACCAGGGAACTGAAGAAGATCACAGAGAAAATCAACCAGGGTGGCGGCCTCTTCGGAAAGATGTTCACCGATACCGCCTTTACCAGGAGCCTGGGTAATTCAGCCAAAAACCTTGAATATACCACCCGCCAGGCTAAAACCATATCCGAGAACCTGGCTAACATCACCCAGCAAATGGAAAGTGGCCGGGGTGTTATCAACAAACTGCTCACCGACAGTGTTTTTTCCGACAGTCTGGACGGTACCCTGAAAAATATCAACCGAAGTGCCAAGGAATTGGACCAGGCAGCGGAGACTCTGAGAAAAAACTGGTTCATCCGCACCTTCTCCAGCAAAAAACAGGAACAAGAACAACCTGAAGGCGAGGAAGCGGAGAATCAACAGGAAAACAGGGGACCGGAAAACCAGGAAAAATAATAAAGTGCTGATGCGGAAAGAGGAATTGGGTTACATCATCGTCGGTCATCAGTTTGTTGACTTCATTGGCCCATAAATGCTGAACATACTTTTTCTCCATCTCCCAGGATTCATAAACAAAATACATTTTTGCGAATGGAACAGGGATTATATATCTTTCACCCGAAAAATCGAACAGAAATAAAAAATCTATGGAAAGATACACGGCACAGGTTTTAATTGGTGAATGCCGTTTATGCAACGGAGGGCTTATACCTGAATATCAAATCTTTCTTTCGGAAAATGAAAATCCGGAATTGACACTCCAGGAGGTCCACAGCGACAGAGAATGGTTGTGGTTTCCCGGAAGAGAAAGTATGGTGGACGACATCTTCCTGATGATATCCAGCGTAATTCTGGAGGAAATTGATATCAAAACACTGAAGCATCTCTCCCTGCTGGATGAATATACGGAAAGGGAACGCTATGATTACTATGAGTTGGTAAGAGAAAAATCCCAATATTGGAACAAAAAGGTCATTCTCAACCTTTTCAGGAACAGCCTGCTGAAAAACCAACTGGAGCATCTGAAGGATTATGGCTGTAACATGGAGGTGACCACAACCCGTTATCTAAAGGAAAGTGACGGGAGTGGAAATTCAAATGAAAAAGGATACCTGTAATTCAGAAGAAAGACTTCTTTCGTTTATGACTTCATTTCAATCAGGTTATATTGATTGGTTCCTCCCCCGATCTGTTCGGCATACTCAAGCTGAGCCACCGGATTGACTTTGGGGTAATGGGCCCGGAAAGGATCCCTCCCTCCGTTAGCCTGCAGAACCATATCATAAGAAGCCCGGTCGATGGCTACAGGATCGGTGGAGGCAAAAAAGCCGATATCAGGCACCACCGGCTGATCATTCGCCGGATCGCAGTCGCATCCGGGCGCTACATCCGTTACCACGTTCACATACAACATCTTGGCCCCAAAATGATTCTGAACGCCATTGGCATAATAGGCCATTTTCTTTTGAACACTGTCTGAAGAAGCATTCCAGTTGATTTGGATGGCCCCTTC
The DNA here is from genome assembly GCA_018334675.1 of Bacteroidales bacterium. Classification (GTDB taxonomy): domain Bacteria; phylum Bacteroidota; class Bacteroidia; order Bacteroidales; family UBA12077; genus JAGXLC01. Next base: position 7,259 of record JAGXLL010000043.1, on the reverse strand, counting down.
CGGACAAACAGCGATACAACGTGAGCATCCTACACAGTGGTCTGTAATATATGCTTTCTGGGATATCTCGATGGCTTTTTCCTGGCAATGTTCCTGGCACTTGCCGCATCCTGTACATTTCTCCTGATCGACTGTGGGTTTCGACCTAGAATGCATATCCAGCTTCCCTTGCCTGCTTGCGCATCCCATCGACAGGTTCTTTATGGCTCCTCCTATACCGGTAAGCATATGGCCTTTGAAATGGCTCACTACCAACATGGCATCGGCATTTAAAATATCAGCAGCCAGATGTATCTTCGCCGAGCCATAACTGTCCAGCTCAACCTCCTGGCTGTTCTCCCCGCGAAGTCCATCGGCAATGACAATAGGAGTCTGGAGGGTGGAGTAGTTAAATCCGTTCCAGTGGGCACAATAAAGATGATCCACTGTATTGGTGCGCATGCCGATATAGAGGGTATTGGTGTCAGTTAGGAAAGGCCGGGTCTCCATATCCTTCAGTTCGCCAATCACAGGCCGTAAAAAAACCGGCCGCAGATATGCCGTGTTTCCAAACTCCCCGAAATGAACTTTCACCGCTACCAATTCATGCTTTTCATAAATCTCCCGCATCTTCAGCCGCCGCAGCAATTTGCTGATTTTGTCCAGTGGGCTCCTATTACCCGTATTCTTAAGTGAAGAAAAATATACATCTGCTGCCATATACGATTCTTTGCTTTTCATTTGCATGTAGGCAAATATACAGATCCCTGATCAGGAATAAAAATCAGCCGCATCAAAAGTATTTGCAATTGTCAATGCCAATGCACTTTTGATGCGGCTGATGAGAAAAAAACAACCTTACTGAGGCCCCCTCTATTGCTGGGGCTGTTGCTGCTGACGGAGCTGTTGCAAACGCTGCTGCAGTTCCTGATCCCTTTGCAAAGCCCTGCTGATGCGAATATATCTTTGACGATCCATAGAATAATTTTCCAGTATGGAATTCATCTTTTGTCGCATCTTCTGCTGTTCCTGCTTCAATACTTCCTGTACAGCCTGATAAGCTTTCTGTTCCTCGGAGCTCATATTTGCATCCTGGCCCTTTTGTTTGGCCCTGGCAATCTCCTGATAACGCTGAACTTCAAGACCATTATCCTTGATAGCCTTAAGCATGGTACCCTGCGAGTTTTTTTGTACTTGCTGAACTTCCTGCATGATCTGTGCAAAAGTCTGCAACTCGGTGTCAGATACTTCGATCTCTTGTTGCTGCTGTTGGTTGGGATTGAAACCCTGCGCCTGAACGCCTGTTATCCCTGCCATCAGGAAGGCAACAACCATCATGTGAATAAATACATTGCGATTCATAAAATTATATTTAAAGTTTAACTGATCCGAAGAAATAAAAGAATCAGTGGGCGGCAATATATAAAAAGTTAAAATTCCTTAACGGGAGATGAAAGTGGAAGATAATACTCGGGGTGGGGTGGTAGGGTGGTGGGTCAACAAATCATTTGCGGCCACCGAGTCAAAACCGGTATCAGTTCTAAGGAATCACCAATCTGAAACCATAGTAATTGTAAGTGATCTGCGGGGGCTTGCTGGAGCGGTTCGAAACACGGCAATTCCAGGAGTCCATGTTCCAGGCTCCTCCCCTGATTACCCGCTCCTCTCCGGATTCAGGACCCATAGGATCTTTCAATGGGCTCTTGCCATAGTAATCCATTGCATACACATCATAGCACCACTCCCATGCATTGCCGCTCATATCGTAAAGCCCCAGTTCATTGGGGGCTTTTTCTCCAACCTCATGAAAACCATCCTCTGAATTATCCTGGTACCAGCCTAACTGGTCAATATCCTTCCCTCCACTGTACTTATAGCCCTGACTCTTCTTTCCACCTTTGGCAGCATACTCCCATTCAGCCTCCGTGGGAAGCCTTCCCCCCATCCACTCACAAAAGGCCTCGGCTCCAAACCAGGTGATCTCGGTTACCGGATGATCGCCCTTACCTGGCTTGGGAACAAACTGAGCTCCCGAATAACGGAGGGGACAATCAGAATCGAGCATATCCAGATACATCACCTCACCCATTATCCCGTTGCCTGGAATGTTCTTATTGTTCAGGAAGGCGCAGAATTGGGAACAGGTGACCTCATAGGTGCTAATCTGAAAACTCCCCAGCTCAACCTGGTGTACCGGAAACTCATCTCCATAGGCCAGTGCCTGGTCAACCGTGCAGCCCATCTGAAATGTTCCTCCTTCCACAAAACGAAGGTAGATGGGGGTTCCGTTGAGAAAAGTATTTGTGGTAAAAACGTCCTTTTCGCCGTAAACGGCTGATGAGTCAAACATAACATAAGGACGTACATAATAGATGGTGGCCTTCTTCAGCCCGGTGAGTTCTCCTTCAAACAATCCGGGACCCTTGCCCGCCTCAATATGATCGTCCGCCAGGGTGGGCGCTGCCTTTTCACTGAAGCAAAAACCCCGTTTGCCGATGGACGAACCGGCTTCAGACCGGACTTTTGAACTTACAACGGCCGTGGTGATCTCCTTGCTCTCAACATAGGCGGGATCGATCTGAATAGATTCCTGTGCCTGAAGCAGAATCCCGGCCAACATCCATGGGATCAAAAAAATAAAAAAACGCACCATCCGATATCGGTTGAATCCATTGAATCACCTATACGTTATTCAAAGGTCTTTGGATACACCACCCCCGATATTTTTAACCAGCCGCTTCCCTCTCAGCGTTCCTGTCAGCGCTGCGCTAATCGTTGATAAGCTTTCTTATCAGCGAGCATTACACTAGGCGCCGATAAGATGTTAATAATGAACCCTTTTTAAAATCACTGCAAAAAAAGCAAAAAAGTTTGTCCACAAAATCCGGATTTTTTGCTCTTATATATTGAGCTTATTTTTATTTAGATCAATTAAAAATACATAGCTTTTTTAATCTGCTTCATATTTAACCAACACCATACAACCAACAACTTAACACACAATTGTTTAACCAAAAATCTCAAAACTATGAAACGTTTATTCAGCTTACTTACTATGATTGTTGTAATGACTGGCATGGTCATGGCTCAGAGCAATACGGCCACGACCTCGCAAAATGGAAACAACAACAGTGCGACACAGGATCAAAGCGGCAACTCCAATACTGCCGAGGTCACCCAGGGCATGTTCCAGGGTGCGACGGATTCAGAAGGAGCTACCGCTATTCAAACACAAGAAGGTAATGAAAACTCGGCCCTCATTAAACAGCGGGATTGGGCCAATCCTGGTAATCTTGCCGAACAGCAGCAAACCGGCGACGCCAACCAGGCCGTAAGCATTATGTACAATGGTGCCAACGAATCATTCCAGCTTCAGGAAGGTGAGGGCAACTGGTCGAAATTTCAAACCAGCAACGGCAGCGGCAACTATGGCGAAACCCAACAGATGGGCGACAACAACGCCGCTTTTGTCAAGTTGCTCCAGTCCTCCTCCAGCTCAGCTGAAGTGATGCAGGATGGCGACGGCAACCAGGCCGAAGTGGATGCCCAGGGCTCCGGCAACATGGTGGATGTCGATCAGACGGGTACCGGCAACAAAGTCGGCATGCAACCCTGGTACGCCAATGAAGGCATCACCATCGAGGGCGATGACAACATGGCAACCCAAACCCAGGATGGTTCAAACAATGAAGCTACTTATTCGGTATTTGGCTACAACAACGAATTTACCGGTGAACAAACAGGCGATATGAACAAGATGTTCGTCAACCAAAGCACCTGGTATGATGTGGAAAACTATGGCAACGTCATCAACGCCACCCAAACAGGTGATCAAAACCTGCTGGACGCCAAATTAAAGGGTGACGAAAACACCCTCGACTTCATCCAAACCGGCAACTCCAATGCGATCACCGGTTTGGCTGGAAACCCCTTCATGTACGAGGGTGACTATTCCGACATCGACATCGAACAGATCAACGACAACAACACCGTGCAAGCCGACATCCAAGGTACCAATCAGGATATCGATGTATGGCAAAAGTCGTACAGCCCTGGCAACACCTCGAAGATTGAGATCGATGCCTCGCTGGGCGGTGGTGCTGCAAGCCAAAGCGTTTCCGTCAGGCAGGATGGAACAAACAACATGAGTGATGTTTACATCAAAGGCAACGGCAACACCGTAGAACACGATCAGCCCAAAGATAAAGAAGGCCCTGTTATTGTCAACAGGGACAATGAGGCAACCACCAACATCTGGGGCAGCGGCAACAGTGCAACCATCTACCAGGAAGGTGATGCCAACATGGCTGAACAAAACATCTGGGGTAGCGGCAACTCCGCCTCAACCCATCAGGACGGTGGTTTCAACGAAGCCTTCATCACACAGAAAACCGGAGGCAACACCGCTCTGCAGGTTCAGGATGGCTACTACTACGGCGGCACTGAAAGCAAGTGGGACAACAACGAAGCCGACCACAACTATTCCAACATCCTCCAGGAAGGTGGTAGCGACAACATGGCAAAATCCTATCAATCCGGCGATCAGAACTGGGTAGACATCCATCAGGATGGCTCCGGCAATTCAGCCATAGTTGACCAGGGTCTGTGGGATCAAAGGTTTACCCCCGGTGTTCACGGCAGCATGAATGAAGCCACCATCATGCAAACCGGTACGGGTCATTCAGCCACTATCCTGCAAAACGGAAACAGCAACACGGCAAATATTACCCAAAGCAACTAATGAAATTGGGATAAAATCATCCATGTTGCAACAATCACTTAAATCCTGAAAAATGATCCGACATACTCAGATTATCAACACCTTGATGATTTTTTCCTTGTTGTGTTTTGTCTTTTCCGTCGATGATGTCTTTGCCCAGGACAACAACAGGCAGGCAGAAGCCTTCGAACAGCAGGTGCTCAACAACCTGAATTACGGCAACCAGTATAATCTGAGCAATGAAAGCAATTCGCTCACATTGCCGGAAAAGGCCAGAGGGGCTGATCAACTGTCCGAAAGGAACAAGCGGGTCTCATCCCGTCCAAATCAGAATTATATTCAACTACAAATAAATGGTGATCAAAACCATTTCAGTGCCGAGCAAATACAAGGAAGAAACAACTATATGGATCTTGAAATAGATGGAAATGCTAACCAGGGAAAATACCTGCAACAGGGAAACAGCAACTTCATTCATGATCGCATCTCTGGCGAAGGCGTCACCCATGAGATCCAGCAATTAGGAAACGGATTGGGCATCTATAACCAGGGTATGTCCACCCTGCCCATGAAGATCCACCAACAAGGAAAAGGGATGCAACTGTTAATAAAATAAAAAAACAGAAAAAAATCAGCGAAGCGCTTGCTGAAAACGTCCGAGCACGAACACTTAAAATGGGCTGTCTTACTTCGCGGCAGCCCATTTTTTTAATCAACCGCTTTCATCTTCTCCTCGGCGATTCGGAGCACAAATTTCTCCGTGGCCATACCAACCTCCTATTGATTCAATGTGCGGGCATTGATCACCGGACCTGCCAACTCATCAGAACAGAGTACCGCCATCAGCTTGCTGACCATGGCTGCCTGACGGCACTTCATACAAAATATGAAGAAATTACAGGGGTTCCAATAGAAAAGACAAAATAATGTCCTGTACAAATAACCATTTCCCAAATTGGATTTTAAGGATTATACCCTTACTTTTGCATCTACTAATTACCAAAAAATCATTGACATGAAAAAAACACATCTGATTATTAGCAGTTTATTAATTATTGTATTGGCGGTTGCATCCCTCTCCTGCCAAAATGGATCCAAGAAGGATCAACAGGAAGAGATCGTGATTTACAGCGGAAACTGGGCCGAAACCATTGCCATGACGAAAGTCACCGAGCTGGCCCTGGAAGATGTGGGTATTCCGACAAAAATGATATTGATAGAACCCGGCCCCATCTATGCCTCCCTGGCCAAAGGAGATGGGGATATATTCCTGGAATCCTGGCTTCCCCAGACCCACGCCGAATACTGGGATAAATACGGCGACCAGCTTGATAAGGCCGGTATATCCTTCGACTATGCTTCAACTGGGCTGGTGGTTCCGGAATATGTGGACATCAATTCGATCACCGAATTGAATGAAAACAAGAAAAAATTTAACGGCAGGATCATCGGCATAGGTAGTGGTGCCGGCATCCATAAAGATACCGAAAAGGCCATAGAAAAATACAACCTCGATTATCAGCAGATCACCTCCAGCGGCCCGGCCATGATGGCCACCCTCAAGAAAGCCTTCACTCAGAAGGAATGGGCAGTGGTGACCGGATGGAAACCCCACCATAAGTGGGCTATGTATGACCTGAAATACCTGGAGGATCCCAAAGACGTATATCCTACCGAAAAGGCATACATCATCACCCGCAAAGGTTTTACCAAAGAAAAACCGGGTTTTAAGGAGTTCCTGGGCAACTTTTACCTGGAGGAAGAAGTGCTGGCCGACCTGATGATGACCTTCGAAGAGATGGACGACGAGGACAAAGCAGCACAAAAATGGTACAGCGCAAATAAAGAATTGCTGCGCTCATGGATGCCGGAAGAATGGAAGAAATAATATGATGTGCAACATAAAAAACCGGTGCCGCCAGAGGCGGTAACAGTTTTTTAAGACCTGTTGATCTTCATTACAAAGACGGACTCATATCCGGTGCCTTTCTGTGGAGAGTTCCCTGTTCATAGGCGTAGGCCAGTTTGATCAACGTACTTTCTGCATACATCCTTCCCAAAAACTGCAGGCCGGCAGGCAGATCATCCCCCGTAAACCCCATGGGAACGGTGAAAGCCGGCTGACCCGTATGAGGGGCGATGACCTGGCTGTTATCTCCTTTATATTCTGTCCGGAAGGAATCGATCGGAGCAGGTTTATGATTCCAGGTAGGGTATACCAATGCATCCAGGTCCATCTCATCCATTGTCTTCTCGATTGCCTGGCGGAAAGCGATCCGTCTTTTATCCCGGTATGGATCCAGGCATTCTGCTTCTGAATCGCCTGGCCTACCGCTATTTTCAGCAAAATATTCCAGTCTCTGCCTTGCAAACTTTGATCGGGTGCCCACATCTATAATATCCTCCAGCGTTTGCATGGTATCACTTTTAACGTATTTCTGCAGATACCATTCGATATCCTCCCTGAAATCCGCGCACCACTGGCTTTGCCTTAAGCTTGAAAAATTAGGGATATCCACAGAATCGATGATCTGTGCTCCAAGGGAATCCATATCTGAAA
>JAGXLL010000042.1 GCA_018334675.1 Bacteroidales bacterium | reverse complement strand
GAGGCGAAGAGCGCAAGGATCACAAAAAGAACAGCCTCGACGACATGATCGCTTATGTCAATGAGGACGGATCGCTTTCCGACACACCTCCCGACCAGGAAGAGAAAGAAGAGACCAACCCCGAAGATATTGAAATAAGCGTTCCCAGGGGCGCACCCCAGGAAGAAGCCGACCCCATCCACAAGGGAACCGTCACTTTCTATAATGAATCCAAAGGCTTTGGCTTCATCCGTGATTCTGAGAACGGACAAAGCATCTTTTTCCACGTCAGTGGTCTGATGGAAGAAGTCAGCGAAGGCAATGCCGTGAATTTCGAGATCATTCAGGGCAAGAAAGGCCCCAATGCCAATAATGTGAAAGTGATAAGAGGGTAAAAAAACGCAGCGCTTAGCGCAGCGCTAAGCGCTGAATATCCTACTCATACCTCAAAATATCCGCGGGGTTGACGCGGGACAGGTGCAGAACCTTGCCCGCTACGGCTGAAGCAGCCAACAGCATAACGATAGCGGCTGAAGCAGCAAACATCCACCATTGAAGCTCGATGCGATAGGAAAAATTCTCCAGCCAGTGCGAAGAAAACACGTATGCTATGGTCCATCCCATCAAAGCGGATATGAGTATCCACAGCCCGATGGTACGGGCAACCGTGCGGTTGACATCCCCGGCGGAGGCTCCGAAAGCCTTGCGTATGCCCATCTCCTTGACCCTCTTGTTCAGCATCAAAGAAACAAAGGCAAAGAGCCCGATCACCGATAAGAGGATGCCCAGGGTTGCCGCCACCAAAATCAGCGTATTGAGCCGTTCCTCTTTGCCATAGAGGCTGGAGTACACCTGATCAACAAACCGATAACGGAAAGTATATTCCGGATCATGCCGGTGGAAGACCCCTTTCACATAATCCATCATAGATGGGTCAACATTACCTTGTAACCGGGCCGATAGGATATACTTCAGGTCATAATAATGGCTCAGCACCAACGGTTCTATCTCGCGGTGCAGCGAGCGAAAATTGTAATCCTTCACCACCCCGATGATGCGGCACCGGCGTTTCCACAGTATCACCTCCTTGCCCAGCGGATCCTCAAACCCCAGTCTGCGGACTACCGCCTGATTGATCAGGATCTCCTCCTTATCATGCGGTGCAGTGAAGTCCCTGCCCCTGAGCAGCTCAATGCCATATGTCTTGAGATATCCCGGTTGTACCCGGTTCTCCTTACAACTGAAAGCCTCCTCCGGCTGCTGGTCCGTCCGCCTAAGATCCATGGGGCTGCGTTTGCCCCCCGGAGCCGACATGGATGCCGTGACAGCCGTGATGCGAGGATTGCGCAACAATTCATTTTTGATAGATTCATAATGCTTTTTAATGGGGTCGGTGAACCCGTAGAAATAAGCCACATGCTCGCGGTCGAAGCCCACGTCCTTGTTCTTCATATACTGTACCTGGGTATAGAGGGTGATCATGGCGGTGATCAGACCGATGGAGAGGGTAAACTGAAGGATGACAAGGCCCGTGCGAAAGGGTTTGCCGGCACGCCCTCCTCCCAGGCTCCCCTGGAACACCCGCACCGGGTTGAACGAGGAGACATACAAAGCAGGATACCACGCCGATGCCATACCCACCAGCAGGGTGAAGAGGAAGAACACCAAAATAAGCAGCCATTCCGTGCTAAAGGAAAAATCAAAATCCACCCGCAGCAGCTCAAAAAATTCCGGCAAGAACGTCTCCACCAGGAACATGGCCAGCAGAAAGGCCAGCAGTCCAATCAGGGCAGACTCAAACAGAAACTGCCATATCAATTGTCTTCGCCGGCTGCCGATCACCTTGCGGAGGCCCACCTCCTTCAGCCGGCTTTCGGACTGCGCCGTGAAAAGGTTCAGGAAATTGAACACCGCGATCATCAAAATGAATCCGGCAACCACAGTAAAGATGAACATCTGGTTCTTATCAGCAGTTATGGCATAATCCCGCTTGAGCCCCGAACCCATATGGATCTGCTCCAGCGGCTGGAGGGCTGAACTGACCGTGACATCATACCCGGCAAACTTCTCATTGACCCATTTGGCCATAAAATCATTCACCTTGTTTTTCACTTCCTGATCCGGCGGTTGGCGGAAAAGAAAAAATGCGGGATAATCCACTGCATTGGATTCCCGGAATGATGAGCTCAGGGAAGAAAACGATACCAACACATCGAAACCGAAATGGCAATTCTCCGGTATGTCCTCCATAATACCCCGTACCAAATAATCCTTACGGTTCATCTGCAAGACTTCATTTATGGCCGGGTCATCCCCAAAAATCTTTTGCTTCATGCTTCGGGTGAGGATCACCGTTCCGGGCTGATTCAGTGCGGTTGTGGCATCGCCTTCCAGCATAGGGAGTGAGAACACTTCAAAGAAAGAGCTGTCGCTGTACAAGGCCTTGTAGTCCCCTTTTCGTTCTTGCTGGTAATTCACCTCCAGGTAGTTGTAGGCATAGAAACGGGTAGCGGCCTGTATCTCAGGGATCGCTTTCTTCGCCTCGAATGCCGCATCCTCAAAGGTATAAGGCATACGGCTTCCATCGCGATCCAGGATGGTCACGGCCCGGCTGATCCGTTCGGAATCTTTGAAGAAGCGGTCGTAACTGTATTCGTGCTTCAAAAAGATAGATATGATGAAAACAGCAGCGAGGCCGGTGGCGAGGCCAATGATGATGACTAAACCATGCACCTGGTTTCTCTGAAGGTTCCTGAGGGCAGTCTTAAGATAGTTGCGGATCATGATGCGCATTTATCCCCAAGTTATTCAAGCATCGTACCAAAATATGTATAAATTCTGAAAACCAATATTTTACAAAATTAATCCCTTGCTTAAGGTTCTTGCAAACTGTACGGATTTGAAACAGTAGACTGTTCGATTGTGAGCGGAAAATAATTTGATGCAGCACAAGGATTTGCCTTTCGTCTTTGTTGATACAATTTACATCTATTTGACATTCAATAAATAATGCATGATGAAAGACAGGCTACTCATTGCACTGTTTCTGCTTTTGCCGGCTCTGCAGATACAGGCAGACAAAATCGATCAGCCCACAGAAGTACTGGTGCTGGGAACCATCCACAGCAGCCATGCGAAAAATCCCAACTACAGCTACGAGAACGTCATCCATATCCTGGATGCTTACCAACCCGAGGCCGTTTGCGTGGAGATACGCCCCCGGGATTTCCGCAAAAACCCTTCCCTGAGGGAAATGGAGCTGGCCTCTATTTACGGGCTGGCCAACAATATTCCGGTTTACCCCATCGACTGGTGGAGGGGCAATGCCCGGCACGAACGCAGGGAGTATGTTAAAACAGATGAATACCTCCAAAAAAAAGCACAGGCTGAGCAGTTGCGTAAGGAATCACGGATTATTCAGCATTTTGAGCAGGCCAACGGAAGCTGGCACCATTTCCGTTACAAAAAAGGCTACCGATGGTGGAACGGGAAAGAGTATAATGATTACCATACCCAGGGGTACCGCATATCGATGGAGGTATACGGCGACCATTGCATGAACCTGTATTACCGTACCCGCAATGACTCCATGATGGCACTTATCGATGAGGCCATTGCCAGCCATCGCGGAGAAAGGATCGTGGTGGTTACCGGTGCCGAACACAAGCACTATTTCGACCGGGCCCTGGATGAACGGGACCACATTGAGACCGTGAACCTCAACTCCCTTACGATAGAAGAAAAGCCGGTTCAGAAGGAAGCCATCAAAAAATACCTGGCCGGGCGGGATCCTTCCATATACCTGCTCGATGCCACCCCTGAAAAGAAATACCGCTGGATCCGGAGTGCCGGATTCACCCCGTTGCTGCACGGGCCGGACATGGACTTTCACCCCTACAGCATACCGCAGGAAAATATTGAAAAGGCCTCCCGGCTGCTGGAACGACTGGAAGAGGAATATGGCCGGCTGCCCGACTTCGTGTTTGAAAAAGGATGGGTCGATTTTCTCAAGGGCCACTATGATCGTTCCATTGCCTGGATGAAACTGGTGGTAAAAGACTCAGCCAATGTGAGCCAGGAGATGAAATACTTTTTGATCCCCTCGGCCATCCGCACCCAGGCTTACTGCCATGATCTAAAAGGAAACCGCCGGAAAGCACTGGAGCTTTATAATCAGGCTAAAACCACGGCCTTACGATACGGCGATTTGCCGGAATGGAAAAGAAATGTTTTATATGACCGGTGGATGGAAAAGCCCTATACGCATGAGAAGGAATAGGGATATGCATTAGATAATCAGCGCGTATTTTAATAAAGGTAATGAAAATAAGCCTAGGTTGCAAAAGAAGTTTTTACGGGTTTAGCAGCCTATTTTTGGAAATTTCAGAAAAACCTTCCTAAGATGACCTGTCTGTTAACCCCCTAAAAATAGGAAACTAACACATCAGCTCATCTCTAATATTTGAACATCAAGTTGTTATAAAATTATTTTGTCCTCCAACATTTTTTATAGTTTTGCCTTCATAAAAATCAAGACCCAAACGGATATGGCGAACTCGAATCTTTTGGAAACAGGGAGCTCTACGCAAAATTACTACCAGTCGATCAACAAAACTTACCGAAAGCTGTATCAGAAACTCCTCATGCTGCATTATCCCTACTACAAAGAGCATGATGAGAGCCTGGAAGACCGGCAGGTGAACCTCACCAACCATTGCATCTCGCATATTGGAGAGCTGGAGAACAAGGATGTGCTGGAAGTGGGATGCGGAAACGGAACCCAAAGCCTGTACATCTACGAAAATTACCAGCCTGGCAGCATGACCGGTATTGATATCAACGCCCACAACATCGCGCTGGCCCACTCCATCAATGGTTCGCACAACAACCTGGAGTTTATGGTGGATGATGCCCAGCAACTGGAAAAGGTCCCTGATGATTCGGTAGATGTGCTGCTTTGCATCGAGAGTGCCTTTCATTATCCTGAGAAACACAGGTTCATGCAGGAAGTTCACCGGGTGGTCAAACCAGGTGGCACGTTTTTGATCGCCGACATCCTGTCGCGTTCCTATCAACACCGCGGGCCTTTCGAGCGCTGGAAAAGAAAGATGAGCTACCACCATTGGACGGAAAGCCATTACCTTAAGAAATTCCGTGAAAACAAACTGAATATCTCGCAGAAGGAAAACATCACCGAGGCGGTAAAAAAAGGATACAAAGGATATGACCGATGGATCACCCGCAAGAATTTCAATTCCTGGATGGATTACATCAAATTCAAGCTTTTTATCTTCCTTCAGGTGAAGATCAACATCCTGCTGCTGAACAAACGCAGGAAATACTTCATCTTTGTCGGGGAGCCGGATAAAAATTAATCGTTGAAGGTTCCATGTTGAACGCCGAAGGTTTGACCGTTGAAGGTTAAATTTGTTGAAAAATTGATTACCGTATAACTTTCAACAACTTGCCACGTGCAACATTTTAATTTTTAGGGTGTCTTTGGAAGTATAAACCCCAAAAAACTTCCAGGATGCTCAAACACTACATTAAATCAAGTCTCAGAAGCATCAGCCGACACAGGCTTTTCTCGGTGATCAACATTTTGGGGCTGGCCATCGGGCTTTCCTGTTTCCTGGTTATCTTCCGCTATGTTCAGGACGAGCTAAAATATGATGCCTTCCACGAGGATTCAGAGGATGTTTACCGCATTATCAAGCGCTATAAGAAAGAGAGCGGCGGTGGGGCCAACCTGCCGGGCGTTCTGGAAAGCAAGCTGAAGGGAAACATCCCGCAGGCTGAAGCCATCTCTAGCTTTTACCGGGATCACCAGGTGGTGATCGGCCACAGCGACCAACAATTTCCCGAGAAAGCCCTTTACTTCACCGATCCCGAAATGTTCGACATACTGTCCCTTCGGCTGGCCACCGGCGATCCTGCCAAAGCCCTGGATGGCCCATTCAAGATGGTGATCACGAAAAAGATGGTCCGTAAATATTTCGGTGACCAGCCTGCCATTGGCCAGACCCTTACCGTGGACAACGAGCATACCTATCAGATCACGGGCATCCTGGAGTCCCTGCCCGAACAATCCCACCTGGAAATCGATTTCATGGCCTCCCTTTCCAGCCTCAAGCAATTGAATAAATGGGCCTATACCCACTGGGGCTTTTCAAACAGCTCTTTTTACCTGAAACTCTCGGGGCAGGCTGATGCAGAGCAGGCCGAGCAGCTGATCAACGACATTTATTTTAATGAGCGGGGCGAGAAATACACCGAATACCTGAAACTGGACCTTCAGCCCCTGGAGCAGATCTATCTGCATTCATCGGACCTGGAATATGACATCGCACAGCACAGCAACATCAGGTATGTAAGAGGGTTCGCTGCCCTGGCCATCTTCATCCTGCTGATCGTAGGGTTCAATTACATGAATCTGAGCACGGCAAGAATGAGCTTGCGGGAGAAGGAGATCGGCATGCGCAAGATCGTCGGCGCTGAACGCAAGAAGATCATAGCACAGTTCATGGGCGAATCTTTCGTCTTCACCCTTGCTTCCGCCGTGCTTGCCCTGCTGCTGGTCCACACGATACTGCCGGTGTTCAACGAGATATCCGGCAAAACCCTGGGAAGGGATGTATGGCACAACTCCCAATTGCTGATGGCCTTTGCAGGGATCATCCTGTTCATGACCCTTTTTGCCGGGAGTTATCCGGCGCTGATACTCTCGCGCATCCGTCCGCTGGCCATCCTGGGAGGGGCCGGGGCAGCTTCTTATAAAACTTCCGGGGGTCCGGGCGGTCATCTGAGGTTTCGTCAGGCCCTTGTATTCCTTCAATTTGCCATCTCCATCTTTCTGATCGTTGCTGCGCTGGTGATATATAAGCAAATCCACTACATACAAAATAAAAACCTGGGAATCAACAAAGAACAGATAGCTATCATCAAGAATCCCTATAACAAACAAAAGGCAGGGCGATACAAAGCTTTCACCGACCGGGTCAAAAATTATCCCGAGGTACGAGGGGTCTCCTCCACTTTCAGCGCACCGCCGCATCTGATCAACAACTTCACCAGGCTGAAGTCAGCCGGGGCATCGGGTAAAGGCAAGAAATTTGGTATCATCAGCGTCAACTACGGATATTTTGAGACCCTGGGGGCTCAGATCATCAAAGGACGAAGCTTTTCAACGGATTATGGCAGGGATGCGCAGTCGGGGGTGATCCTGAACGAGACGGGCGCCAGGCTGCTGGGTAAGGCGGGACTGCTTAATGAAGAGCTGACAGGGTTTTACAACGACCAACAGAAGAAAGTTGTTGGCATCGTGCGCGACATCCATTTTCTCCCGATGCAGAAGAAGATGCCACCCCTGGCCTTCGTACTGGAGCGGGACGGTTACCCCTCCTGCTATCCGGAGATCCTGGTTAAGCTGGATACCCGTGACATCCGCTCTGCCGTTGGAAAGCTGCAGGGAGCCTGGGAAGAAGTAGCGCCGGGATGGCCTTTTCAGCTGGAATTCATGGACCAGAAGTTTGATGCCCAGTACCGGTCGGAACAGAAGGTAAAGAATGTGGTAACGGTGTTCACTGTGCTGGCAATCTCCCTCTCGTTGCTGGGACTATTCGGGCTGGCAGCCTTCAGTGTGGACCGCCGCATGCGGGAGATAGGCATACGTAAGGCGATGGGTGCTCAAATGACAAACATAGCCGCCCTTTTCTCTGGTGAGTTCCTGCGCTGGATCGTGGTTTCCAACCTGATTGCCTGGCCGGCCGCTTATTGGGTGATGAAGGGCTGGCTGAACAATTATGTCTACAAGACAGGCCTATCGCTTTGGGTCTTCCTGGCAGCGGCCGGGGCTGCTGTATTGGTTACCGCGTTGATACTGGCTTATCAAACCTTGAAGGCAGGCCGGGCGAACCCGGCGGCAATACTACGGGAAGAATGAAAGTGAAAAAATAGATGATGAAACTTTTCAGCGAACTTTTCAGCGCTTAGCGCAGCGCTAAGCGCTGGATCTGTTCGTTTTCGGACATCTTTTAGCGCTTAGGGCTACGCTTAGCGCTGCGCTAAGCGCTGGCAGGCTCGCTGGCAGGCCTGGTAGCGATGGTGACGGCGGCGGCACCAAAAAGCAAAGGCCGGTGGCGGACATCACAGAAGCCATGCTTTTCCAGAAGGAGGGTGAGCGCCTCGCGGGTATAGAAATGCCGGGCTGAATAGGCCAGATAATGATAGGCTCCCCTGGACCGGGAGATAGGTCCCCCTATGCCCGAGACGATGTGATGCAGGTACAGGTGAAAAAAATAACGAACCAGTCGCGAGCGGGGCTGGCTGCTTTCGACGATCACAAACCTGCCACCGGGCTTCAGGCTGCGTAATGTCTCCTGCAGATACTGCCCGGTATAGGGATTCTTGAAGGTGATGTTGCGGAAGGCAAAGGATATGCCCACCACATCAAAGCTCCCATCCTCAAAAGGCATAGAGGCTGCATCGCCCTCCACAAACTCGATGTTGCCGACCCCGTATCGCCTGGCTTTCCTGCGGGCCACCTCCAGCATGGAACCACTAAAATCGTAGCCTACCACTTGGGTATGTGGACTTTTGCGGGCGATGCGCACGGCCATATCGCCCGTTCCCGTGCCTAAGTCCATCACCCTTGCGGGGCGTTCATCCACGATGGCCTTCACGGCCTTCTTCCGCCATTGCTCATCGAGGCGAAAAGTCAACAGCCGGTTCAAAAAATCATAACGGGCGGGAACCCGGTTGAACATCTTCTGCAGGGGCCTTCCTTTAGCCTGCATCTGTTCGTCGGCGAGGGATTTGTCGGTACTCATAGATATAAAACGATTTGCCCCAAAGATAAGCATTCCCCTGCACATAATCAGGCTGCATGACGTTTAGAAATGGCACTTTGCATAAACCTGGCCAGAAGCTGTTTTAACCAACTGCTTTCGGTCAGAATATGATCTTTATCGAAAAGTCGGTCTTTGTGGCAGGTCATCAATGATGATATTCAAGGCCTGGTCTATATATGAAAGAATTTCTTCAGATCGGGGTTCTTCCTAAGCCGGAAGTGGATGTAGAGTAAGACGGCATCAACCGGGATCACAGAGATCAGAACAATAATGCTCCAGTCCAGATGCAGGCCATGGGTATGGTACAAAGAAAGGACCCCTTCGAGAAGAAGCACTAAAACAGCCAGCCCAACAAAAACATAGGCCATCAGGTCAAAACCATAATACCTGCTTCTGCGGGCTATGAAATATAAACCGAGCCCTACTGCGAGGGTGCCCACAAGCATGGGGAATGCCACAGGCAGGGCCCATTGCAACATGCCATCGGTAAAATCCAGGGAAAACAAGACCGCAAAAGTGATGACCATATCCCCCAGCAACTGCTGCCAGCCTTTGTCGTACCAAAAAGTAAAAACCGAGGCATATCCAAAGATGCCCAGGCCGAGCACAAGGGGATAAACCGACCAGGTGATGCGTTGGTTGAATATCAGGTTCAATAATACCACCCCTAACACGCCCGACAGAACGATCAGAGACAATACCTCCCACATCACTTTCCTTTTTTGGGGACGGTTCAATTGTCCCATGGAAATATATCTTTTTTGGATGTTCTGTCCTCCTTTGATATGGACCGGTTCATGCACGGGCATGCTTTCTTTTTCCACCGGCTGTCCACATAAGGGGCAATAATTCATGTTCTCCTCCAGCTCAACACCGCAATGTGTACACTTGATCATGGCTCTGTATTTTTAATATTCGTGACTTCAGGTTCTATCCCCTGATCCGAAAAGATCTGCAACAACCGCCGCTCGAAGTTTGTTGACCGGGTAATGTTGCCAAAGGTCAGCATCAGATTATCCTGAAAGCCGATCACCCCGCAGTCGACCTTCAGCGCTTTGTTCGGGGGTGGGGGTACAAAACCAACGGATTCAATCTGCTCATTTAGTGGCGGGGTCAGATCCAGTTTGCCCAGGTTGGTCAGCTCACCACTGTACAAATTGGCTCCCAGCGAATAATACTGTGTTTGAAGGATCAGGCTTTTGATGAAAAGGGGGATGGTACGAACCAGCTTGTTCTTCTCCCCTCCTACATTTCGTGAGATGGTGCGGCTGATCAGCTTCTGATCCTTCTCGAGGGCCATCTGATGGTGCACCTTCTTCACGATCTCCTGAAAAGTATAATATCCCAGCCTCAAATCGATCTCCGGCAAAACGAACAGGGTGAAATTCCTCATGGATGAAGAAGGAAAGATGCTGCGCAAATTCACAGGCACCTGTATGCGCAGGATCTTGTTGTTCCTGCGTTTTTGTGCAGGGGGAAGATCTTTGTATACCTCCTGTAAAGCACAGAGGTACGCTGATATAAGGTATTCGGTGACACTCACCGAATAATGGCCGGCCTTGTGCTTCATCTGCTTCAGAGAAAGGGTTATGGAACTGATGCTGAAGCGAGCTGAGGATTGCAGCTTAAAAGGCAGATGAAAGGCGCGTGAGAGCCGGGTAAGATCGGGCAGGTTCTTCTTGAAGTACCGGTGAAAGGAATCTTCGAGTTCTTCTCCGGATATGGGATCATCCGGGTGAAAATACCTCACACCGGCAGGTATCCCCACACCAGTTTCGGCCAAATAAGTGATCAACAAGGACTTAAAAAATTCCATCGACCCCTGCCCGTCGGTAAGGATATGGGAAAACTCCACGCTGATCGTATGATTTTTTACCAGGATGCGAAGCAGCAGTCCATGGTCTGTTTCCCTGTCAAATTTCCTGCACAGCACACCTGTATCCTCCTGCACGCTGATCGGGAGATTCTTATGCTCCAGGTAATACCAGAAGAAGCCTCTTTTCAGCTGCATCTTAAAGTAGGGAAAGCGTTTTTCCACTTTTCGCACAGCCCTGAAAAAACTGGTAATCTGAACCGGCTGTTTCAGACTGACATAAAAGCGAAACACCGCAGTAAACTCCCGGTTCATCAAAGCAGGATACATCTTGGCCGCATTGTCCAGCTTAAGCCAGAAGTCTTCGATCACCCGGTGTTCTGTATGAGTTTGCTCATTCATCTTTGCTTCAATTAATTAAATAAACGAGACCGCTCCCCTGAAAATTACCGTTGACTATAAATCATTGTTTCCGGATATTTCCCATCCCGCCTGAAACGGAGGGTAAGCCTGGTAAGATACTTATGGTACCACGAGGCGGCAGGATCATTCTGATTTCTGCCGGTCTTTAAAGAATCCGGTTATGCGATGGCGCTCGTCATCCCATTCTTTGAGGAAGATATCCTCTTTCTCATGCAAATCGCGGCTCATTAAGGCACCCAAAGGCTTCAGGGCATCCACATGGTCGAAGATCAGCTTCACTATGGCGGCGATGGGTATGCCCAGCACAATGCCCGCCAGGCCCCATATAACCCCTCCAATAAGAAGGGAAATAATGGCAATAAACGGGTTGATCTTCACATTGGAGCCCACCACATAGGGGGTGATCAGGTTGCCCTCCACCTGCTGAACAGAAAAATAAAGGGCCACCACGGCCAGGGGCTGCCACCAGTTGGTAGCGGTGGCAAAGCTGTACATAAAGGGCAGCAAACCACCCAGGGTGGTCCCTATATAAGGTATGATACTCAGAAAGGCAGCCAGGCTGGCCCAGAAAACGGCATAGCCAACCCCGATGATCAGCAGTCCGATGCTGTTGAGGATGGCCAGGATCAAGATCACCATCAACAACCCGTACAGATAATGTCTTACCAAATACTGGATCTGATAAAGGATCTCCCGCCCCTGTTGCCTGTTGGCTGGCTTAAACTGAAGGAGAATGAAATTCTTAATGGCCCCCCGGTAAAGCAAAAAGAAAAACATGAAGATCAGCACCATGAAGAAGTTGAGCAGGAAAGCCGTGCCTGAACTCAATCCCCCTTTAAAGAACTGAAGGGGGGAATCGAGGATTTTGGAGAAATTCGAGCGCAGCCAGTCCCAACTCTGAGCCCGTGTAATACCAAACTGATCCTCGAGCCAGGCAAAGACCAGATCGGTGGTATGTTTGAGATTATCGGTGATGGCCGGCATGTTTTGAATCACATCGCCCAACTGGTAGGAGAAGAACATGATGATGCCGCTTACCGGTATCAGCACCGCAAGAAAGGTGAGCAATATCGCCGGTACTTTCCAGCGGATGTATCGTTCCAGGAAATTGCTGATCGGCTGGACCATGATCGACAGCAAAGCCGCAAAAACAATGGGAACAATGATGAATTTGCCGATCACCAGAACATATCCTGTGATCACGGTAATAATCAAAAAATAGGCAAATCGCTGAAGGGTCCCGGCTGACTGGTTCATGAGGGTGGACTTTGATGTTATGATCCTTCACTGAATATCCAAAATTAGGCAAAACTATTGAATTGACCCTCATATTTCAAATGGAATTCAAAATTATAGGGTGCCCCGAACCAACAACGCCAACCAAATTTCACGAATCGACTTTGGGGGTAAGCAAAACGCACAACAGTCGGCTAAGAAAGCCTTCGGCACCAACATCTCCAACCTCTACGGACATTTCAGGAAACAGGGTCAGCAGGATGAAACCTCATCCGCTGAAAAACAGGAATAAGCTCATTCCAAGCGAAACCCTTTGCCCCAATTGGTTTCATGGGCTGAAAGATGGCGCTTAGGTATACAAAAGATTCTCCATCCGGGCGAAACCCTGATAAAGGGTGTGTCTGATCCAGCGCACGGCATCATATTCGGCAGAATAACCCTGGATCATCTCCGCTGTCTCTTTCATAGCCTGAAGCATGCGCATGCGTTCATCATCGTCCTGATGGTCGAGGTAATAGTCGTATTCAAAAACGGCTCTTTTCCCAAAATCGAGCGGTGTGATGAAGCCATAGTCGTGCTTGAGGCCCCACCGCCCGGCAATTTGCCGGAACCGTTCGTAGATACCTTTCACCACATCGGGCTTACCCAGGGGAACATAAACGATCCAGGCCACCACATGCTTCTCGCGACCCATCCGCGAGCTGATGATCCGGAAGTCATTGAGCCATACCAGGTCGGTAAGTTTCGGATCCCGGTAGAGCTTATGGTAGAAAGGCTGCATGTCGGGGGGCACGGCTTTGGAAAGCGTCGCGGCGTCGGGTTGAAGAAGGGTCTCCAGAAGAGGTTCCATCTTCTTGTCAGACAACAAGTCGTATACCGAGCCACCAGGCATCATCTCGTTGAGGTGGATCAGCACTTCATTATCACTGAGGTTGGGCAGGGAAAGCACGAGGGTACGGAAGATACGCTGGGAGATCACCGGATATCCCATTTTACGCACGGCATCCTCATGATAGGGATCGCCGATTATCTGAACCACATAAGCGATCTGCAGGTCCTGTTGCAGAACATGCTTCACTTTACGGGCCAGGTCGGAGGAAGGAGCCAGGAAGGTAGCCAGGTACTCGCCCCCCAGCAGACCCACAGCCAGTCCGATCCTTCGGCGGCCCATCTCACGTATAAAAGAAAGGGCCTCCCCGAAATGGCGGAAAGGAACCAGGAAGCCCCGCTCATCCTCCAGACGCGGGTATAGCTTAAAAGATACTTCGGTGCATATGCCGGGTATATCCACATCCTTCTGTTCGTAGGCAAAAAGGTTGGGAGCGGATTTCTCGCTCATGCGGAAGCACCTGCCGGCGGGGTCGACGAACTCCGCATCCACCAGGTTCTGAGCCCCCATGCCATAGGCGTGGGAATAAGTGGAGAAGATACCGGAGCACATCAGGTTGGCACATATCATAGCCGAAGGCTCGGCCACCTGTACGCGATAGCCCTTCTCATACACCTGCTTTTGAAGGTCGAAGGCCGTTACTCCCGCACCTACGCGCACCAGGCCCCTTTCGGCATCTATTTCAACACGCCTGAGCCGGGTCATATCCAACACCAGGTCCTGACTCATCACAAAGCCCATCACGCTGGAGCCGTTCCCTCTGACTGCAAAATCCAGCCCCTGCTCCCGGCACAGCTCCATGATGGCTGCTACCTGCCGGGTATCGGCGGGCAAAACAACATAAGAGGGCAGGGTAAGCGGGGTGGCCGGACCCGGATCAGAGGCATAGGCAATGGTAGTGGCGGGATCTCTGCTGCACCAGGCGTCACCCACAATTCCACTCAACCGGTTGAAAAGCGGATCCTCCGCTTCAGCAGTCTCCATGAGATGGCGGTTCTCAGCTACATATTGCTTGAGGGCCCTCATCACCTCCATGGGCCGCATCTCGGTCACGAAATGACACTGGTAATCGCATTTGCCGCATAATGTGCAGGTATCGGCAATATGGCCGGCCCCGGGGGTCAGAGGTATGGTACCGTTTTGCAGGGCAGCATACAGGTCCATCCTACCCTGGGGATAATAACTTACAAAATGGTGGCTGCCTCCTGCCTCACAAAGACCATTCCCAAGATAATCAATCTTACACATGGCATAGTGCCGGCAATAGGAGGCGGTCTTTACCGGCGACATCCGATCGGTGGTTTGATAATCCATATAATTCAGAACCCATTCATTTACAGAATATAAAAATCTTGATTTTTGGCAAAAGAAGCAATAAAAAACCAGGCTATTTTACCACCCAATACTATTTGGATTGAGTCAAAATATTTAAACACAAAAGCAATTCATGCTGAAAAATCATTTCCCCGATAACAAACTGTCCTAACAGCAAAACAGCTTGTACTTTATACACTTTTTCAGCCACAATTCATCTCCAATTGGTAAAGTTTTTATATATTTCTTGCGTGGAATCAATATAAGTTTATTATGCCAAACAATGATCAAATACGTTTGGGCATCGATTTTGGCGGATCCGGAATCAAAGGTGCCCTGATCGACACGGAGACAGGAGAACTGACCACCGAACGGTACCGCATCCCCACCCCCGAACCGTCTACTCCGGAAGCCGTAGCCGAGACCATCAGGCAACTTACAGAACATTTCAATTATAAGGGCAGGATGGGCGTAGCTTTTCCGGCTGCTGTCCAGGCCGGCATCATCCAGACTGCTGCAAACATTGATAAAAGCTGGATCGGGAAAGATGCCCCTGCCATCCTGGAAGAGAAAACGGGTTGCGACACGATCATCATCAATGATGCCGATGCAGCTGGTTTGGCTGAGATGCGCTTCGGACACGGCAGAGACCTCAAGGGAGTGGGCATGATTGTAACGGTAGGCAGCGGACTGGGCACCGCCTTGTTTACCAACGGCGTATTAATGCCCAACACAGAACTGGGCCACATTTACTACAAGGATAAGATCGCAGAGAAATGGGCTTCGGATGCCACCCGCAAAAAGAAAGATCTCTCCTGGAAGAAATGGGCCAAGCGGTTCGGGAAATACCTGCATTATATGGAGCAACTGTTTTATCCCGAACTGATCATCATCGGCGGAGGGGCCAGTAAAAAATTCAACAAGTACGAGAAGTATCTGCACAAGGTCAGGACCCGTATATTGCCGGCCTACCTGCAAAATCATGCCGGCATCATTGGTGCAGCCATAGAGGCCAAAGAAACCGAACATAAGCAGGAAGAAGAACCCCAAAAGGCTCAACCGGCTGAATAAGAATACTCCCGGTTGGTCAACCTGAAAGTTTCAGGTATCTTTCCAAAATCTCTCTGAACCGATCCCGGTCAATGGGTTGGGTTATATAATCATCCACCCCTTTGCGCAGGGCCATCCATATCCGGCAGCTTCTTTGGCCGAACCAAAGGTTTGCGTATTAAGCTGGCCGGGATAGCCAAGACATCCGTAAAATTGCTTTTGCGAGGTTACTTGCAGATTCACAGGTAAGTGAGAACCGAAATCCCGGGCCGGCCGTTTCGGTCGGCAACCTGCCTATGTGCGGCAATTTTCAGCCATAAAAAGCGAAAAGAAATGTAAAGGATTAAACCTGCATGGAAATGGATATTCCAATGAATATTATATTTTTGGTCATTGAACCAATCAAACCCCGGCATTATGAAGAAAAAACGTATACCCCTATGGCTGAAGATCATCGCTGGTATGGTTATCGGCGTTATTTGGGGGTTGATAGCCGTATTCACCGGACTGGAAGAGTTTACCCTCGACTGGATCAAGCCCTTTGGCACCATCTTCCTGAACCTTTTGAAGCTCATTGCCGTTCCACTGATCTTTGTATCGCTGGTCAAAGGCATATCGAGCCTGACGGACATATCCAGGTTATCCCGGATGGGGCTGAAGACGGTAGGGCTGTACCTTGTCTCCACCCTCATAGCCACCACGCTGGGGCTGGGGCTGGTTAACCTGATCGAGCCCGGCAATACCTTCCCCAAGGAAAAGCAGACCGAGCTGCAGGAACGCTATGAGGTGGACATCCAGGAGAAGGAGATCTCCGCCGAGAAGGTTGCAGAGCAGTCGCCTTTGCAGTTCCTGGTGGATATGGTACCTGAAAACATTGTCCATGCGGCTTCCAACAACCGCAACATGCTTCAGATCATCTTCTTCGCCATCATCTTTGCCATTGCCATGGTGATGATCCCCTCGGAGAAGATCAGGACGGTGAAAGATTTCTTCGACGGGTTCAACGAGGTGATCCTGAAGATCATCGATTTCATAATGGCTTTTGCGCCCTACGGGGTTTTTGCGTTGCTGGCAGCTTTGATCGTGGAATTTAGCGGAGATGCGGACCTGTTCGTTGCTTTGGGCAATTATGCCGGGGTGGTGATCCTGGGGTTGTTTTTCATCATTCTCGTGGTATACCCCCTTTTCATACGCATCCTGGCGGGGGTCAAATACCGCGATTTCTTCCGGGCCATCTTCCCGGCTCAGATGTTTGCCTTCACCACCAGCAGCAGTGCGGCCACTTTACCGGTGACTATGCGGCGCACACAAAATGAGCTGGGGGTTTCCAAGACGGTCTCGAATTTTGTGCTGCCCATCGGGGTGACCATCAACATGGACGGTACTTCCTGTTACCAGGCCATTGCAGCGGTCTTCATCGCCCAGGTCTTTGGCCTGGAACTGACCCTGGCCCAACAGCTGACCATTGTGCTGACGGCCACCCTCTCCTCTATTGGCACGCCCGGGGTGCCGGGAGGCAGCATCATCATGCTGGTGATCGTACTCTCGAGCGTGGGATTGCCGGCAGCGGGACTGGCGCTGATACTGGGCATCGACCGGCCTTTGGATATGCTGCGCACAGTGGTAAATATCACAGGCGATTCGACCATTAGCACGATCGTATCCAAGAGCGAAGGCGATTTGAATTATCCGCCCCCGCAAACGGAAGAAAGGGCCTGATCTAATGCTGATATTTCAGTACCAGCCCGCAACGGCTGGGCAGATACATCAGTATATGAGGGGTATCACCCGGCCGGGTTAAATATTCCTGCCCGGGTTCAAGCCTGTTGAACCCATTGTAGGCGGGATGATCGGTGTCGAGCACCAGTGAATATTTCCCTTTGGCCCATACCGGGATGGGATAATCACTCAGGGACTGCCCGGGATGAAAATTCATCACAAACAGGTACCGGCTGCGCCTGAAAGCCATCACCTTGTGGTCGTTGTGCAGGTACATGGGCTCAGGGAACGAATCGCTCAACTCGCCTTCTTCCAGCTCCATCATGTCGCGATCGAATTCACCCAGGGCAAAATAGATCAGCTGATCGTTATCGCGCAGGCTCCATTGGCGGCGGCTGTATTGGTATGACCAGCTGTTGCCTTCCCGGGGGAAGTCGACCCATTCCGGGTGGCCAAATTCATTGCCCATAAAGTTCAGATAGCCCCCATGCGCCGTTCCCAGGGTTGTCAAACGGGCCATCTTGTGCAAAGCCACAGCCCTTTCTATGATCAGGTTCCGGCTGCTGCGGTGCATATCGGTATACATATCCTTGTCGGCCAACTCAAAGATAAGGGTCTTGCCTCCCACCAGAGCCTGATCATGACTTTCCACGTAGCTGATGGTGGATTCTTCGGGCCTTTTATTGGTGAGCTCATGCCAGAGGGTATCCATGTTCCACTGTTCATCGCGCATGTCCTTAAGCATCTTGAACCAGTAATCGCTCACGCCCATGGCCTGGCGGTAATCGAATCCTGTACCCCCTTCTTCATAGGGATAAGCCAAACCGGGCATCCCGCTGATGTCCTCGGCGATGGTCACCGCCGAAGGCTTCACCTGATGGATCACCTTGTTGGCCAGGGAAAGGTAGACATAGGCATCAGTGTCCACATACTCGTTGAAATAGTCGTCGTAGCCTGTGAAGGTATACCCCACGCCATGGTGCAGATACAACATACTGGTGATGCCGTCGAAACGGAAGCCGTCGACGTTAAATTCATCAAGCCAGTAGCGGGTATTGGAAAGCAGGAAATGCAGCACCGGTATCTTGCCATAATCAAAACATCTTGAATCCCAGGCTTCATGATACCCCCTGGATCCACCGTGGAAATACTGGTATTCCGTACCATCGAAGCGGGAGAGCCCTTCCACCTCGTTTCTCACGCTGTGGGAATGGACCAGGTCGATGATCACAGCGATGTCCCGCTCGTGGGCTTCGTCGATGAGCTGTTTGAGCTGCTGGGGCGTGCCAAAACGGGAAGAAGGGGCAAAAAAATTGGCCACATGATAGCCGAAGGAGGCATAGTAGGGATGTTCCTGCACAGCCATCAGTTGAATGGCATTGTAACCGGCCTGGTCGATGCGGGGCAGCACATGCTCCCGGAAATAATCGTAACCGGCGGTGCGGCCTTCTTCAGAGGACATGCCCACGTGGGCCTCATAGATCTTCAAAAAGGGATGGCGGTTCCTATAACCGGGATGCTTCCACTGATACTTGCTGGTCCATACCTGGGCGTTGAAGATGTTGGTTTCCTGATCTTGTACCACCCGGCGGGCATAGGCAGGAATGCGGTCACCCCCGCCTCCTTCCCAGCCGACATGAAGCCGGTAAAGATCGCGGTCATGAAGGATATCGGCCGGTATGTTCAGCTGCCAGTCGCCACGGTCGTTCAGCCTCTCCAGGCGAAACTTCTCCAGACACTGCCAACCGCTGAAATCACCGATCATATAGATCTCCCTTGCATTGGGAGCCCATTCACGAAAAATCCACTCTTTACCGCTGTGATGCAACCCATAGTACTCATGGGCGGAAGCAAAATCCGTCAGGGATATTTTTGAACCCGTGAGTCTTTCCTCAGTCTGCTGGATCTTTCTCCTGCGGGAGTCGATGGCGTCCAGATAAGGAACCAGGTAGGAGTCGTCGGATAGTTGTATCTTTTTTTTCAAAATCAATTCATTTAAAACATTCTCAATGAAGGCCCGGTATCTTTAAACCACCAGGGGCCGGTGCAGCATCTTTTCGTAAAGTTCTATGTATTGGTGGGCGGTTTGCGACAGGTTGAATCTCTCCTGGCTTTCCTTCATGATCCGCGAGATCTGTCTCTCCTTCACTTCGCCGGGATATCTGTAGAATTCCATGGCCTCACCAATGGCCCATTCCAGTCCCGGCCCATCGAACACGTTGAAGAGAAAGCCGTTGCCCCGGTTCTCGTCTACATTCAGATGCTCCACCGTATCATGCAGGCCGCCTGTATCAAAGGCTACAGGCAGGCTGCCAAAAATGCTGCCGATCATCTGGGGCAGGCCACAGGGCTCGAATTTGGAGGGCATCAGCACAAAATCGCTGGCGGCATAGGCCTGGTGGCTGAGTTGTTCATCAAAATCAGCCACCGCCACCCTTTCAAAAAAGTTATGGAAGCGGACAATATCTCTGAACACAGGCTGATAGCTTCCATTGGCCACGAACACCACCTGCAGCTTGTCGTCCCAGTAAGTGGCCACCACGTTATAGAGGACATGGGCCAACAGGTCGCATCCTTTCTGGATGGGATCGAGCCGGGAGGGCCAGAAAAGCATCGGTGCTTCGGGATCTTCCAGCAGGCCCAGTTTCTTCTGGAGTTCCGTCTTGTTCCTTTTCTTGTTATTCAGTGGCTCCTCCCAGGTATAGTGAAATTCGATATTGGGGTCGTTCCCGGGGTTGAACATCTTATCCGGGGCGTTGATGATGCCATAGGCCACACCGGAATGCATCTTATTGACGATCTCCTGGCGGATGGGATCGGGCACGAAATTATGCCAGCCATCGGTGATCTCGCGCAGGAAGGTGGGGCTTACCGTGTTGATGAAGTGGGAAGCGAAGATGCCACTGGCCAGAAAATCGACCGGATTGTTGTCGCGGCTCTCTTCATAGTTGTGGGGTGGCCAGTTGAAGAAAAGGTGCTTCCAGAACTCGGCAGCATCGATACCGCGGTCCTCTATATGGGAAAGCCTGATCTTCTGGGTATGGATGTTGTGGATGGTGAACAAACAGGGTATGGCGCGGCGTCGGGCCATGGCAGGTATCAGGCCGGTCATCCAGTCGTTGCAGTGGATCAGGTCGGGCTTAACCGTTGTGATGATGTTGTTGATGGCTTCCCGCTGAAAAGCCAGGGATATATTGGCAGCTTCCTCGCCATAACTGCTGTAGATGGAATCGCGGTAGTAGAAGATGCGGTCCTCAGCCAGATGGATGCGCGAGTTAGGCAGTTTCTCCTGGAAGATGCGCAGCTCATCGCTGATGAGCTGACCGATGTCGATATTGAACATCCGGCGGTAATGGGGCAGGGCCACGTGGACATCAGCCCCAAGCTCATAGAGCTCCGAGACCAGGGATGCAGACACATCGGCCATACCTCCGGCCTTGGCGGTAAGTACATTGGCCATGTTCCCCATCCCTGTGGGAAGATAAGTGATCTCGGGTGTAATGATCAGTATCCTTGGATTCTGTGCTGTCCGGCCTGCCCGTTTTCTCCCGCCGGCTTTTTTCTTGATCTGTTCTTTCATACCTGTCTGTAATAAAAAAGGTGGTTCCCCCCATAGCCAAACTATAGAGGGAAACCCGATGTAATAACAATATTTAAGCTACAAATTAGGACTTTTTGAGCGGAAATGAAAATTTTAATTTAAACTGGCCCTTAGTTACCCTAGCGCTTAGCGCAGCGCTAAGCGCTGATGAATGTTCTTTCATACCTGTCTGTAATAAAAAAGGTGGTCC
>JAGXLL010000041.1 GCA_018334675.1 Bacteroidales bacterium | reverse complement strand
TGCTTTCCATGACCTTGCTGGTACTTACCTTTATCGGCACAACCTGGCTTTCAGGCAAAATATACCGTACCGGAATCCTGATGTACGGCAAAAAAGTCAATTATAAGGAACTGTGGAAGTGGATCCGTTACCGGAGCTGAATGCGCATAAAAAAAGTAAATGCTTGATTTTAAATGAGCATCTCAAAAGGTATCAAACGGTATGTAATACAGACATTACTGTAAGAGGGAATGTTTGCCGGAGGTCTTTTTATAGGACTTGACCACGATACGGGGTACCGGATCATAACCATGCGTTCCCCACGGATGGCACCTTCCCAGCCGGTTCATCGAGAGTTTGAATCCGCGCAGTCCCCCATGCTTCTTCACCGCCTCTACCATGTATTGCGAGCATGTGGGCACATGCCTGCAGGAAGCCGGAGTGAGCGGCGAAATAACATAGCGGTATAGATATACCAGTGCCAGCAGAAGATATTTGAGCAGCCGTTTAAGATAGACGATCATTTTCTATGTATGTATATACCCGCATGCAACAGTTTTGCCAAACGAGTGTTCAATTGCTATCCTCAAAACGATGGGGGTGGGTTTTTATTTTAAAAGCCTGCCTTTGCGTGCCTGTAAGCCCAATATTCCATGAATATTTGTACCTTTATCCTTATCAACCCCTTAAGACAACCTACTATGCGATTCGCCTATAAAGCTGCTGCTTATCTGCTGGTATTCCTGGGTATCGTTCATATTGCCCTGACTCCCTTATTCTTCAAGCAATTTGGCCTGGATGTGCTATGGTTCGCCGGTACTGGCCTGGGGCTGGTGTTCCTGGGCAACCTGAACCTGGTTGTCATGCTGAGCCGGCGTTCCGGTTTTCACATGATGGCCATTACTTCCAACATGATGGCCCTGCTGCTGATGATCCTGATACTATCCATGAATCCCTCTCCTCAGGCATGGATTGGATTTGGACTTCTCGTGCTATTGATCCTTACCTCGGTGAATGACTATGTGAAGATGATCCGACAGAGTGTCCGGCAAAACAATGAGATCAGGCGGCAAGAAAACGATTGCGGGAATGATCCATCAGGGCAGGGAAAGGACACCCCCGATCAATAGGTATCGCCCGGAAAAAACCTTCAGCCTGAACTCCCCACTTCCCCTGCCGGAGTATGGTGGGTGTTTTTTTATAGGCACAAACAACGAAAACAATTTGGATTTTCTATATTTGGCGAATATTTTAGTGGCAGATTAGCATATATGCCGGCAACAGGAGAGTAGACGGGAGATCAAAGCTCCCTAAGGAAGGGTTTGAGCACCGCGGGGAAATCATCCACAGCTTTTTGCTGGCTGGTTAATAAACGCAGCAATATGGAAATATTGATCAACGCCCTAATTTTTATTGTAAGCGTGCTGGCCCTGGCCAAGGGATCGTCTTTTTTCGTTGATGCGGCGGTAAAAATAGCCCGATGGTTCAATATACCTCCCCTGGTCATTGGCCTGACGGTAGTGGCTTTCGGTACCTCCGCACCGGAATTCGGCGTTACCTTGCTTTCTGCTGCCCAGGGACTGCCGGATATTTCAGTGGGCAACATCATCGGATCCAATATTTTCAACCTGGGATTCATTCTGGGGGGTACGGCCCTGGTGAGAAGCATCAACACAGACAATAAGCTGGTATACCGCGACGGAGCCTTTCTATTAGGCGGCACCGTATTGCTAACCCTGCTCATCTGGGATCTCTCCATCGGGCCCATTGGAGGTGCCATCCTCTTCTCCCTGCTGATCATATATATCATCTTCCTGCTTTTTCAAAAAGAGAAAAAAGCCGCCGAAGAAGTTCCCGAGAAGAAGGAGAAAGTGCGATGGATCGACCTGCTGCTCTTCTTTGTGGGATTGGCCATGATCATCGGTGGAGCGCATTTCCTGGTAGAAGCTTCCACGAAGATTGCCCGGATCATTGGTCTTTCCGACTTTGTTATTGCCGTGACCATCGTGGCTTTTGGTACTTCGGCACCTGAACTGGCCACTTCCATCGCTGCCTCGGTAAAGGGCCATCATGGCATCTCGGCAGGCAACCTGATTGGAAGCGACATTTTCAATATATTCGGGGTTTTAGGCCTGACGGCCATGATGAATGATCTGACGGTAGAATCGGGAGCCCATTCCAACCTGCTGGTATTAATAGGAATGGTACTGCTGGTGATTTTCTTTATGCGTACCCAATGGAAAATATCCCGATGGGAAGGGCTCATCCTGATTGTCATCGGCTTGCTGAGATGGTTCTACAGTTTTTACCCGGGAGGATAACCCCCTCATCCCCGTCTAAAACTGCTCGAACACCCCCAGCCCGAATAGGGCATAATCATATTTCACCGGATCGTCCGGATCAAATTCCCGCATCCTGGCTGTGAGTTCTTCCACCGCCTGCCAGTCATTCTGTTTTCTCCCCAGCAGGCCCAGTTGACGGGCTACCTTCCCCGAATGCACATCCAGCGGCATATACAGATGAGCCTGATCTATGCCCTCCCAGATGCCGAAATCTACTCCCCGGGAATCCTGCCGGACCATCCACCTCAAAAACATGTTCAACCGCTTGGCTGAAGACTTTTTTCGGATATCCGCAACATGCTTGCGTGTTCGCTCAGGATAAGGTATCTCAAAGAAGGTTTCATGAAAAGCCACCAAAGCCTCCCTTACATCCCGGTTCTTAAGGTAGGCTTCTTCAAAAAGGGGACGCAGCCCGCCGTGATGCCGGTATATATTCTTCAGCGATTGGAGAAAGAAGATGCAATCCGCCCCGTTAAAGGTGCGGTGCTTAAAATCACGGAAACGCTCCAGATCCTCCTCCTCTGAATAGATCAAAAACTCATGGGGGGTATGGTTCATTCGATCCAGCAGGCGGTTCATGTTGGAGATGATGGTACGTCGCTGGCCCCAGGCAATGGTGGCAGCCAGGAAACCGGATATCTCAATATCCTCTGGTGTCTCAAACATACGGGGGATCTGAATGGGGTCGGATTCAATAAATGCTTCCCGGTTGTATTGCCGGTATTTCTCCTCAAGAAAACCACGCATCACATCATGCAGGCCATGCATTCGACTCATAAAACATCGTTGCGTATGATCTTACCGTCGCGCAGCTCCATCTTTCGGTCGGCTTTCCCGGCCAGTTCATGATCGTGGGTAACGATCACGATGGAAGGGTTATAACGTTCGCGCAGGGAGAAAAACAGGTTGTGCAACTCTTCCTTGTTCTGGGTGTCCAGGTTTCCGGAAGGCTCATCTGCCAGGATGATGGTGGGTTCATTGATCAGGGCCCTGGCAACAGCCACCCGTTGAAGCTCTCCTCCGGAGAGTTCATTGGGCTTATGATCCAGCCGCTCGCCCATCTTAAGAAAACCCAGGATCTCCCGGGCCTTTTCTTCCGCTTTCGATTTTGATGCCTTAGCAATAAAAGCAGGAATGCACACATTCTCCAGGGCTGTGAACTCAGGCAACAAGTGGTGGAACTGAAAAACAAATCCGATATGCCGGTTGCGGAATTCGGCAATATGCTTTTCCTTCCATGTGTTGATATCTTTTCCCTCATAGCTGATCTGCCCGGTGGTGGGTTTGCTCAATGTACCCAATATTTGCAGCAATGTGGTCTTCCCTGCTCCACTGGGTCCCACAATAGAGACAATCTCTCCTTTCTCGATCTCAAAATCAATCTCACGCAACACATGCAGGTCGCCAAAGTTCTTGTTGATGTGCACCGCCTTGATCATAAGCTTGAATTTATCGGGCTTTAAAATGGATAAAATTAATAAAGATTCAACCCATTTGAACCATTTCAACCCGAATTTTTAAACAAATACTTATAATCCAGGTAATAGGATATCTTAATGGAGATGCTGTTACCTACCTGGTCCGAATCCAGGGTGTTCTGTAAATTAGTGATGAAGCCGGGGAAATCATTTTGCCGGATCTCCTGGTCATGATAGATGCTGTTTTTCCATACTATATTGAGAAAACTTCCCGGTGCAAAATTCCAGGAATACATCAAATCGATGTTGAACACGTTAAAATTAAAATCCTCATTCTCTCTGTATTCTGGATATTCATCCAGATATCCGTCGTCTCTCAGGTTATAAAAACGGCTGTAATTGATCTTCGACCAGTAATGCCGCACATTCAATGTGATCCACGACTTATTGCCGAACACGTAGGAACCCGAAAGGCTGTTGGTGTAAGTTTCCTTATTGCGTTTTCCAAACACAATGGTGTCCCGTGCAGGATAGGAATCATTGACATAACCTTTCTGACCGGCATCCATGTCGTATTCAAAGCGATACCGAAACAAGGCTTTGTGATTGATGCGGATACGCGGGCCCAACTCATAGTTGTAACGGGTTCCCTCTGCTTTACCGTATCC
This sequence comes from Bacteroidales bacterium, assembly GCA_018334675.1. Lineage (GTDB taxonomy): Bacteria > Bacteroidota > Bacteroidia > Bacteroidales > UBA12077 > JAGXLC01. The sequence goes on along the minus strand of JAGXLL010000041.1, from coordinate 16,823 downwards.
TCCTCTGAAGTCAAAAGCCAGCGCCTTCCGGTAATCGGTGGAGACCCAACTCCTGAAATAGTAAGAAGCGGGTCTCTTAAAAACCCGGTTTGCCACACGGGGTTCAAAGAAATCGTTGGTTTCCACCGGGCTGTAATGCGACCATAAGCCAACAGAAATATAATTCTTAAGCGTGGCCCTTCCGCTTAACTGCAGGTCCAGATCGGAAAATTTCCTGGGTTGATACAAACTTCTATAGTCCATCTCCAGGCTGGTTCTCCAGTTTTGGAAATAGCCGTTGGGTTCATACGAGCCATAGCTCAAATCCATGCTATGCCGCAATTCATTGTTCCTGCGCAGATATCCCATTGCATTATGATCATAATCGTCGCTGAGAAACCCCAAACGGTAATGATAACGCCAATGGCCACTTATCTTGCCTGCACGGGCATCCACATACTCACCGGTGACCATATCTTCACCGGCTCCTGCCTTTTTCATGCTATAGGCCGCATTACCCCAAATGGCATAATAATTACCCGGTGCCGAGACTTTGAAGGCCGATCCGATCACATCCTCCAGTCGGCCTGTGGAGGGTTCATAATAGTTGGTATTGATCAGGTTTACATAGGAATTCTGACCAAAATTCTTGTCAGCTACCATCATATTATAATTGGTGAAAGGTTGCGTCAAAATCCTACGTGTACCTTCCTCTCCCCGGACCGTTGCATAGGTATTGCCTGTAACAGCATTGAACAGGCCCAGTCCCAAACCGTTCTGATTCCGGCCAGATATCTTGGTGGCATTTAACAAATTGGCCTCATCGGGATTGGAGACGACCTGCTCCCCTTCTTCCAGCCGGCCATAGGCATCATAATAATCGGTGGGCTTACCTCCTATTCTTCTCGAATAGAACAAACCCGCCTTATTGAACAGCTCCGTTCCCTCGGTAAAGAAAGGGCGTTTCTCACTATACCTTACTTCATAGGGAGAGAGGTTTAGTACGGTGTTGTCCGACCTCTTCTGCCCGAAATCCGGAACAAGGATCATATCCAGGGTAAAGCTCTCGTTGATGCCGTATTTCAGGTCCATCCCGGCGGAGTATGAGTAATCGCTCTGCCTCTTATCGGGAAGCACATAACCCGACACATAAGGAAACAGGGAGAGGCGGAAAGGTGCTTCAATATCCCTTATGTTGGTGAGTTCACCATACTGGCTTCCCGTGTTGTCGCGGGTGCGGTCGATCAGGTTCCAGGAAGAGACCGCTCGTTCTCTTCTAACCAGCCGCCAGAAATTGATGCCCCAGGTTTGAACATCTTTTTGCGGAAAACGAATGGCATCATAAGGAATGCGCATCTCCACGACCCATCCTGAATCACTCCTGGACACCCCGCTGCTCCATACGGCATCCCAGGCCCGGTCATGATTCCTCGGAGAGAGCTTCATATCACTTTGTACATTGGCCGCGGTGACCTCAAACTGAAAGATGTTCTTACCGTCGTTATAGGGATTCAACGTCACCCAGAACTTATCGGCATTGGCGCGGTGATCGTCGCGCCTGCTGAGGCCATCGACGATCTTCTCCGGCTGATCATACAGGATGGCACCAAAATAGATGGCCTTGTTGTTATAAAGCGTCCTTACCTGCGTGGCATATTTCGAAGAATCCCCGATGGAAGGTGAATAAGTAAAGAAATGGCCGGCCAAAGGAGCCTCGTGCCAGATGGCTTCGTTCAGCACTCCATCTACCTGGATGGTCCCCTCAAAACGCAATGCCTGAAGTTTCTTCCTGGGCTGTTGGGTGGTATCGGCCAGAAACCATTTCTTCTTGACCGCTGATTCGATGGCTATTGTCGTATTTGTGAGAGCTGTAAAACCGGTGATCAGGATGACCCCGGCAATGATTCTTTTCATCATGTGCTATTCCCCATTAATATTTTTTCGTGCTATGTTCTCTCTAAGCCTCTCTACGTTTCTCAACCACAAAACACAGCCTGAAAAAAAGACCGAAAGAACAACGAGCATCACTAGGACGAACAAAATAAACGGGGGTTTAATAAGCTAAACACACGGGAACCTGTATTGAATGGTGATAAAGATCACCTTCTTTGCTGCCGGTTACCTATAAGGGGTTATGATCGGTAGTTATTGTTTTGATGATTCATCCTCCTGATCCCGGCGTTCATCCTGGTTCAGCCCGTAAGGGTCATCCGGTGCCCGGGGTTCATCCGGGGAGGCATGATCAGTTTCGGAACCCCTCTGCTCCTGTTCCTCAGTATCTTCTTTCTTCAACTCCTGATTGGAAGGTTCATCGTGATCTGCAGTCTGATCTTCGTGGGCAGGATCTTTCCCCGATCCGGTCTGGCTGGTATCTGCAGTCTGATCAGGTTCATCAAAGAAATCCTCGTTCATATTGAAACGGGTTTGATCCTCAACATCTTTCTTAAGCTCCTTCACATCCTTTTGAATATCCTTGGTCTGCTCATCGAATTCACTCCGGATGTCACGGGTGGCCCGTTTGAATTCATTCATGCCTTTACCTAGTCCCCGGGCAATCTCAGGCAATTTGTTGGCACCAAAGAGCAGGAGTACCACCAGAAGGATGATGAATATTTCCGAACCACTGATAAAAAGGCTAACAGCAAGCATAGGAAGACACCTTAAATATTATCAACTAGGACAAATATACATTAAGAATGTTTATGAAAAAAGCCCTGAAACCATTCAGGGCTTTTAAAATATGGATTTCTTTTTTGATCATCTGTTTTTCCTGGGCTTTTTGCCTTTGCCGCTTACTTTTTGCTTGGCGGTACCGGCGGCTTTTTTAGCAGTCTTGAGTTTTTTGTGAACCGTGTCGTAAACCACCGGTGAAGCGATAAACAGGGATGAATAAGTACCCACGATAACACCTATGAGCAGGGCAAATATAAAGCCGCGGATCACCTCCCCACCGAAGATGAATATGGTCAACAGCACGACAAAGGTCGACAGCGAGGTACTGAAGGTACGGCTCAGGGTACTGTTCAGGGCGGTATTGATGATCTGGAACCGGTCGCGTTTGGGATACAAGCCGATGTATTCGCGAACACGGTCGTAAACCACCACGGTGTCGTTAATCGAGTAACCCACCACGGTAAGGATGGCCGCAATAAAGGCCTGGTCAATCTCCATCGAGAAAGGCATGATTTCATAAAACAGGGAGAAGATACCCAGAATGATCAACACGTCGTGAACAATTGCCACGAGGGCCCCGAGTCCATACTGCCAGTTGCGGAACCTTCCGAAGATATAGAGGAACGTGATGAGCAGTGCAAAACCTACGGCCCAGAATGCCTGTACTTTGATGTCGTCGGCAATGGTTGGCCCCACCTTCAGCTCACTTTGCATGTTCTCGGTAGTGAATTCCTCGAAAGAGGTGTTCTCAGCCAGGAAGGGTTCTAAACCCTGGTATAGGGTTCGTGTAATTTCCTGGTCCACTTCCCTGCCTTGTTCCTCTATCCTGTATTTAGTGGTTAGTTTGATTTGATTGTCATCACCAAAAATCTTTACCTGAGGTGCATTGCCGAATTCATCAGCCAGGCTGTTCTGAATATCCACTGAGCTCACAGTACGATCAAAACGGATCACATAGGCGCGTCCGCCCGTGAAATCGACCCCTTCATTCAAACCACGTGTAAAGAGGGATCCAATGCTGATTAATACAAGGATTCCGGAGATCACGTAGAAAGTCTTCCTGTTGGGCAGGAACTTATATTTGGCGTTTTGCCAGGCACCTTCCGTGAGCTTGGTGGCGTAGGTGATGGTCTTGTTCTTTTCCAGGTAACGTTCAAAGATCAATCGGGTAATAAAGATGGCGGTAAAGACCGAGGTAACGATACCGATCAGCAGGGTGGTGGCAAAACCCTTAATGGGTCCTGTACCGAAGATATAAAGGATCAAAGCGGTCAGGAATGTAGTGATGTTGGCGTCGAGGATGGCTGAGTAAGCATTTTTATAACCGTCCTTTACGGCCAGCTTTACACCTTTACCAGCAGCCAGCTCCTCACGAATGCGGTCGTATATCAGCACGTTGGCGTCGACCGACATACCGATGGTCAGGATAATACCTGCTATACCGGGCAGGGTCAGCACGGCACCCAGCGAGGCCAGGATACCGAAGATAAAAAACATATTGGCCAGCAATGCAATGTCGGCTACCAGCCCGGCTTTACGGCTATAGTAGACGATCATGTAAAGCATCACCACTATAAAGGCGATGAAGAAAGAAGTAAGTCCCGAGTTGATGGCTTCCTGTCCCAGCGACGGGCCAATGGTCTGGCTTTGGATGATTCTGGCGGGAGCCGGCAGTTTACCTGATTTGAGCACGTTGGCCAGGTCTTTGGCTTCCTGAACAGAAAAATCACCGGTAATACTGGATTGTCCGCCCTTAATCTCACCCTGTACACGGGGCGCGCTATAAACATATCCATCCAGTACGATGGCAATAAACTCCCCGACATTGTTCTTGGTCAGCCGGGCCCAGGTCTTGGCTCCTTCTGAATTCATGGACATGGAAACCTCAGCGGTGGCCTGGTTTTGTCCGAACTGTGAACGGGCATCGGTAACCACCTCACCGGTCAGGGGAGCCTGTCCTTCACGACCTGTAAGCTTCAGGGCATATAAGGGATAATACTCGCCCGATTCATCGCCCTGGTAGGGCTTGACACCCCAATGGAATTCCATATCCCTGGGGAAGACCGATTGTACCTTATCCATGGCCAGGTAATCGTTCACTTCGGAGGTATCTGTGAAATGGGCAATACCCACCACAGAACCCTGGAAAAGCTGATTGTTGTTGGGATTAACCATCGGCTGGAGCACCTGGAAAAGAGGATACTGCTTGGCCATCTGTTGCCCGGCAGCAGAAGTGTCCATCTGGGTGGTGTCCTGCTCAATCTGTTCGAGCAGCGACTGCTCACTGGTATCCTGCTGCCCGGCAGCCTGAGTGTCTTCCTCCTGAGAAACCGCTTCCATCACTTCTTGCGTATCGACTTCTTCATCCGACTGTTGCTCGAGTTTCTCCCTGGCCTGCTTAATCTGACGTATCTGTTCATTGGCCTCGACCAGATACTGATACACCTGCGGATTTTCATAGGTCTCCCAGAATTCAAGGCTGGCTGTGGTTTGGAGCAAGTCCTTCACCCTTTCCTGATCCTTTACTCCGGGCAGCTCCACCAAAATCCTTCCGGCTGATTCCAGCTTCTGAATGTTGGGCTGTATAACCCCGAAACGGTCAATCCGTGTACGCAATATATTAAAGGTGTTGTCGATGGCACTCTTTGCTTCTTCGCGAATGACGCTCAACACCTCCTGGTTGGTGGAGTTATAATCCACCTTGTCTTTCAGTTCATAGGTATTAAAAACGGCAGCCATCCGGGCGTTAGGATCAACCTGGTTCCAGGCCTGCCCGAAAAGGGTCACAAAATCTTCCTGACTCTCTTTCTGCATCTCACCGGCAAGCTGCAGAGCCTGTCGAAAAGTGGAATCCTGACTGTTGTTGGCTAATGACTTGATCACCTCTTCTACCGAAACTTCCAGGATCACGTTCATACCTCCTTTGAGGTCCAGTCCGAGGTTAAGCTCCCTTTGCTGCACTTCACGGAAAGTATACTGGCGTATACCCAGGAAATTATACACTTCCTCACCGGCGATGGAATCCAAATAGGTCTGCTCTTTATTGAGGTTCCCACTGGCATATTCCTCCGCATTATTCTTCACACTTGTGGATACCACCGTAAACGACAAGTAGTAGATACATATCAATGTCAGCAAAATTGCGACTAATCTAATGGCTCCTTTAATCTGCATTGGTTATTGGTATTTTTTATTCGACTTGCTTTTTCAGTTTGTCGTGCAAAGATATATTTTTTTTTTAGAATCACACCATTAAAATAGAATGGAGAAACCCGATCATTCTAGGGAGAATGAGCCGGGAATAAACCGCAGAGAGATTGGCATGCTACCCAATCTATGAAGGATGGTTAAAATCTTGTACACCAAGGATATAACCACCCGGTATAGATGAAAATCCTTTAATGAATCTTATTCCGCGGCGGTTTGTGCAAGGCTGACAGCGCCCCATGGTTGGGTTATTTGACCAAACTGTCAAATTCGGCCTCCAGGGGCTTATCCTCCAGGAAATTATAGAGCGTCAGTTGTCGGATCTCAAAATAATCAAGCCAGTAATTCCTCAGGGTGGAGATATAATTGCGCTTGGCCACATCCTTCTCACTGGAAGCCACATTCAAATCCAGCACATCCACCTTGCCCACCAGGAATCGTTTCTTGGTAATGTCATAGCGTTTCTGGGCCGTGAGTTCGGCCTGGTACTTCACTTCTACCTGATCGTCCTGCAGGTTGAATTTCATCACCCGCAATCCCACATTCTGCTCAAACTCCTGCCGTGAACGCTGTATATCGGTCTGTACCATCTGTTGTCTGGATTGGGCCATCTTATACCGACCTTTACCCAACCCCCAATCCACGATGGGTATTTCAAAGCCCAGCGTCAAGCGTTGCTGATTTTGAGGATTCTCATAGACATTGGCCAATTCCCGGGCTTCCTGTGTCAGCCCGAAACTGGCGAACAAACTGGCATTGGGCCCCTTCTCGGATTTAGCCTGGGCCACATCCCGCTTAACCTGCAAAAGCTGTTTCTCATAGTCGATGATCTGTGGATTGTTCTCCTCAGCCAGATCCACCGCCCTGGATACTTCAATGTCGATATTGGGAATGTCACTGGGTTCTTTCAGATGAAGCTCCACATTTTCATTGAACCCGAGGAAAGAACGCAAACGAATGCGGGCCGCCCGCAGATTGATCCTTGCATCATTTAAGTCGGCACCTGCATTGAGATAGCTCAGTTTCATCTGCATCAGCTCATTCTCAGCAATGGTGCCAATCTGATAGCGCTTCTGGGAAATGGTATAAAGGGTATCGGCATTGGCATAGTTGCTATTGGCAATCTCCAGATTCTTCTGCGCCAGGATCAGGTCGAAATAATAATTCACCGCACGTATGGTGGACTCTTCCAGTCCACTCAGGTATTCTTTCCTCGCTTGTTCATACTTCAGGGGTTCGATCTGTTTCTCCCATTTATACTCATTAAAGAAAAGCACCGGCTGATTATATCCTATGCTGACGGGGGTGGACATATAGGAATGGCGGGTGTTGTCGCCGAACTGATCGATGCGTTGTAAATCACTGCTCACAAATAAACGCCCGCCAGTCAGGCCTATATTCTGAGAAATGTCAACATTCAAAGACGAGGTGTTTACATTGTCCTCGATGTATTTGTAGGAACCGTCGGGATTCTGATATTCCTTGATGGCCCGCCTGAATTGTGGAAATTGAGATCGCAATGTTATATTGGGAAGATATTTGGCCTTGTAGGATCGAAACTCCCAATAGTCAGCCCGGAACTGATGTTTGGCTAAAATGGCCTGTAAGGATTGTTCCCGGGCCAGTTGAATCACTTCATTCAGGGTGACATCACGAACAGAAGTCTGTGCCTGAAGAAGAGAAGGAAAAAAAATACCGGAGACAATAAAGAACACCAAAATCTGAATAAAAAATCGTTTGAAAAACATTGGATACCTGTTTTGAATGAGGCAATAAAACATGACGAAGATAAAATATTTTATTTATTTTAAGGGGCATCTCCTGGTCAGCTGAATGGGTCGACCGGCAAAGAACTCCTTATTATCTACAGTTTCTACAGGGTTTATCTGCAAATTCACTGCCTTGTTACGTAAAGATCTAATATTCAGTAGAAAACATAACAACTAAAAGCCTTGTACCTGTCCAATATTGAACAGTATGTCCGGTAATATCTTGACACACGGAGCAACCATATACAATTCCAGTTACAAATCAATGAATAATCAGGCCGCATATGGCGGTTATGGCTATGGAAACCTGCTGACCGGCCTCAATCCGAATGATATCAAAAACATCCCGGTTCTGAAAGGTTCTGCTGCAGCCCTACACCTGGAAGACAAAATTTATGGCGATGCCAATACCTTCATTACAGAAGAATGGAATGCATACTATTCATAGGTATTGTTATTGGGAAAGGCATCCGGAATATTGGCATGCCCCAATTGGATTTTTCTAATATCCTTGCCGGCATCCACCGCGATATGATGTTGGCTGCTTGTCTTCCATACCTCAGCCGACCGCTCGATAACCTCCTTTGAACCGTCATTGTAGATAACAGTGAGGTGAATGGGTACGGGTATATTACCTTTCTTCAGGATGTTGATATACTGTCCGGAACCAGAGGTATGTAGCTTTCCCACTGCCAGGTCGGGATAACCGAACTCAAAAAACCAGGGCTTCCAGAACCAGCCCAGATCCCTGTCAAGCACATCCTCACATGTGTAGAAGAAATCATAAGGAGTGGGGTGTTTTTTGGCCCACCTTATGATATAAGCCCTGAGGGCTTTGTGGAAATCTTCTTCCCCCACCAATTCCCGAAGATGATAAAAGGCCGTTCCGGGTCTCTGATAAGCATGAATGCGATAAGCGGCATAATCGCTGAGCATATAACTTTTAACCATCAGGGGCACCTCCATGCCGTTGCCGGCATTGAATGCATAACCCTGAACCAGGCTTTCAAAGGGATTGAATCCTTCTATCATCTTCTCTTCAACTATTCTGGGCAAAAAGGAGATTAGTCCCTCATCCATGAAAGCATAGTAGGATTCGTTGGTCATCACATAGAAAGGAAAATAGTTGTGTCCGATCTCATGAGCTGTCAAATGTACCGTACCCTGATAGCTGGATACATCCCCGTCATTGATCATCATAGGAAATTCCATGCCTCCGCTGCCGTTAAAAGCCGTCAGCTTCGGATAAGCAAAAGGAACGCCCATGATCTCTTCGGAAAACATTCGGATGGACTCCCGGCTTACCTCGGCTACCTGATGAAAATCAACGGAGCTGGTATCATAGACGGCACTCACGAATGTTCTTCGCCCGGTTTGATGGTCTACTTCCAGGCTGGTGCCATCCCAGATATATTTTTTACTCACGGCAAAAGAGAAATCAGGTACCTGGCTGGCGGTAAAATGCCAGGTATGTTGCCTGCGATCCTTCAATACCGATTCCTTTTCCAGATCTTCGGCCGTGACAATGGGCACGACCTCTTCAGTTCTTTTAGCCTGTGAGATTCTTGAAAGGATATTTCCCTGATAATGCTCCTCCGGATTCTGCAGAATCCCCGTGGCCCATACCATGTAATCGCCGGGAACGGTCAAACGAACCTCATAATCATTGAAGTCATAGTAAAATTCTGCTGAACCGGTAAAAGGATGGGTATCCCATCCGTATACATCGTCATAGACAGAAATATGCGGATACCAGTAGGCCACAAACCAGTTATGGCCTTTGCCATACTGTCCCATGCGTATGGCAACGTGTTGCGGCAACTGCACCTTCCATCTCATCGATACATTGACCTGCTCACCGGGAAGAACAGGGTCGGCCAATCGGATCGTTTGGATGGTGCCCCGCCCATTCAAAAGCCGCGGAATGCCAGAACCATCAACCTTTTCACCATTAACCCTCAAATTTTCTATCTCAACGCCATCGTGGAGGTCGACCGGGCCCACGTCGAAATCCCGTTCCACGCCTTTCTGGAATATATTCATGAATACCCGCATAACAAGGTTTTTGAGGGTATCGGGGCTGTTGTTTCTGTAAGCGATGATCTGCTCTCCCCGTAGCTCACCGCTTTCGGGCTCAAACCGGGCATCGATGTCGTAATCGGCCGTATTCTGAAAGTAATTCTCTCCCGGAACCCCGGTATAGGAGCGAGTTTCTTGCTGATAAGCCTTCTGCAGTTCGCGGGGCAGGAAAAAATCCTTTTCCTGGGCCTGAAGCCCGCCGGCAAATAGAACACCGGCCAGCGCCACGACGAAATATCTTACAATCATATTTACATTATTTTAAGGTGATGGTGTTATGACCCACAGAAAAAAATAAAGTTTAAACCAGGCAAAGGTAATCATTTTCTGTGTCTAAGCGAGGCTCTATTCTATGGTGAGGGACACGGTAATCTTATTATCTTTGCAGAAAAGATCCGTCACCGTGGCCAACGATTATTTCCGGTTCAAAGGCTTCACCATCCGCCAGGAGCGCACTGCCATGAAGGTAGGAACGGATGGGGTATTGCTGGGTTCCTGGGCACCTGCTCCCGACAGGGGGCGTATTCTTGATGTGGGAAGCGGAACGGGGCTGATCGCTATCATGATGGCACAACGCTGCGGAGCGCGGGTCACTGCACTGGAGATCGACCGCGATGCCTTCCAGCAGGCAAGGGAAAACATCGAAAATTGCATATGGCATCATCGTATAGATCTCATTCATCAGTCCTTTCAGGATTATTGTAAAAGCCATACCGGGGCCTTTGATGTGATCGTTTCCAACCCGCCCTGGTTCAGGAATGCACTCTCCTCCCCCTCCTCCGGCAGGAATAAAGCACGCCACAGCAGTTTTTTACCCTGGGGTGATCTGCTGGAAGGAAGCAGCCGGCTATTAAAAGATTCAGGAGTACTTAGTCTTATATTGCCTTATCAGGAGGCCGGTGAATTGATCACCGAGGCAGAAAAAAGAAAATTGTATTGCACAGGACGGATGAATATACGACCCAACATCAGGAAGGCACCCAAAAGGGTGATGATGAATCTGGGTTTTACCCAGCGGCATACGCGCGAAGAAACCATCGCCATCGAGAAGGATCAACGGCATCATTTCACCCCGGCTTACCGCCATCTAACAAAAAGCTTCTATCTGTATTTTTAAAACTGGTTATTGGGGGTGGGGATGTCATATTCTGCCAGCTCCCGAATGAAATCACCGCCGGGATGCTCTCCCGTTCCATCCGGCACATTCATCCCGGGCCTCGCGGATCCGGACATCCCCATACAACACACCCAGGAATAATGATGAACCAGCATGATCAGATATAAACAGCAAATCCTGCGGAATATCCATGACCAAAATCATGGTAAGTGAAAAAACATAAGGAAAAACAGTCCTCAATTGTGCGTTCGCCATTTTTTTTATTATATTTTGTGCCGGGACCGGGGATCCCCTTTCCCCATCCTTTACCTTCTAAAGCCGATACGATCATGAATAAATGTCTTACTCTCCTGTTGATGATGCTGATGGTACCTTTAACCTTCAAGGGTCAGGAACCGGGCGATCATCGAATCATTATTGACACCGATGGCACACCGGATGACTTGCGGGCCATCAACCTGATGTTGGCCTCCCCGGACACAGAAGTTCTGGCCATCACTTCCGCCGATGGCATTCTGGAACCCGAAGAAGGATTGATGAAGATCCATGCTTTACTGAACAGCCTGGGGCATCAGGGTATTGTGACCAGCCAGGGCATTATAACAAAGAGTCAAACCACCCGCACAAGGGCGCTGGCTCAGGCAGTACCCTGGGGTGAGGAACCCCTCAGCTACAGGCAGCCACCTGAGGTCAAAGAACTCCTGGTTAAAACCATTGAGCAACAGACCAAACCGGTTGAAGTGATCTGCCTGGGGCCGCTCACCAATATTGCCAATGCCATCCTGATGAAACCTTCCGTCAAGACTAAGATCAGCCGGATCATCTGGTTCGATCAATGCCAGTCGATGATCACCTGGTCCAACTATGGTATGGACTGCCTTTCAGCCGATTACCTGCTGGGCACCCAGATACCCATCTACCGGATCATTGCCGGCGAAGAAAAAGTGCCGATCACCCCATCCTACCTGGAAGAGCTGGGGGCTATGGAATCCCGTTATGCCCAAAGCATCTTCCGCACCCATCAGCACGACAGCATCCAAAAACTGGCAGAGAACAAAGAGCTCAAGGTATGGAACGACATGGCTCCTATGTTCATGTACTACCCTGATCTTTTCGAGAAGGATACCACATTTGCCGACAGCCTCGGACACGTCATGAAAGTGCGGAATGCCGATACCTTGCTTGCAAGAATCAAGGAACACCTGGCGATGGAAAACACCTTGCCCGGGGTTACTTTCGAGTCTTTTCCCATGGACACATCGCTCTACCGGCAGGATCTCAGGTCATTATCGAAGCAGTTGATCCCCAAATACGGGATCCAGGAATGGCGGGCGGGGGTCATCTCGGCTGAACTGCACGGGCACATGAACCTGGCAACACTGGTGGGTGTGAAGATGGGCGTTCGCATGATGGAGTATTTCCATGCCTTACCCGGTGAGCTTGAGATCATCTCCTATTTGAACCCTTCACCTCCGTTGAGTGCCATCAACGATGGCATACAGGCAGCATGCAAGGCCACACCCGGCAACGGAAAACTACAGATCAACAACAGCCATTCTCAACCCCGTGCCCTGGCTACCTATCATGGCAGACAAGTGGAGATCATCATGAAAAAAGAACCTTTGAACAAGCTGCAAGAAGTAATGGAAAAATTAAACATAAACCATTCCCCCCACACCCCTTCCTATAGAAAAGCCCTGCGCGACAGAACCATACATTATTGGAAAGAATGGCACAGAAAGGATATATTCCGGATTGCCGAAAAAAACCAATAAGAAACCGGCAAATAATTATTGATCCTGCTGTTTGGACGACTGACCCTTCTTATCCTGTTCAGGAATAAATTTCAACGAAATGGAATTCACGCAGTGCCTGGTGTTCTTGGGAGTAAATCCTTCGCCTTTGAAAACATGACCCAAATGAGCCCCGCAGTTTGCACAGATGATCTCTGTGCGCAAACCGTCGGCATCCGGAACACGTTTGACAGCCCCGTCTATCTCATCATCAAAACTGGGCCAGCCACAATGCGCGTTGAACTTATCCCCGGATTTAAACAATTCGGCACCACAGCGCTTACAAGTATAAGTCCCATCTTCGTTGTGATCATAATACTTACCGGAATAAGGGCGTTCTGTTCCCTTGTGAATAATCACCCGCTTTTCGGCTTCTGTAAGATCTCTATAACTCATAGTATCTTCCTGTGAAAACGTCAGATTAACCATTAGACTCAATATCACAAATCCTATAAACGAAAATTTCATGACCATTTGCTTTACCAGTTAAACAATCTACTTCTCATTAAGTTCACAAAATGCGGGTTATATGATAAAACGCCCGGAAAGACAAGCTTATTTCATACCGATATGTCTTTTTATCTCATTCAGCTTATTAAGGGCTTCAACGGGGGTGAGGTTATCGATGTCTATATTTTTGATCTGATCCCGGATCTGTTTGAGAACGGGATCTTCCAGTTGAAATATGGTGGTTTGCATACCGCTTCTGTGGCTGGCGATCTCCCCCACGGGTTTTGAGACGGTTCCTTTGTTCTCGGTGCCTTCCATATCTTGCAGGATCTCGTTGGCCCTGTGAACCACGCTCCTGGGCATTCCTGCCATGCGGGCCACATGGATACCAAAGCTGTGTTCACTGCCTCCTCTTTGCAACTTGCGGATAAATATTACCTTATCCTCGAGTTCCTTCACCGTGATGTTAAAATTCCTGATGCGGCTAAAAGAATGTTCCATCTCATTGAGCTCGTGATAGTGGGTGGCAAAGAGGGTCTTAGCCCGGGCTTTGGGATTCTCATGAATATATTCCACCATGGCCCAGGCAATGGAGATGCCGTCGTAGGTGCTGGTACCCCGCCCGATCTCATCCAGTAGGATCAGGCTCCGGGAGGAAAGGTTGTTGAGGATGCTGGCAGCCTCATGCATTTCAACCATAAAGGTGGATTCTCCAAGGGATATGTTGTCGGAGGCACCTACCCGGGTAAAGATCTTATCGACCAACCCAATGCGGCTTGATTCAGCGGGCACATAGCTACCTGCCTGTGCCAGCAGAACGATCAAGGCAGTTTGCCGCAAAAGGGCCGATTTACCAGCCATATTCGGGCCTGTAATGATCATGATTTGCTGGTCATCATTGTCAAGATAGACATCATTGGCTATATACTCTTGATCAAAGGGCAGCTGCTGTTCAATCACCGGATGTCTTCCCTGTGTGATTTCAATGGTTTCGGATTCATTAACTTGTGGTTTATTGTAGTTGTTCTCCCTGGCTATCCGGGCAAAAGAAAGCAGGCAATCCAGGCGGGCTATCACAGTGGCATTGAGCTGAATGGCAGAGATGTAATCGGTGAGACTGCTCACCAGGTTGTTGAAAAGCTGAGTCTCCTGTTCCAGAGACTTTTCTTCGGCTCCCAGGATCTTGGTTTCATATTCCTTGAGTTCTTCAGTAATATAGCGTTCTGCATTCACCAGGGTTTGTTTGCGCATCCACTCCTCCGGCACTTTGTCCTTATGGGTGTTGCGCACTTCGATGTAATAACCGAACACACTGTTGTATCCGATCTTTAATGAAGGGATACCTGTTCTTTCGATCTCCCTTTGCTGAAGCTGTTTCAGGTAATCGCGGCTTGAATGGGCTATCTCTCTTAGCTCATCGAGCTCTTCCGATACCCCGTTGCGGATGACATTGCCCTTATGCACGAAGGTGGGTGCTTCCGGGTTGATCTCTCTTTCAATGCGGCTGCGTATGGAATCACACGGGTTCAGTTGATCGGCAATCTTATTCAGGGCACTTCCCTCAGCCTGCCCGCAGGCCTTTTTGATGGGCTCCAGGGCATAAAGGGCGTTCTTGAGCTGCAGGATCTCCCGCGGGGTGATCCTCCCTACGGCTACCTTCGAGACGATCCGCTCCATGTCACCCATCTTCTGAAGCTGCGTCTCCAGCAGTTCCATGAATTCCTGATCATTCAATATGAACTCCACAATGTCCAGTCGCTCCTGAATGGGCTGCATCTCCTTCAACGGCAGCGTTATCCACCGCTTGAGCAAACGGGCACCCATGGGTGAAACCGTTCGGTCGATCACCTCAATCAGGGTGCGCCCCCCTTCATTGAACGTTTGGAAAAGCTCCAGGTTGCGAACGGTAAACTTGTCGAGCCATACATAATGCTCCTCTTCTATCCGGGCCAGGGTGGAGATGTGCCTGACGTGTTCATGTTGGGTGATATCCAGATACTGGAGGATCGACCCGGCTGCTACAATGCCATAACGCAGATTTTCCACACCAAAACCTTTGAGCGAAGTGGTATGGAAATGTTTCAGCAGTTTGTCGCGGGCATTCTCTTCCGTATAAACCCAGTCATCCAGCTTATAAGTATAGAAACGGTCTCCGAAAACTTCCTGAAAACGAGGGCCGTTGCCCCGTTCAAAAAGTACCTCCTTAGGCTGAAAACCATTCAGCAGCTTGTCCACATATTCAAAAGAGCCCTCAGCCGTAAGAAACTCCCCGGTTGAAACGTCCAGGAAAGCTACTCCCGCAATGCTCTTCTCCATATGTACCGAAGCCAGAAAATTGTTCTCCTTGTTGTTCAGCACATGATCATTAAAAGAAACACCGGGTGTTACCATCTCGGTAACCCCTCTTTTAACGATCTTCTTCGTCTTACTGGGATCTTCCAGCTGCTCACATATGGCCACCCGCTGGCCTGCGCGTACCAATTTGGGCAGGTAGGTATCGATGGCATGGTAGGGTATACCCGCCAGATCCACATAGGATGCCGAACCATTGGCCCGTTTGGTCAGCGTAATGCCCAATATCTCAGAGGCTTTAACTGCATCCTCTCCAAAGGTCTCATAAAAATCCCCCACCCGGAAAAGCAGAATCGCATCGGGATGCTGACTCTTAATGCGAAAATACTGCTTCATCAATGGGGTTTCAACCGCTTTCTCCTTGTTCTTCCTGGCCACTTTGTAATGATTTAAATGCACATTGCTTCTAACAAATTTATAACAATAATCACAACCAGGAAAAAGATTTCTTCGCTGCCCTGCCCTACTTATCAACAATCCTTCAACACGCAAGGAAGGCGTATACCGGAAAAAAGAAAGCTATTGAGTAACAGCTGCGGTAATTTTTTATACCAGGGAAAAATGCTTAAATTCGCCCGCCTAATCCTAAAACCTGAAAACCCATCATTATGAAAAAAGTATTGATCCTTGGCGCCGGAATGGTCGTTAAACCCATGGTAGACTATCTGCTGAAGAATGGCTTTTTTGTAACCATTGCTTCGCGTACCAAAAGCAAAGCGGAAAACATATTAAACAACCGGAAAAATGGAGAATCCAAACAGTGGACGGTGGATGATGAGGCCACGCTGGATACGCTGGTCCGGGACCATGACCTGACGGTTAGCTTTCTGCCCTATGCCTACCATGCCATGGCGGCTAAGATGTGCATCAGGCATAAAAAAAACATGGTTACCACATCATATGTGCAACCCGAGATGCTAGAGCTTGACCAGCCTGCCAGGGAAGCCGGCATCGTGGTCCTCAATGAGATTGGAGTGGATCCGGGAATTGACCATATGTCGGCGAAAAAGATCATCGACCAGGTACATCAGCAGAATGGAAAGATTGAAGAGTTCTATTCGATTACCGGGGCTCTGGCAGCACCGGAAGTGGCAGACAACCCCCTGAAATACAAATTTTCCTGGAGTCCGAAAGGCGTTGTCAAGGCCGGAAACAATGCGGCCCGCTACCTGAGGGATGGCAAGGAAGTAAACATTCCCTCCAAAGACCTGTTCAAACACACTTTCATGGTGCCCTTCCCCAATATAGGAGAGCTGGAGGTATACGCCAACCGCGACTCCATCAATTACATCAACATTTATGATACCCCCGAGGCAAAAACCATGTTCCGGGGTACTTTCCGCTATAAGGGCTGGTGCGAGACCATCGACGTAATGAAACAGCTCAACCTCATCTCAGAAGAGC
>JAGXLL010000040.1 GCA_018334675.1 Bacteroidales bacterium | reverse complement strand
ATATAAAAAGGGCCATCCAGGTTTGAATTCCTGAATGACCCTTTATTAAGAGTAAGAATGGTCATCCCCTCTTCAGCGCCATATATCCTGACAGGCCAGGAGAAGATCTTCTATTTACAGGACAAGGCATTTTGCCTATTGTCTGCTGAACTTCAGCGTGTCAGCCCACTCATCATCATACTCGCGTACCATCTCCAGGGAGCTCTCCTCGAAGTTTTGAATCACCCATTTGCCATCGAAGTAGCCGCCATACTGCAGGGTGTCGGTGACAAACAGGGTGTCTTCACCTTCTGAAAATTCATATTCAAAGGTTCCTGCTGATTCGTAAAGGGATAGTGAGTCGATTCCCTGGTAGGGCGGGTTTTCTGAATCGGTGTA
Organism: Bacteroidales bacterium; assembly: GCA_018334675.1. GTDB lineage: Bacteria > Bacteroidota > Bacteroidia > Bacteroidales > UBA12077 > JAGXLC01. The sequence goes on along the minus strand of JAGXLL010000040.1, from coordinate 21,026 downwards.
CATGAACTCCCAGTAGGATCCCTCTACAGGCATGGGATCACCCCGCATGGAGAACTGATCCATGTTCCATTTTCCTTCGATGCGTTGATAAGGATCATTGATCTTGTTGTTTTCTTCTTCCTCGCAGGCTGTGAAGAAAAGGGCTGCCCCAAAGATGGCCAGAGCCAGCAATACTTTGTTTTTCATAGATGCGTTGGGTTTAAAGGTTATACGCCCATCTTACGCCCATCTTTATGCAAAGGTTGCTTCGGCAGGGGTGAGGTATATCATTGCCGGCCCTGATTTATTAATAGTTGACTCACATTGAAATAAAAGCCCTCAATGTCGTACTTGTTTTTTTTGACCCGTATGTAATCGAAGCCTTCTCCGCGGAGCGATTCTTCGCCGGCGGCCTGAAAGCCCAATACATTGAGTATGTCTTGCTCATGGGATGGTTCCGTTACATGCCAGGCAGTCTCTTCTTCCAAGCCGTCTCCTGAAGAAAGGATGGTTTCTATCAGCAGATTGATTTTATAATCCAGACGCTTGGTTATTTGTTTATTGTTTTTCTGAGCATAGGCATAGGCCAGGGTGTTCAGATCGCGCAGACTAAAAGGATCTTTTTTCAGTATCTGCCGCTCGAATTCGATGATTTTGTCTAAATCGGCTTTTTGCAGTGTATCCTTTTGATAAATGGCACGGAGGCTGTCGCTGTAAGGGGATGATTCCGAGGGATTGTATTCAGGCTGGAAAAGATAGCCGTAGTACAACATCCGGTAGTGCTTATGCTGAAGGGTGGTATCATTGTTTTGATATCTCTTAAATAACCGGGGGTAGTAGAAATCGGAATCCGCGTTGTTTACTTGTTGTTTGATTTTTTGATAATCGGGTTCCCGGAAATTTTCTTCCTGGGACAAACCGGTCAGGGTGAAAAACAAAATAATGGGGATGGTGGTAAGAAAGCATTTCATAGGAATGGATTTAAATGTTTGATCAAGCTGCAAAAAGGGGTAGATACGAATCTTTCATTGGCCAGGTAAATTTTCCTGACAGGATGGAGCTTCGAATCTGAAAACTGAGACATCGAAATTACAAAAAAATTGTCATTTTGATTCATGGTCCGGGAAAAGCCTGTGATGGGGAGAGGTATCGGAAGTGAATGGTTTGTGCAGGCTCCTGGGAAGGGTAGCTCCAGGCAACAGGTCAGGAGGAGAAGATCTCTCTGCGGAAGCCTTTCATTCCCGGGAAAGGTTGGAACGCTTGTCACGGATGAACTGCAGCATGGCCTGTTTGTCTTTTTTTTCTATTGTCTCCTCCAAACGACCGAGCTCTCCTCTCAGCCATTCTATCTTGTCGAGAGTAGAGGGGTTCATCAGTACTTCCGATAGCAGGGAATCGTCTTCAGAAAACAATCCCCGGGCAATCTGCATGTGTTTTTCCCAGGTGGTGCCAGGATGCAGGCGATTATCCACATTGCCTGCGAAGAGCATGGACAGGATGAAGGGAAGGCTTAAGGAACCGGCCATGCTTTGGTCATGCTGCTGAAAGTTCATGAAATGAATATTCAGGCCCAGTTCACGAAAAAAGTCTTCAAAGAATTTTTTTCCTGCCCGGTCCGATTCTTCGATTATGATGGCGTGCTCATGCCGGAGTGTTTCCATATTGGCAAAGGTGGGTCCGAACATGGGATGGGTCGAGACGAAACGGCATTTGCAATCCTGGTAGAAATGCGTGATACCGTTTTTCACCGAGGCCATATCGGCCAGGATGGTGTCGGTATGGACCAGGGGCAATATCTCGCGAAAAACGGGCAGGGTGGCATCCAGGCTAACGGCGTTGATGATCATATCGGCGTGGAATGCGGGGATATCCTTAAAGTTGTTGAGCCGCACTATATCAGGTTTCTGGTTGGTATGAACGGGCTTTTTGTCGATGATGGCTACATGGTGTTCTTTGCTTAGCAAACGGGCTATCCAGCTGCCCATTCTTCCGGCCCCTATAACAATGATGTTCATGACGGATAATGAATTTTCACGTGAAGTTTTTGGAGTATCTCATAAAAAGCGGGGAACGATTTTCCGACGGCTTCGGCACGTTGTATCACGACGGGGTTGCTGGCTTTCAGCGCGAGTATGGCTGCAGCCATGGCTATGCGGTGATCGTTTCGGGAATCGAAGGTTCCTCCGGCAGGTTGCCTCCCTGTGATGATCAGCTCGTTGTGATTTCCCTGGCCGGCTTCTATGCCATTGGCTGAGAGAAGGTCTGTTAGTGCTTCGGCCCGGTTGCTCTCCTTGTGCCTGAGTCTGTGCATCCCATAGATGGAAGAGGTCCCCTTGGCATAAGCTGCAAGCACAGCCAGGGGAGGGAAAAGATCGGGGCAATCGGTGGCGTCAAAATCAAAAGCCGATAATTCCTTCGGGGAATACAGGGAGTAGGTGCTCTGTTTTTGTGTCCAACGGACACCGCTGTCGTGAAGGGCCTCCAGGATCTTTCTGTCGCCCTGGGCCGATTGAGCATTGAGCCCCTTCAGGGTGATATCACCGTGTATAGCGGCCCCGGTTAACAGGAAAGCGGCGTTGCTCCAGTCGGCTTCCATTTTGATCCGGGTGGGTCGATACTCCTGGTTGCCAGGGATGTAAAAGGTTTGGTGTTGGTGGTTTTTTATCTGAATGCCAAATTGCTTCAGCACTTCCAGGGTCATATCGATGTAGGGTTTGCTGTGCAGGTTCTCCACGACAATACGGGAGTTCTTTTCTGCAAGGGGGAGGGCAAACAGCAAGCCGGAGAGGAACTGTGAGCCGTGAGATCCATCCAGGTGGACGGTGCCTCCCTTCAGGGGACCCTGAACCTTCAGGGGCAGGTAACCGTTTTGTGTCCGGCATTGTCCTCCTGCCTCACGCAGTGCTTCTTCAAAGGGCGCCATGGGACGTTGTAGCAGTGAGCCGGTTCCTGTCAGGGTGGTGGTACCGGGGAGCATGGCAGCTACCGGGGTGATGAGCCTGATGCCCAGTCCCGATTCTCCCATGTGGAGATCCCGTTCATTGGCAAGGCCTGTCGGATCACCCTCTATGGCCCATCCTTCATTTGTTGGTTCAACAGCGGCACCCAGCTGCCGGATGGCCTCCAGCATATGTCGTTCATCCTCGCTTTCGCCCGGATGGACCAGCTCGCTTCTTCCCTTTGCCAGGAATGATGCCAGCAGCGCTCTTTGGGTATAACTCTTGGAGGGTGGAGCATCGGTTGAACCCTCGAGCCGTGAGGGATGAACCCTGGCTTGTAAATTGGAAGGAAGCTTCATGGTCTGTTGTTTGGTGTGCTGTGTATCTTCGCCTCAGATCGGTGAGCCTTTTGGCGTGCCAACGACTCCTGGTGTATGCTTTCAAAAACTGTCTCTATCAATTCCCTGCTTATGCCCCGCTGGCGTCCCCTGGCTATTCTTTTGGATATCATTTTTTGCCACCTTTCCCGCTGAAAAATACCCATGTGGTGTTGCTGCTTCACGTTACCAATTTCCTGGCTGATCCGCATCCTTTTTGCCACGATATCCAACAGGGCTTCATCCAGCGAGTCGATGCGGGATCGGAGCGACTCCAGCTCGGCACGGGTATGTGTAGGACTGGTTTCCACGTCCAATCCCAGTTTGTGCAATATACCCATAAAACCTTCAGGAGTCAGTTGCTGGTTGCTGTCGCTCAAAGCCTGTTTCGGTTGCGGGTGTACCTCAACCATCAACCCGTCCATGTTCAGAGCCATGGCTTTTTTAGCCGTCTTGAATATCAGTTGCCTTTGGCCTGCGATGTGACTGGGATCGTGTAACAAAACAATATCAGGTACCTTCTTTTTGAGCTGCAGGGGGATGTCCCATTGAGGTGGGTTGCGGTAAGCGCTTTTGGAAAGGCAGGAAAAGCCGCGGTGTATGGCAGCCATGTTTCTTATGCCGCGCTTGGAGAGCCTTTCCATGGCGCCAATCCACAGGGAAAGGTCCGGACTGATGGGATTCTTCACCATGACGGGTATGTCATGTCCTTGCAGAGCCTGAGCGATCTCTTCCACGGCAAAGGGATTGGCCGTGGTGCGGGCCCCGATCCAAAGGATGTCAATTTTATGAGCCAGGGCTTGCTCTACATGCCGTGGGGTGGCTACCTCAGTGGCCATCTGCATACCGGTTTCTTCCCGGGCTTTTTGCAGCCAGGGCAGCGCATCCTCGCCTATGCCCTGGAAATCGCCAGGCCGCGTTCGGGGTTTCCACACCCCCGCCCGGAAGACACCTATTCCGTAGTCTTTTAAGGCACGAGCCGTAGCGACTACCTGATCTTCAGATTCCGCACTGCAAGGGCCGGCAATGATTAAGGGCTTTTCCCGCTGATCCTTCCCTGATGAGGGGAAGGGCTTTAAGTCTAATTCCGATTCCATAAGTGTAATAGTTTGAGGTTAAAAAAAAAGCCCCGTGCAAGGACGGGGCTTATATAGATTCAAAGTAAGTATTGATCATACCCCGTCAGCATCGTCCACCATAATAATAAAAATACAAGTTGATCGCACCATCCTGTTCAGGGGCGGCCTGAAAATAAAAAATCCCGAAGGGTGCCTCCGGGATCATTGTCTTGTGGAAAAAATCATGCCTCATACAACAATCCCGTTTTGGATCTGATATACAGTCCAGTAATAATAGAAGCAGTTGTAATTTTTTGAGTTTTGGCTCATGGCGCAAGCATGCATTTTACTTGTGACAAAACTAAGTAATATTTATTTGTTTCGCAAAAAGATTTGCGGATTTTACTTTTTTCTGAAGAAGATTTGTATGGGAACGCCCGAGAAATCAAAGTTTTTGCGCAGTACATTTTCCAGGTATCTTTTGTAAGGGGCTCGTATGGCCTGGGGATAATTGCAGAAAAGGGCAAATGCAGGGGCATGGGTATGCAGTTGGGTAGCATACTTGATTTGTATATATCTTCCGCGGGTGGCCGGAGGAGGATTCTGGTCGACCGCCTCACGGATGACTTTGTTGAGCCGGGCGGTAGTGATCCTTCTTTTCCGGTTTTGGTAGACCTGTTCAGCCACCTCCAGGACCTTATGGATTCGCTGTTTGTAGATGGCCGATATGAACAGGATGGGCACATCCACAAACGGCGCGATCTTGTTTTGGATCTGGCGGGTATATTCCTTTGCGGTTTTGCTGTCTTTTTCCACCAGGTCCCATTTGTTGACCAACAGAACCAATCCTCGTTTGTTCTTGTGTATAAGCCCGAAGATGTTCAGGTCCTGTGATTCGATGCGCTGGGTGGCGTCGATCATCAGAAGGCATACATCGGCATGTTCTATCGTGCGTATGGCCCGCATCACTGAATAGAATTCCACATCTTCATGCACTTTCCCTTTTTTTCTTAGCCCTGCCGTATCGACCAGGAAAAACTCATGGTGGAATTTTTTGTAACGGGTATATGTGGAGTCACGGGTCGTACCAGAGACAGGGGTAACAATGTTCCTTTCCTCCCCGATCATGCTGTTGATCAGGGAAGATTTGCCCACATTGGGACGTCCTACCACGGCATATCGGGGCAGCTCTTCCTCCTCTTCCGGTCGTTCATGGGCCTCAATATGCTGCACGATCTCGTCCAGCAGGTCGCCCGTTCCACTTCCATGCAAAGAGGAGATGCAAAAGGGATCGCCCAGCCCCAGACCGTAAAATTCATTGGCATCGTAACGCCGCTGGAGGTTATCGACCTTATTGACTGCCACCACCACTTTTTTGTTCGTTTTTCTAAGCATTTCGGCTACTGCTTCATCCAGATCGGTGATCCCGCTTATTACATCGACCACAAAGAGGATCAGGGCTGCTTCCTCGATGGCCAGGGTAACCTGTTCCCGAATGGCCGATTCAATGATGTCGTCGCTGTGTTGAACATACCCCCCGGTGTCGATGATGTTAAAGATCTTACCTTCCCATTCCACCTCCCCATAATGGCGGTCGCGGGTGACACCGCTGACCTCATCGACGATCGCCTCACGTGACTCGATAAATCGGTTGAAAAGAGTTGACTTACCCACATTGGGGCGGCCTACGATGGCAACGGTGTTGTTCGGCATGATCAGTAAATTAGTCTTTGCTCAATCTCATCCATCCGGGCAAGGATGTCATCTATAAGAGCGGTTAGTTCCTTTTTCTTTTCCTGTAGCCCGGCATCTTCACTCCGGGTCTGTTCCAGGTACTTGCGTGATTCTGAAGCCCGGTCGCGGCTTTCACGGAAGAGATTGGCAAGTTCCTGGTTTTCTTCCGCCTCGAGTGCATCGGTCAGCAAGGTGTATATCCGCCCGGCAGCCTCCCGGAACTGAACGGCCAGCTCGCTTTGTTCTGCCAGCTTCTCAAGGGAACGTGCGTATCCGATGGATTCCACCGAGTAGATATAGACTTTTTTTTCCAATTCCAGCATCATAGGCTTAGATGTTATATCCGGATGATTTTAAAAATCCCTCTTTGTCCCGCCATTCTTTATGGACTTTGACGTAGAGGTCCAGGAAAACTTTCTTCTCATAAAGTTGTTCCAGCTCTTCCCTCGCCTGCATGCCTATTTTCTTGATGGCTTCCCCGCCGGCTCCGATGATAATAGCTTTCTGACTTCTCCTCAAGACATAGATCGTGGCGCGGATGCTCAGCAAGTTTTCCTGATCCTTGAATTCCTCAATCAGCACTTCGGTGGAGTATGGGACCTCCTTTTTATATTGCATAAAGATCTTTTCCCGGATGATCTCCGAGACGAAAAAACGTTCACTCTTGTTGGTCAGGGCATCGTGTGGATAGTAAGGGGGGCTTTCCGGCAGCAGCTCCAGAATTTTTTCATAGAGGGCCGTCAGATTGTTGCCCTTTAAGGCCGATGCAGGGACGATCCATGCCTTGGGAAGCACCTCCCTCCAGAGCTGAACCAGCCTTTCCACCTCTTGCTCCTGTTCCAGATCAATCTTGTTGATCACAAGAATGATCGGTACATCAGCCCGGTTGATGCGGTCCAGATATTGTTTGTTCTTGTCATACTTCTCCTTGACATCGGTGATGTAAAGCAGGATGTCGGCATCCTCAAGAGCGATATCGATAAAACGAAGCATCTTCTCCTGCAACTTGTAGTGGGGGTTCAAAATACCCGGTGTGTCGGAGTAGATGATCTGAAAATTCTCACCGCTGACGATCCCCTGAATCCGGTGCCGGGTGGTTTGAGCCTTCGAGGTAATGATGGACAGCTTTTCCCCTACCAACATGTTCATCAGGGTTGATTTACCCACATTCGGGTTTCCTATGATGTTGACAAATCCTGCTTTATGATCCATCTTTTGCCGTTTTGAAGATCCACAAAAATAATACATTTTTTTGGCTTCCTGTAACTTCAATGCCCTCAAAGTATCCATTATCTTAAAACAGAGTCGCCATAGCGGCACCCCATAAAATATAAAGGAGGATGTCCGGTCAATCCGGCATCCTCCTGGTGTGTTATTGTGGTATGCTTATGATCTCAGTAGCCTTGAAGCTTTTCAGAGAGTTTCTTACGGGTGAAGAATATGCGGCTCTTAACGGTACCGATCTTTAGATTCAGCTGCTCGGCAATTTCTTTATACTTGTAACCCGAGAGGAACAATTTGAAAGGTACCCGGAACTCATCGGGCAACTCCTGAATCTTCTTGTTGATCTCGATGATGGCAAATTCGCTGTCGGGTCTTACTGGTGCCCGGTCTTCAGCCTGATTCAGGAAATAGTTGTTCTCTGTCTTATCATTGTGCGTGTTCTCCTTCTGTTTCTTCCGGTAATTGTTTATGAAGGTATTCTTCATGATCGTAAAAGTCCACGCTTTAAGATTGGAATATCCAATGAATTTATCGCGATTGGCAATGGCTTTGTAGTAGGTTTCCTGCAACAAATCCTTGGCTTCTTCATGATCGGAGGTTAAACTCATGGCAAACCGCTCCAGTTTATCCTCGAGTTTTATTAATTGCTGATTAAATTCTACTGCTGTCATAGCTCTGTGGTTTTTGATGTGAATGTTTAAACAAATTTAATAAAACTTTAAACACGATGCCAAATTTTTATTAAATTAAATTTGGTAAATGCAACCCATTCTAAACACTGTGTTCGGATTAAATGACTGTTAAATAGGAGTTACAGGTCTTCTTATCCTTTTCGTTATAAATAATAAATAAGCCAAAAAAATGTTTGAAAATTCGTGTAATGAACGGTAAAAAGGTTAAACAAAACTAAAGAGCTGGTAGTCAAGAATCAGGCCCGGCTTCAGACCGGCAGTGTCTTTCATGTCAAGATGAATGTTTAATTCAATTTAGTGGAGGGCCAGGCAGATGAGAAAAAATGAATGTTTTAGGTTGTGCGTCGAAGGGGCCTCAGAGATTGGGCAAACGTTCGTTGAAGCTCAAGGGGGAAGAGATCTTTTCAACATTGGAAGGCAAATTCATGTCGGTTTCAAAAATTCTCATGCCGGTGATGAAAATATCCTGTTTGGGAAAAGTAGTGGCCAGATCACGTACATATTGATCCACCTTTTCACCGGTCAGGCAGGTGGTGATGGAAGTAAACAGGTAATCGGCCTGGATCATTTTGTTGGTTTCTATAATGTCGTTGAAGGGAACCGAGCTTCCCAGGTAGATCACGCTTTGTCCGGCTTTTTTGATCAGGTAATTGTAGAAAAGCAAGCCCAGTTCATGGAATTCATTTTCCGGGAGGAAGAGAATGAATTTCCTGGCGTTTTTCTTATCCGGGATCATCAGGTTGTCGATGGCCACCATGAGTTTCTGGCGGAACAGGTTGGATATGAAATGTTCCTGGGCTGGATTGATGGAGCCGGTTTGCCACAGCAGACCAATCTTCTCGAAAAAGGGGAATATGAGTTTGATGATGGTTTGTTCGAATCCATCATGCATAATGGCATTGGAGAGGATCTGATCAAACTTGGCCTCATCCAGATCCACCATGGCGATGACCATCTTTTCTATCTGGCTTTCCACATCCTGGGAATTGTAGGTGAATTTCATCACCTTATCGGTGAGGTTCTCATTGGAGAGCCTGGCTATTTCAGATATCTTCCACCCTTGCCGGTTAAGAATGGCAATATTCAACAGCTTCTTCAGATCCTTCTCCGAATAATACCGGATATTGGTTTGGGTTCTTTTGGGCTGAACAATGTTGTATCTCTTCTCCCAAATTCGTATGGTGTGGGCTTTGATTCCCGATAACTTTTCTAATTCTCTGATTGAATAGCGCGCCATGCCCTTAAACTTGTTAATAGATGAAAAATAGTAAGAGACTTTTAAGATGGATTGATGCTCGTCAGTTTACTATCATATCCTTTAACAATTCATTTTTTGTTTTGTTTAAAATACTCGTGATTTCATTAGACATGCATGCAGGTCTTTTCAGCCCCTGACAGATAATGGATAATGGGAAGCAACGGGCTACACCGGGATGTACATGTTGAACAGGCGACTGGAGAAACTTGTATAACGGCATTGGAAAGCCATTTTTTGGCCCTGTTTATGATCACAAATATAATGGAAGGGTTTAAAAGACCTTTTAAAATATTAAACAATTTGCTAACTTGAACCCCAAAACGCAATATTGATGGAAAAGGTCACCTTTGTATGGCTCAGGAGAGATCTGCGCCTGAACGACAACCAGGCTTTATATCGGGCTCTGAAGGAGCGGCAGGCTGTGTTGCCTTTGTTTATCTTTGACAGTCAGATTCTGGATGAGTTGGAGGATTCAGGGGATGCGCGGATCACTTTTATATATGATACCCTTTTGGATCTGAGGAAACAACTTCAGGAGATAGGCTCTTCCCTGCTTGTGCGTTATGGTGAGCCTGTGGAAGTTTTCCGGGAGCTTTTGCGTTTTTATCCTATGCATGGGGTCTTTTTCAATCGCGACTACGAGCCTTATGCCACCGGTCGTGATCAGCAGGTACAGGAATTGTTGCAAGGGCATGGGGTAGAGGTGAGGACTTTTAAGGATCAGGTGATCTTTGAGGGCAATGAGGTCCTCAAGCAGGACGGCAAGCCTTATACGGTATATACCCCATATATGAGAAAGTGGAAGCAGGTGTTCGGGGATACCCCCCTGAAGTTTTTTGAAGCAGAGAATTATACAGATGCCTATTACCGGACTTCCCCGATGGATATGCCTTCACTTGCTTCGATGGGTTTTCAAAGGTCGGACAGGGCTTTCCCTTCCTCAAAGATGGATGAATCGGTGATCCAAAATTATCATCTCTGGCGCGATTATCCTGCTGTGGAGGGTACAACCCGTCTGGGGATGCATTTGAGATTCGGCACCCTGAGCATTCGTCAGGCCATCGCGAAAGCGGTAGAGTTGAATGAGACATGGCTGAATGAACTGATTTGGCGGGATTTTTATATGATGATCCTGTGGCATTTTCCCCGGGTAGTGGATCAATCCTTCAAACCTGCTTATGATGAGATAGAGTGGCGCGATGATGAAGCGGATTTCCAGGCCTGGGCCAGTGGACAAACCGGTTATCCCCTGGTGGATGCTGGTATGCGTGAGCTTAATGAAACGGGTTATATGCACAATCGGGTCAGGATGGTTACGGCTTCATTTTTGACCAAGCATTTGCTGATTGACTGGCGCTGGGGAGAGTCTTATTTTGCCGGCCAATTGCTGGATTATGAGTTGTCCTCCAACAATGGAGGATGGCAATGGGCTGCCGGCTCGGGTTGCGATGCCGCTCCTTATTTCCGAATCTTCAATCCCATGCGGCAGGCTCAACGGTTTGACCCCGAGGGAGCCTATATTCGCAAGTGGGTGCCGGAGTTTTTATCCGGGAATTATAGAAATCCCATCGTGGATCATAAATTTGCAAGAGAAAGAGCATTGGATACCTATCGCAAAGCATTAAAAAAATAGGAAACATGAGGATATTATTAATTGGAGCCACTGGCTTTATAGGCAGGCATTTATATGACAAATTGGTGGAACGGGGACATCAGCTGTATGTTTTTACCCGCAATGAAAAAAGGGCCCGCGAGATACTCAAGGGTGATGCACAGATTGTGCAATGGAGGAGCAATGAGCATATCGTCTTGCAGGAATATGCCCATAAAGTGGATGCCGTTGTGAACCTGGGGGGTGAGAATCTTGCTGCTAAGCCCTGGCGTAGCGAGCAAAAAAGAAAGATCCTCTCCAGCCGGGTCAATATTGGCAAGGCCATCAGCTTTGCCCTGAACAGAAGCCACGATAAGCCCTATCTGTTAATACAAGGTTCGGCTATTGGTTATTATGGTTTTCACCCCAGTTATACCTTTCGCGAGGGTATGCCCTGCGGCGAAGGGTTTCTCCCCATAGTCACCCAGCAATGGGAAGATTCGGTACGTAATGTGGACGACCGCAACACCCGCAAGGTATTCATCCGAACGGGCCTGGTGCTGGGAAAGGAAGGGGGGCTCTTACCCCGAATGATGCAAACTTTCAGGTTTTTTGCAGGGGGGCATCTGGGTAGCGGCGAGCAGTGGCTTTCCTGGATACACATAGATGATCAGGTGAGAGCAATCGTTGAATTGCTGGAGGCCGATAATTCATCCGGTGTTTATAATCTGACCTCCCCCCATCCAGCAAAGATGAAAGATTTTGCCAGCACGCTGGGGAAGGTCATGGGCCGGCCCTCTTGGTTCCATGTGCCTGGATTTGTCCTCAAAGCCATCTTTGGCGATATGGCCCGGGAGACGATGCTGCAGGGGCAGAAAGTGTTGCCCGGGAGGTTGGAGGACCGGGGCTTTGAATTTTCCCATCCCGACCTCGAAGAAGCCCTTTATGATCTGGTCCATAGAACCAATCGTTAAAAATCCAGCTCCAGCTGAACAGCCTGTCCGCCTTTTTTCTGATCCAGCTGTGACAGAGAAAGACCCAGCAACCGTATCTTCTTTTGCTGCAGGTTGATCCCTGCCAGTATCTCTTTGGCATTATGATGCAGGGTCTGAAAATCAACAATCGGATCCTCCATGGTTTTGCTGCGGGTGATTTGTCTGAAATCACTGAATTTAACCTTCAGGGTGATTGTGCGACCGAAGGAACCCGACTTTTCCATGCGGCGTATCAGTTCCTTCTCAATGTGATACAGGGCTGTGATGATCTCAAAATTTTCCTGCAGGTCTTTTTCAAAAGTCCTCTCCGTTCCAACCGATTTGCGTATGCGTTGGGGGTTCACCGGCCGCTCGTCAATGGCCCGGGATATATTGTAATAATGCAGTCCAACCTTACCGAAATGCCGGTTCATCCAGGCCAGAGATTGTTTTTTCAGGTCTCTGCCCGTTTTGATGCCCAGGCGATGCATCTTACCGGCTGTTACTTTACCCACACCATGGATCTTTTCTATGGGTAAGTCCTCAACAAAAGTTTCCGCCTCTTCAGGCCTGATCACATAAAGCCCGTCGGGTTTATCATAATCGGAGGCCGTCTTGGCCAGGAACTTGTTGATCGAGACACCCGCTGAGGCTGTTAAACCCGTTGTCTCACGTATGCGTTCCTTGATCTCCCGGGCGATGAAGGTGGCGCTTTGCACATGTTTCTTGTTTTCGGTGACATCCATAAAGGCTTCATCAATCGACAAGGGCTCCACCAGCTCGGTATAATCCAGGAAGATCTCCATGATTTGTGTCGAAACGGCTTTGTAGATTGCCATCCGGTTGGCCACGAAGACCAGGTGGGGACATTTATCTTTGGCCACTTTCGATGACATGGCTGAATGCACCCCATACTTGCGTGCTTCATAGCTGGCAGCAGCCACCACACCCCTTTCACTGCCCTTGCCAACGGCGACGGGCTTACCCCTTAGCTCCGGGTTATCGCGTTGCTCAATGGATGCGTAAAAGGCATCCATGTCGATGTGGATGATTTTTCGTATCATGGCCAGGGCGAAGATACAACAATAATAGAATAAAGGCTAAGGCTGAGGCTGAGGCGAAGGAAGAAAAGAAGATGGTTCAAGTGTCAAATTGTTCCATTGTTCCATTGTCAAATTGTTAAATGGTTGAATGGTCAAATGGTTGAAAAGAAAGGCTAAGGTTGAGGAAGAGAGAAGATTGTCAAATTGTCAAATTGTTAAATTGTTTTGCCAATATGTCAATTTTCAAACTTCAACGTTCAACATCAAACCTCCAACTCTTCTAACATTCAACTCTTTCAACAATATAACAATTCAATCATTTTATCCCTCTATTTTTTTCTTAGCCTCAGCCTTCGCCTTCGCCTCATTCACGCATTTCTTAGGTGGTATAAACTGAATTGAACATTACATAATCCGTGGTAATGTCGGAGCCCCAGGCGGTGGCTTCTTCCTGACCGGTGTTCAGGGCCATATGGACCCGAATGTGCGACTCCCGGAGGAGTTTTTTCATCAGGTTCTTGTTGAAATCTTTGGGGGTGCCTTTTTCCAGCACCTGTACCAGTTCTTTGTCATTGCCCATGTAGAGGTCAACCGTTTTGGCATCGAAGTTGGCTCCGGCATTGCCGGCGGCCATGATGATGCGGCCCCAGTTGGGATCTCTCCCAAACATGGCGGTTTTAACCAGCAGGGAATCCGAAACGGCCCGGGCGATCTTTCTGGCTGTCTCATAGGATTTGGCATGGGTCACCCGGTATTCGACGAACTTCGAAGCACCTTCCGCATCGGAGATAATCAGCTTGGCCAGGTGCATCAACATCTCCGAGAGGTGTTCCTCGAATCGGGCAAAATGGGGATCCTGTTCCGACTTGAGTTCCTTATTGCCGGCCATGCCATTGGCCAGCACGGCTACCATGTCGTTGGTGGAGGTGTCCCCATCCACGGTGATCATATTGAAGGACCGGTCAACAGCTTTTTTTACAGTACGGTCCAGCAGCTTTTTTTCGATGGCGGCATCCGTCACAATAAAGGCCAGCATGGTTGCCATGTTGGGATGGATCATCCCCGAGCCCTTGGCAATGCCGGCTATGTTGATCTCTTTTCCATCCAGCTCGAAGCTGATATGACCCTCTTTGGCAAAAGTATCGGTGGTAAGGATGGCATTAGCCGCAAAGCTTCCGGCTTTAGGGCTGTCGCTGAGCTTGGGGATGTTCTCCTTGATACCTGCCACAATGTCGCCGGTGGGGAAAGGTTCACCTATGAGGCCGGTGGAAGCCACCAGCACCAGCTCCTGGTCGATACCCAGGGCTTCGGCAGTGGTGCCTGCCATGGCCTCGGCACCCTGATAACCCTGTTCACCAGTTCCTGCATTGGCATTGCCGGCATTGATCACGATTACCTGGGCGTGGTTATCTGCAATATGCTTTCGGGATAGCTTTACGGGTTCGGCCACCACATCATTCTGGGTGAAAGTGGCAGCAGCATTGGCCGGTTGTTCCGAATAGATGATGGCCAGATCCCTGCGCATGGATTTAATGCCGGTATGTGCCCCCCAGCATTTAATCCCTTTCACGTTGGTTAGGTTATTTAAAAGATCGTCTGAATTGACTGTTTGCTGATTCATAATGGAAATGTTTTGAATGGTGAATTTAAGGCATCAGGGGAATGAGCTCCAGGGCAGTTTTTTCTTCCAGCCCCATCATGATGTTCATGTTTTGTATGGCTTGCCCTGCAGCTCCTTTAACCAGGTTGTCCAGGGCGGTAAAGACCATGATGTTATCGGTGCGTCTGTCATAGAAAACGGAGAGGTCGGTATAGTTGGTACCCCGTACATGCTTGATTTGGGGAGCCTCCTGCCTGAGCCGGATGAAATACTCGTTTTGGTAGTATGTCTTATATATCTGCTCCAGATGTTTCCGGGATATTTTCTTTACAGGAAGGGCATACAGGGAGGTGAGGATACCCCGGTCTACCGGCAGGAGATGGGGGGTGAACTGCACCGTTACCTCCCGGCCGGAGCTGAATGCGAGTGTTTCCTGTATCTCAATGGTGTGCCGGTGTTTTTGGATTCCATAGGGCTTAAAATTATCCCCTACATTGGGATAATGGGTGACCAGCTTGGGCTTTACGCCGGCTCCGGTTACACCGGTCTTGGAGTCGAAGATCAGCCTTCGGGCATCTACCATTCCTTCTTTCAACAGCGGGTAAGCGGCCAGTATGGCACCTGTCGGGAAACAGCCCGGGTTGGCTGTCAGCCGGCTGTTGCGAATTTGCTCGCGATATAGCTCGGGCAGTCCGAAGACAGCCTTTTGAAAGCCCCCGGGATAGCTGTGTTCTTGATGGTACCACTCGGAATAAACCCGGGGATCGCTCAACCGAAAATCGCCCGACAAATCGATGATCTTGAAGGGATGATCTTGCCACTTTTTGACGTATTCCATCGAAACGCCGTGGGGCAGGGCCAGAAACACCAGGTCCGGCTGGTACTCCCCGGTCTTCTCGGCCGATTGAAGCTCAATATCACATATGCCCTTGAACTGGGGATGGATATCGGAGAAGCGCTTTCCCTGATGGGTTTCGGATGTGATCAGCACGATCTCCACCTGTGGATGATGGGTGAGCAGGCGGACCAGCTCCGAACCGGTGTATCCGGTAGCACCTATAATAGCAATTTTTTTCATATGGATCGGATTTCTTTTATGGATTCATACATGACCTCCAGGGTCCTTTCAAGGTCTTCGTATGGGATGTTTAGGGGTGGAACCAGGCGAAGCACGTTTTCGGCCGTGGCATTGGCCAGCACCCCTTTTTCCAGCATCTTCTGCATCAGCGGCTTGGTCTCGAATTCGAATTCAATGCCGACCATCAGGCCCAGCCCCCGCACTTCCCGGATGCCATAGGGTTTCGTTTTGTTTTGTTGTATTTGTTGTTTCAGCCATTCTCCTTTTTCCCAGGCTGTTGCCATCAGGTCTTCCTGATCGATCACCTCGATGGTGGCCAGGGCGGCTGCCGTTACCAGCGGATTGCCGCCGAATGTGGTGCCATGGTCGCCTGCCTCCAGGGTGCCGGCTACTTTTTCATTGGTCAGGATGGCTCCAATGGGCACGCCACCCCCCAATGCCTTGGCAGCGGTGAGTATATCGGGTTCCACCCCAAAGTATTCTTTGGTGAAGAAATACCCGGTTCGGCCCATGCCGCATTGTATCTCGTCGAAGATCAGCACGATGTTTTTTTCATCGCAGATTTCCCGTAAAGCCCTCATAAAGGATGGATCAGCCAGATGTATGCCCCCTTCTCCCTGCACCGGTTCAATGATGATGGCTGCCACATCCGGGTCAATGGCATTGCGAAGGGCTTCCAGGTTGTTGAACTCAACCTGCCGGAATCCTTTAGGTATGGGCTCAAAACCTTCCTGCATCTTCTTCTTCCCTGTGGCAATGGTTGCCATGGTCCTGCCATGGAAAGAGCCGGTAAAGGAGATGATATCCCCGCCCCGTTTGTGATGATGGGCATATTTGCGGGCGATCTTGATGGCCCCCTCGTTCGATTCGGCTCCGCTGTTGGCAAAAAATACCCGGTCCATACCGGATCGCCGAGCCAGCCTCTCCGCCAGCAACATTTGCGGTTTGCTGATAAAGAAGTTTGAGATGTGGATCAGCTCGGCCGCTTGCTTCTGAATGGCTTCCACAATGTGCGGATGGCAATGGCCGGCACTGTTCACGGCTATCCCGGCCATTACATCAATGTATTCGTTGCCCCGATCATCCCAAACACGACTGCCCCTGCCCCGAACCAGGGTTAACGGCAATCGCTTGAAAACCGGCAGGTAGTATTGATGATCAAGTTCTTGATAGTCAATGAAAGAGTGGCTATTCATAGGAGTGATTTTTGGGATGCGTGATAAAAGGATGTATTTTGTAGATCTAACGGACAAACCGCGTTGCCCTTGCATTTTCGGGATTCAGGATGCTTTGCTGCAAAGCATCCGGCCTGGTTCCATTGGTGATCACAGCCGAGGCAGCCCCCTGTTCAAGGGCGATCTCACATGCCCGGGTCTTGGGTATCATTCCTCCCTGGATGGTTGAGCCCTTTAATTTTTCAATCTCATCCAATCTCAGGGATTTGATAAGTGAGCCAGGGTCATTGATATCACCCATCAGCCCATCCACATCAGTGAGCATGATGAAGTGATCGGCCTGTAAGGCGCCGGCCAGATGACCGGCAAACATATCCGCATTCACATTGTAGTCATCGCCTTCCTCCCCGGAAGCAATGGTCGATACCACGGGCACATATCCATGGGCCATCAAAAGATTCAGCAGGGAGCCATCGATGCGTTCAATATCCCCTACAAAACCAATATCAACCTTTGCTCCCTGTTCGTCCCTATGATACCTCCTGGTAACCCTTACCATGTTGCCGTCTTTTCCTGAAAGGCCAACGGCCTTCAGGCCTTTCCCGTTAAGCATCCGCACCAGTTTGCTGTTGACATGGCCTTTCAAGGCCATCTCAATATACTTCATGGCTTCTTCCGTGGTTTTGCGGTGACCGCCAACAAATTCACTCTCGATACCCGCCATCTTCAGGTTGTCCTCGATAAAAGGACCACCCCCGTGGACCACTACCACACGGTATCCCTTCCGGGCCATATTGGCCAGCTTCTCCAGGATACCTGAAGTGATTTGGTCATCCAGCATGGCATTACCACCGTACTTTACCACAAGTACTTTGTGTTCCTGATTATTATTCATCTTTTTTAAGACAATTTAACAGCGAAATGGTTTGCCCTTTAGTTGTTACAGAACAGGTGTTCAATGTATTGACAGCTAACCTATTGGCAGGCGGATTCTGTTTTTGGCAATCGCTTCGATTATGGGTTCAAAAATAAATAAAATAACCCTATTATGCAAGATAAGGGCTGAACTAGACTTGGAAAGGATTTTTTGCATGCGGATTTTTCCATTATCTTTGATCAGCATTTCATTCCCTGAATGGGTTGTATTCACCGAATCTGCTGTCATTAATTCCAAATCCCCATATCATGAAGATTTACAAGCCAACCACCCTTCTGTTAGCCGTACTTTTTATAAGCCTCCCGGCTATTTCCTGTACCACAGCAATAATAAGCGGGAAATACACGCCGGATGGAAGACCTGTACTGTGGAAACACCGCGACACAGACCATCTGAACAACAGACTGGTTTATTTTGAAGATGGAACATATCCGTATATTGGGCTGGTCAATTCCGATGATCTTCAGGGCACAATGGTTTGGGCCGGAACCAACAGGGCCGGTTTTGCCATCATGAATGCCGCCCTGTATGACGTAAACCTTGACGATACATCGGAAATTGAAGGACGGGAGGGATATGTGATGAAACAAGCTTTGCAGCAGTGCGCCACCCTGGCTGATTTTGAGCAGATGCTGCGGGACATGGATAAGCCCCTGGGGGTTGCCTCCAGTTTTGGGGTGATGGATGCCCAGGGTGGAGCAGCCTACTATGAAGTGGATAATCATGATTTCGTCAAATACGATGTGAACGATTCCAAGCTGGCTCCTCACGGCTACATCATCCGAACCAACTTTTCATACCGGGGGAAGAAAGATCAGGGGCATGGCTACATCCGGTATCAGAATGCCAGTGATCTTTTTGACATGGCCGATGCCGCCGGTGGGCTTGATGTAGGGACGATCCTGCAGGAATTTTCCCGATCCACCTACCATTCCCTGCTTAACAAGGATTATGAAAAGGTGGCCCTTCAAAGCGACAGGCATCCCCATTTTATTCATGCGGGGGATATGATCATCCGGCACAGCAGTGCTTCAGCAGTTGTTATTCATGGGGTGAAAGAAGGGGAGTCTCCGGAGTTCACTACCATGTGGACCTTGCTTGGATACCCGATGACTACAGTAGCCTGTCCCTTATGGGTCGAGGGCGGCGGGTCGCTACCTGATCTATTAACGGGCAATGATTTGGGAAAAGCGCCTCTTTGTGAAAAAGCCCTTCAGCTTAAGAAAAGGGTTTTTCCCATAGAGAGGGGGTCGGGACCGGATTACATGAACCTGACCGCTCTGTATAACAGCAGCCATACGGGTATTACTCAGCAGCTCAGGCCTGTGGAAGATCAGATCATGAAAACGACCGGTGAAAAGCTCTCGCTATGGCGCAGGCAAGGCATAGACCGCAAGAAGATCCAGGATCATTATCAATGGCTGGACAATCATCTGAGCATGCACTATGAGCGTCTTTTTGGCTTATGATGGGGCTCAGCCCGACTATTACCGTCCGGGTCACTCCATGTCGAATGACAGGCCAAGGGATCCAGCCACCTCCCTGAGGTCTTTTTTCACGGCATCGATCAGTTCGATGCCTTCGCGGGCAGTCTGGGTTTCCATGGCCCGTTCCGGGTCACCCGGGATCAATACCGGCGGTTGACCTTCCGCACTCTCCGACTGCCTGAAGGTTTCTATCCATTGGTCCATGCGTTGCTTAAAGGTTTCCTTCTCCTGGAAAGCATCAATGCGCATGGCTCCGAAGAAGTGTCCCAGGCCTTTGCCGGTCTGCTTATCCGGCGCTTCAAGGTAGGGCACCTGGGGCGGCACGAAGGGCCCGAAGTTGGCACCCGAGAAAACAGCCGAGAAGATGTCCACCATGGAATTCAGGCAGTATCCTTTATGGCTGCCATGCAGGTGGTCGCCTCCCAGCGGGAGGATGGACCCGCCTTGTTTGATGATGTCGGGGTCTGTGGAAGGATGGCCTTCTGCGTCCTGAACGAATCCTTCCGCGATCCGCTCGCCCTGCTGGCCTTTGATCTTCAGTTTGCCCCGGGCGATGGGTGTGGTGGCAAAGTCGGCTACATAAGGGGGGTGATCACCCGCCGGAATGGCTACGGCTATGGGGTTGGTTCCCAGCATACGACTTTTGCTGTAGGTCGGGGCCACCAGTGGGTTGGCATTGGTCATGGCGATCCCGATCATATCCTGTTCCAGGGCCATCATGGAATAATAACCGGCAATACCGAAGTGACTGGAGTTTTGGGTGGTGACCCAGCCGGTACCTACCTGTAGCGCTTTATCAATGGCGATCTGCATGGATCTTTTGGCTGCTGCCATACCAAAGGCACCATCGCCATCGACCACGGCAGTGCCCGGTGTCTCCCTCAAAACCCGGATGCTCGGTTGGATGTTGATCCGCCCTTTCTCCCACATCTGATAGTAATCCTTGATTCGGATCATACCATGGGAGGATATTCCCCGTTTTTCGGCAGCCAGCAGTACATCTGCCAGGGTGGCGGCATCCTGCTCCGGGCAACCGATCTTTCGGAACAGCCCGTAAGTGAAATCATGGAGGTACTCGGCTGAATACATGTGATCTAATCGTTTATGTGCTTGTAAAATGAATTGGCCTGGGCCCGGGGGGTGATCTCAATATTGTTCAGGTTGACGTGTGCCGGCAGATTTATAGTGAATACGATTACATCCGCCACATCATCTCCGGTTAGGGGTGTATAACCCTTATAGGTTTTATCGGCCTTATCTTTGTCTCCCTTGAAACGTACCATGGAGAATTCGGTCTCCGCCAGCCCGGGGGATATGCTGGTTACTTTGATGTTGTCTTTCAGCATGTCGATGCGCATGGCCTTGGTCAGAGCCTCCACGGCATGCTTGGTTGCACAATATACATTGCCCTTTTCATATACTTCCTTGCCCGCCATGGATCCCACGTTGATGATGTGGCCGTCGCCCTTTTCCACCATCAGGGGTGCTACCCTGCGGGTCATATAGAGCAGTCCTTTGATGTTGGTGTCGATCATCCTTTCCCAGTCATCAACCTCCCCGTCCTGGATGTGGTTCAGACCTACTGCCAGCCCGGCATTGTTCACCAGCACCTGTATGTCCTTCCATTTTTCAGGCAGGCTGTCTATGGCCTGGGAAACAGCTTCTTTTTCCCGGATATCAAAAGCCAGCAGATGCACCTTCGAGGAAAAACTTTTTTCGATGGCATTCTTGAGCTCTACCAGCCGCTCTTCCCTTCTCCCGGTAATAATCACATCGTAGTTGTTACCCGCCATCTTCAGGGCTGTGGCCCTTCCTATTCCCGATGTGGCACCAGTTATAAGAGCTATTGGATTCATAGGGTTTGCGGTTTTTGGGTTTGA
>JAGXLL010000114.1 GCA_018334675.1 Bacteroidales bacterium | reverse complement strand
GTAGAAGATATGCTGGGAAGGAAGACAAAGGTACCGGCAAAGATAGAAAGCATTGTGGGTATTGGTCCCGGTGCTCTGCGCCTGCTGGTTTATATGCAGGTAACCGATCGGGTGGCCGGGGTAGAAGAAATTGAAAAGCGTACGGGCAGGCCCTACATCTTTGCCCATCCTGAATTGCAAGATCGTCCTGCTATAGGGCCTGCCTTCACTGGCGATCCTGAGCTGATTGCTGCGCGGGATCCTGATGTGATCTTTAAAACATACACCACTCGTGGAGAGGCCGACGAGCTTCAGAAAAAGACAGGTATACCGGTGGTGGCCCTTCATTATATCAATCCCACCAGCGATTGGCGGGTACTGGACAGTGCTCTGACGCTGATGGGCAGAGTACTGAATAAACAGAGCCGGGCAGAGGAGCTGATCCAATATCATCATGCCCTGACCGATACCCTGGAAAAAAAGACTTCGGGCATCCCTGAACCGGAGAAGCCCGGGGTATACCTGGGAGGTCTCTCACACCGGGGCACACATGGCATCAACTCCACCTCGCCCTACTATGAATCGTTTGCTTTTGTCCACGCTAAAAACTTAGCCGGCCCATTGCGCAAAAACTACGCCAACAATGAAGGGGTGATGCTGGACATGGAACAGCTGATGGTTTGGAACCCACAGGTTATCTTCATCGACCTGGCCGGCAGGGCCCTGGTTGAGCAAGACATCCGGCAACACAGGAAATATTTCAGGATGATGGAAGCCTTCAGGGAAAGC
Organism: Bacteroidales bacterium; assembly: GCA_018334675.1. Lineage (GTDB taxonomy): Bacteria > Bacteroidota > Bacteroidia > Bacteroidales > UBA12077 > JAGXLC01. The sequence continues at coordinate 4,826 of JAGXLL010000114.1, read as the reverse complement.
AAAATCTATGGAGTGCATCCTTACAACTGGTATTCAACGAATTACGGTACTGTACTGGCCAATGCCTGGTATATTGGCAGTGTGCTGTATCCCGGTCGTTTTGCAGGAGTTGATCCGGCAGAAAAGGCTAATGAGATATACAGGCAGTTTCTGGGCAGGGGAGTATATGAAGATCTCAAATCGGAGTATGGAGGTTACGGAGCTTTGTCCTTTCAGGTAATGAACAAAAATTGAATCCTAAATAAGTCGGATGGAATTACAGCAGGTATACACGAGCTACACCCGGGCTCAGGGAAGAAAGTACATGATGATTGGTTTCATCGTGATCCTGTTGTTGGCGGCATCGGTAGCCGGCATTATCATGGGGTCTGCGGACATTGGCTTACAGGAGATACTGGATGTACTGGGGTCACGGGCCACAGCCATCGAGCATCAGATCATTGTAAACATACGTCTGCCAAGGATCCTCTCGGCTATTGTCACGGGGGCTGCCCTGGCTGTTTCGGGGGCTGCCATGCAAAGCATCCTGAAAAACCCGCTGGGCTCACCCTTTACGTTGGGCATCTCTAATGCAGCAGCTTTTGGTGCAGCTTTCGCAGTTATCCTGCTGGGAGCCGGCAGCACACAAAGCGGCAATGCCAATCCGGTGATGCTGGATAATCCATATACCGTCACGGTTTCAGCCTTTCTCTGGAGCCTGGTCAGCACCGGCATCATCTTTCTGCTGGCCCGCTATAAAGGAGCCACACCGGAAGTAATGATTCTCACGGGCATCATTCTGGGCTCCTTGTTCTCGGCAGGTATGACGGGCCTGCAATATTTCGGCGACGACATCGAGATCTCGACCGTTGTTTTTTGGACCTTCGGCGACATCGGGCGGGCTTCCTGGAGGGATTTCAAAATATTGCTGTTGGTAGTGGTAGCAGCCATGATCATCTTCATCCGCAATAGATGGAATTACAATGCCCTGGATGCAGGCGACGAGGTAGCCCGGAGCCTGGGAGTACATGTTGAACGAACCCGGCTCATCGGTATGGTCACCGCCTCGCTGGCCACTGCCATAGCGGTATCCTTCTTTGGCATCATAGCCTTCGTGGGCCTGGTGGTTCCCCATATTGTAAGACGGATCATCGGCGGAGACGAGCGTTTCCTCATCCCTGCCTCTGCCCTCTTTGGAGGCATGTTCCTGCTGGTATCCGACACGGTTGCCCGTACCCTGCTTGCTCCGGTGGTGCTGCCGGTGGGCATACTCACCTCTTTTCTCGGGGCTCCTCTGTTTCTTTATCTGCTGATCAAAGGCATAGGAAAAGGATATTGGTAATGACAACAAAAAAGTAACAGATGAATCTATCCATTCATAACATCACCTTCAGCTATAACGGATGGCCCGTACTCGATGAGGTCACCGAAGAGATCGGCAAAGGCTCCTTTGTAGCCATTGTCGGTCCCAACGGATCGGGCAAGAGCACCCTGCTGCGCTGCATCGACGGTATTCTGAAACCTCAAAAAGGAAGGGTCCTGCTTGAAGAAAAAGACATCCACCACCTCGACCGGCCCTCCCGGGCCCGAACATTCGGCTATGTACCACAGGAATCAAACCATACGCCTCCTGCCACCGTTTTCGATGCGGTTCTGATGGGTCGAAAACCTTATATTGGCTGGCGCGTCCGGGAGAAGGATAAGCAAATCACTTCCCGAATTATCCACCAATTGAACATCGAGGATATTGCCATGAAGGATGTCAACAAACTAAGCGGTGGGCAGCGCCAGAGGGTGTTCATTGCCCGGGCCCTGGCCCAGCAACCCGAAATATTGCTGCTGGACGAACCCACTGCCAACCTCGACCTTCGTCACCAGCTGGAGGTGCTCCAGCTGCTTGGATCTGTCTCACAGGACAACATCACAACCCTGGTGGCCATTCACGATCTGAACCTGGCGGCTCAGTATTGCTCGCATTTCATCATGCTGAAAGAAGGAAAGATATTCTCCAGTGGAGGCAGGGAAATACTTACCAAAGAAAACATTGAAGCGCTCTACGACATAGAAGTCAATATTTTCCATGCCGATAACAAGATATTTTTTGTTCCTGCAGGAAAAAAGTAATGCCTCCTATGCCCTATAAAGAAAAGAGAGAAATCATCATCCCCGCCCGCCAGGTGAGCAGTAAAGCTTTGCGGATGGTAGGCCCGATGGTGGCAACATACCTGCTGGCTTATGCTTTGCTGTGGCCCGATAATCTCACACTTGATGCTTTCCGCCAAGCCATGCCCGACAATCCACTTTGGATACTGGCCATCCTTGCCGGTGGAATCATTCTGCATGAGGGCCTTCACGGAATCACCTGGGCCCTTTTCTGTAAAAAAGGCTTTCGCTCCATACATTTTGGATTCATGACCAAATTGCTGGCCCCATACTGCCATTGCACAGAGCCGCTTAAACTGAACCGGTATATAGCCGGCGGATTGATGCCGGGAATCATTATGGGTATCCTTCCCGCCATCTATGCCCTGGCAGAAGGATCTATGGGCTGGCTGCTGCTGGGCATATTTTTTACCTTTGCAGCCGGGGGTGATTTTGCCATGATGGGATTGCTGAGAAAATTACCACCTGGCAGCCTGGTTCGTGACCATCCCTCCGAACTGGGATGTTTTGTATATGAACCGCTGCAGTAACCTCTTCATGTCAACTGCCGAATATGGCAAATAGGAACTGTAAAAAGAATTATTCTCCCGGATACTACCATTACATATCTAATTTTCATATATTGTAGGATATTTCCATCGATCATTTCTGAAACAACAAATGCCAGGAACATGGCTTGCCAGCCTGCGGCCTAGGGGAAAGGTTGTTGTAAATTGTATCTGAATACATATATGAAGATTCAAACCCTCCTATCATGAAGACCATATCAAGGGACCTGCAACCACTTCTGATAAGCAGGTTAAATCCGGGAAAGGCCATTGCCATCATAGGGCCCAGGGGTGTCGGAAAAACGCATCTTCTTAAACAAATCAAAGAACAATACGGGAAAAAATGTTTGTACCTGAACGCCAGTAAGGAAAAAGAAAGGACGAAACTTCAAAACGGGCGCATGACTTCGGGTAGCTCGCTCCCCCCTTTTGTTATCATAGATGAGGCACACCAGCTTTATCCTTTGAGGGAGTCACTCGAGAAACTGATGGACGAGTCACCTTACACCCGGTTTCTCTTGTCGTTCGAATCAGAAGAACCATGCAACAACAGGAATGAACCCCTCCCTTTTTGCAACCTCTACCCCCTGACTGAAGTGGAATATCATCAGTTTTATGAGAATCCGGGAAGAGAAGACTTGCTGACTGAGCGGCTGATATACGGCAATTACCCCCATCTGCTGCATCTGAAGACCAAAAAGGAAAAGCAACATTATCTTTCCCAGATCATGGATTATTATGTCCAGCATGGTTTGCACCCGAACGAAAACAGGATAAAAACCGGCAAGGACATGCAACTGTTGCGTATGCTGTCTTTTATGGTGGGGCAGGAGATCTTTTACCGGGAGTTGGAGCAGAAAATTTCGTTAAGCCGCAAATCTATTGAATCCCTTATAGATAAACTAACCCGAATGAATCTTATTCACCAGCTGCAGGGATATAAAAAAAATCTGAAAAAAGAAGTGGGCAAGCATGCGGCCCTCTACTTTATAGATAATGGCATACGCAATGCCCTCATCAACAATTTCAATCCGGTACGCATCCGCAACGATGTGGACAAACTCTGGAAAAATTATCTGATCAGCGAACGCATCAAGCAGCAGCAATACAGGAACCTGGAGGTGAACAACTATTTCTGGCGAACCTATGATCAACAAGAGCTGGACTGGGTTGAAGAGCGGCAGGATCAGCTGATCGGATACCATTTCAGTCTGGAAGGGAATCATGCCCGCGCGCCCTCTGCCTGGAGAAGGGCTTATCCTCATGCGGAATTCAGGGTCATATCACCCTACAATTACCGGGAATGGATCATCTCCTGAGAGACTTCATCGCCCCTTCCTCCCCACCCCGGGCATCAATACCCAAGTTCCTAAATATAAGATATTATTTCGTTCAGCACAAAGGTCTATGTATATTGATACTTAATAAAGCAGGAAATGATACCTTCTTGCTTACATTTTTGCTATTATAGATTATGATTTGTATTTTTTTTCTTTGAAACGTCCATGACAAAATAATCATTAATATCACAAAAGGAGATGATTATTTTGTCATGGTAAGTTCCATATGACCAATTAATTAAATAAAAAAAGAACCATATGAAACCTGCATCCAAGAACTTACACAACAAGGACATGATTATTTCATGCAGGTTCCATACGGCCAAATCATTAAATAAAAGATAAGCGTATGAAACAGCTGCTATTATTTATAGCCATATTTACATGTACATGGCAGACGGGCATTTCACAAGACACTGACAGCTTATTGCTTGAAAACTCCGAATACATCAAAAAACGCATCAACATCCTGCTTTACCGACTAAATGAAATGGAACAAAGCACAAGCTCTCAGCTGGACAGCCTTCAAGCCGTATCCTCATCATCGCTTAAGCAGATAGGCAGAATTGAAACCCTGGCAAATCAACAGCATCAATCCCTGCAGGATACCCTTAAAAGCCGGTCGAATAACCTGCAGGGCTTCCTAACAGATATCAACCGACAGGTCAGAGGTACTTCCGTTTTGTCCTGGGTCTTATTTGGCCTGGTCACAGGCATGATCATCCTTCTTCTGCTGCTTTACCTGAGAGAACGCCGAAGGTCGATCGACTATCTGATCCGTAGAACCGAACATATT
>JAGXLL010000039.1 GCA_018334675.1 Bacteroidales bacterium | reverse complement strand
TTGCCCGGGGCAATATTGATGTCAGCCTTACGAGCGACAGCGAAGAAGATCGTTTGGGCGCCGCCCTGATACAGGTGCGCGACAGCCTGAAGCAGGCCAAGGAAGATGCCCAAGAGAGAGAAAAGGAGGAAGAAAAAAGAAGATGGGCCAATGAAGGAATTGCACAGTTTGCGGATCTGCTTAGGCGGAACCATGATAAACTGGAAGATCTGAGTTATTCCATCATCAGCAACCTGGTAAAATACCTGGATGCCAACCAGGGTGGGATATTCCTTTTAAATGACAACGACCCGGAGGATACCTTTTTTGAGTTGAAAGCGGCCTATGCCTTCGACCGTAAAAAGTATCTCGATAAAAAGATACAATGGGGAGAGGGCCTGGTAGGTACCGTTGCCCGGGAAAGGAAACATGTCTATATGACCGAGATTCCCCAGGATTACATCAACATTACCTCCGGCCTGGGAGATGCCAATCCCGACAGCCTGCTGATCATGCCGCTTCAAACCGACGAAGAAGTGGTGGGTGTGTTGGAAATCGCTTCTTTCAAGAAGCTGGAGCAATATCACATTGATTTTGTTCAAAAAGTGGCGGAAAGCATTGCTTCTACCATCTCTTCCATGAAGATCAATATCAAAACCAATGAGCTCCTTGAAAAATCCCAGCAGCAAGCCGAGGAGATGTCCTCGCAGGAAGAGGAGATGCGCCAGAACATGGAAGAAATGCAGGCGACCCAGGAAGAGCTCTCCCGTAAAATAAAGGACAATGAAGAGATGCATAACCAATTATCCCGGGAGAAGGCCTTGCTGGATGCATTAATGAATAACCTGCCCGACTATATCTATTTCAAGGACCGCGACAGTAAGTTCATTCGCATCAGCCAGTCCATGCTGCCCTTGTTCCCGCTAGACAGCATAGAGGAGATGATAGGCAAATCCGATTTCGACTTCCATCAAGCCGATGCGGCCCGGGAGATGTATGAGGAAGAGCAGGAGATCATCCGCAATGAAAAGGGATTCCATGATAAGCTCCAGCATGAAGTAACCGAAACAGGTAAAGATCAGTGGGTGTCCGTCACGAAGCTTCCGCTTTATGACCCGGATGGCCAGCTGATGGGAACCTTTGGAATATCCAAGGATGTGACCCGCTTTAAACAACTGGAGATGGAGGCCAAAGAGGGAGGAGAGAACCCGGGTACCGGCGATTCCTAATAGAGGGAAATGGATTATTCTAAAATTAATGATTATATTTGACCTGACCAATTGTATTTTGTAAAACATAAAACGGATGCTTTATGGCAAAAAATAAATCTTACAACAGAGCTTACGTCATTCTGATCGCTGCCATTGCAGCTTTTGGAGGGTTATTGTTTGGTTTTGATACCGGCGTGATATCCGGTGCCTTGCTATTGATCAAGGACGATCCGGCTTTGGTGATCAATGGTATGGAACAGCTGCCGGAAAGGACCCAGGAGTGGATCGTCAGCATCACGGTATTGGGTGCTGCGGTTGGTGCGCTGGGCAGTGGCAGGATTACCGATAAGCTTGGCAGAAAAAAAGTGTTGATCATTATTGCTTTTGTCTTTGCTTTAGGTTCAGTTGGACTGGCTGCAGCCAATTCGGTGGCCGCTTTGATCATTTGGAGGCTGATCATCGGCCTGGCCATTGGTGTGGCTTCTTATACCGTGCCGCTGTATATCTCAGAGATTTCTCCCACCCACGTGCGGGGTGCTTTGGTATCTATCAACCAGCTGGCCATCACGGTAGGAATATTCGCCTCCTATCTGGTGGATCTGGGCTTTGCCAATTATCCTGAAGGATGGCGCTGGATGTTCCTGGTAGGTCTGGTTCCTTCGCTTATTCTTTTCATCGGCATGTTTTTCCTGCCGGATACGCCCAGATGGCTGATGAGCTTTAAAGGTGAGGATAAAGCCCGCAAGGTGCTCGACCGGGTTGGAGAGACCAACAAGGAAGAAGTACTCCAGCAAATCAAGACGAACATAGAGAAGGAGACCAGGCAGCAGCAAAGTTCCTGGAGTATATTGACTGCCAAATGGGTCAGACCCACTTTGATCATTGGGGTGGGCATTATGATCTTCCAGCAATTTGTCGGCATCAATACCATTATATATTATTCCCCTACCATCTTTGAGATGGCTGGCTTTGGAGCAGATAGTGCCAATGCCGTTTATGATGCCATCCTGCCTTCCCTGCCCATCGGTGCGGTGAATGTGATCTTTACCATTGTGTCTATTTACCTGGTGGATCGATGGGGAAGAAAACCCCTGCTGTATCTGGGAATGATTGGAATGGTGGTGGCCCTGGTGGCCCTGGGCATCGGGTTTACTTTCCATGATTCCATAGGCGGTGCCTTGAAATGGATCTCTTTTGTCAGCATGATCATTTATATTCCGTTTTTTGCCATCAGCCTGGGCCCCATTGCCTGGTTGCTGATATCGGAAGTGTATCCCACAAAGATCCGCGGCCTGGGCATGAGCCTGGCCACGATGGTGAACTGGGCAGCCAACTTCTTGATTGCCAATACATTCCTATCTCTTGGCAAGGTCACCACCGGCCAGATGGCCAATCCTGCCGGTGAAGGGATGCTGGTCAACCCCGGAGGAGCTTTCTTTATTTACGCGGCTATAGGTATTCTCGGGCTTATCTTTGTTTATTCCTACATACCTGAAACAAAGGGTCATTCCCTCGAAAAGATCGAGGAGCATTTCCTGGCCGGTAAGCATCCGAAGGATCTGTAAAAAAGAGCAGGAAATAATCAGCGCTTAGCGCAGCGCTAAGCGCTGAAAGGTGTCTGAAAACGAACACTTCAAAGAAAAAATCACCGCTTAGGGTAGCGCTTAGCGCTGCGCTAAGCGGTGATTTTTACGGTGGTTTTTACTCCATTTCCAGCACCATCGGTGTTTTAGCCGGGACTTCCAGTTGTTTTTCCAGGTCGAGGGTTTTGCCGGTAATGATCTCCCTGGCCGGGGTGCCGGGTTGGAGTATTTCGGAGAAACGGTCCAGCTCAAGCATCTGTTTTTCCTCGTTTTTGTTGAGCACCACCATCACTTTGTTTTGATCGTTGTAACGGAAATAGACATATACGCCATTTCGGGGTACAAAGTGTTTCAGGCGGCCATGGTGTATTACCGGGTTTTGTTTACGCCAGTTGAGGAGTTTTTTCATATATGCCTGGGCGGCGAGCCTTTGCTTGCTCAAACCCTGGCCGGTGAAGGCATTTTTTTCATCCGAAGGCCAACCGCCGGGAAAGTCGCTTCGTATAATGCCATGGTCATCGGTACCGGGGTGTGACATGAGGATCTCCGTGCCATAGAATATTTGTGGGATGCCGCGCATGGTCAGGATATAGGCCATGCCCAGCTTATAATGGTTGTAGTTTTCGTTGAGCTGGGTATAGAAACGGCTCATATCGTGGTTGTCGGGAAAGATAACCAGGTTGTGGGGGTTGGCATACAGGAAGTCGTTGGACAGGGCCTTATAGGCTTTGATCCATCCGCTTCCCCAGCCTTCTTCTTCGTTGAGGGCACGGATCAGGGCGTTGTTCAGGGGGAAGTCCATCAGGCTGGGCAGGCAGGAGGTATAGTTGTCCGGATTTTCTTTGCCTCTTTGCCAGTATGCTATAACAGCAGGGTTCATGCTCCATTCTTCCCCTACCATGTTCAGGTTCGGGTATTCTTCCCTCAGGCGGCAAGTGAATTGGGCCATGAATTTTTTCCCGGAATAGGGATAGGTATCTATCCGGATGCCCGATAGATTGGCATATTCCACCCACCAGATGCTGTTCTGGATCAGGTATTTGGCTACCAGGGGGTTGTCCTGGTTCATGTCGGGCATGGCACTTACAAACCAACCGTGGGTGAATTTTTTATGGTCGGCCCCGGCTGCGTAGGGATCCCGAACGGTGGTGCGGCGGTGGTTGGTCACCTGAAAGCTGTCGGGGTAATGCACCCAGTTGTCCATGGGCAGATCCTTCATCCACCAGTGCCCGGACCCGCAATGGTTTGGGATCATATCCATGATCAGTTTGATGCCCCGTTCACTGGCTTTTTTACTGAGCTCCTTATACAGCTCGTTGGACCCCATCCGGGCATCGACCTGGTAATAATCGGTAGTGGCATATCCATGGTAAGAATGATGGGGCATATCATTCTCCAGAACGGGGTTCAGCCATATGGCGGAGAAGCCCATCCGGTCGATGTAGTCCAGGTGATCGATCACGCCCTGGATATCGCCTCCATGGCGGCCGCCTTTGTCCTTCCTGTTTTTGCCTTCCTGCAGGGAGGGTATCTCATCGTTGCCGGGGTTGCCATTGGCAAAGCGGTCGGGGGTGATCAGATAAATGGCATCTGAAGGGTTGAATCCCTTATGATGGGAGGCCTTTTGATCCCTTGATCTGAGCTCGTAGGAATGGCTTTCCACTGTTTCTCCCTGCCTGGTGAATGAGATATCGAACGTGCCGGCCTGTGCCTTGCTGCCGATGTGCAGGTCGATGAACAGGTAGTTGGGGTTTTCCACCCGGATCACCCTTTGGATCTGAACATCCGGATAATCCATCTGCGGTTCCAGCTCAGCGATGTGATCGCCGTAGACCAGCAGCTGCAGTTCAGGGCTTTCCATTCCAACCCACCAGAAGAGGGGTTCGACCCTTCTGATCTTATCTCCGGCATGGGCCGATGCGGCCATGAAAAGAGTAGCCATAAAAAGTGTGAGGAGGACTCGTTGCTTATGCATGATGAAGGGGTTTATGGTTTAACCTGCAAACATATGAAAAAAACGGGTTTTCGTCCAGAAATAACCGATGGTTGGTTCGGGAAAGAGCTATCAATCAGTTCGTTCGCTGGTTCAGCTTTTGGTTGTACTGCCTTTGTTTTTCAGCCAGCTCCTCCAGGGTATAGTTTTTCAGGTATTCGATGACCTTATCGTTGAGGCCTTCCCAGAGATCCCTGGGGGCACAGTAGTTTTCGCTGGCACAGTCGATCATTTCCGAGAGACAGTCGACAATGGCAATATCAGGTTCAAAGGCCTTGTGGATGTCGTATATGGTAATTTGCGAGGCCGGGCGGGTGAGGGTATACCCGCTCTTTTTACCTTTCAGGTTGGTGATCAGACCAGCCGCCTTAAGTGAGGAAATGATCTGATCCAGGTATTTGAATGAAATATTTTGGTTTTGGGAGATGTCTTTCTGAAGAACTCCTTTTGAGCGGTTCTGCAGGGCAATCTCCATCATGGTACGGATGCCGTATCTTGTTTTGGTATTAAATTTCATTCTTTTAGAGCCGTTTGCTGACAGGACAGGATCACATCAAAATTAATGAAAATCTTATCTATCACCTGTACCCGACCCATCATTTTTTGGGGTGGCTGGGTTGAAACGCGCCAGGTTCCACCCGTCCGCTTCCCTCAATAAGCATGTGATTGCCGTGATAGTGGCGGGCATTTGGCTTTTGAAACCTTGCACAAAAAAAACCCCTTTGTCCCTGATTCAGGCAAAGGGGTTTTGATGAGGTATTAGTAAGAAATCACCGCCTCCAGCATGACTCCGTTGAACTGACCTTCGGTCAGTGCATTGGGTGCACTCGGGTTGCCCCAGGTTCCGCGAAAGTTCTCTCCGTATTGCTGGTTGACATACTCGAGCTTGACCAGGATGTTTTTGGTCATGAACCAGCCACCCCCGATGTTGATGCGATCGACGGTTTTGGTATCCGGTTCGCTGCCGCCTTCGGCATAGTCGCCATGACCGGACACGGAATTGTAGCGGCCGCCAATGTAGAACTGGTCCCATGCACCAAAACGATAAAGCAGCTCAGCTCCCAGTTGGGTGTATTGGCCGTCTTCGCGGTTGCCGGCACCGTTGTTGCCCATGGATTGTTCGAAGACACCAAAGAATTCCAATCCGCCGTATTGAATGAACGGATTGATCTGGAAAGCTGTTTCCTTGTTGAAACCAGGGTTAAACCGGCCGCTGAAGTCATTGGAGCTTACCGAAGAGGAGTCGGCTGCGATGTTATCGAAAACGTTATAATACCGGCTTCCGGCCCGGTCACCGCCATAGAGGTGGTTGCCGTTGTCGGCGCCCTGGGCCGTATAGAAGGAGCCGGTCAGGCGCACCCGCAGGTTGTTGTTGACCTGCTTGTCGAAGCCGAGCTTACCGTAGTAAGTGGGTTTCCAGTCGGCTGTGCCCTGATAAGCTCCGGATCCCCATGCTGTGAGTGCTTTGCTGACCGTGGGGTTCAACAGGCCGTTGGAGATCCCTCCTACAATAATGAGGTCTTTGGGCTGGAGGGTCACCTCCAGGAAAGGCTCGGTGGTGAAGGCATCCATGATGTAGTTACCTACGAAGGGATTGTATGTGGCCATGGCATTGTCCGATCTTCTGAAATGCGCATCGCCATAATTGAGCTCATCCACACCGGCGCGCAGGGATGTGACGTCCATAACGCCTGAGGCAAAGTCTTCCTTCAGGAAATCCAGCTTGTCTACTTGCAGATAACCCCCTTTTACCCAGGCATCATTGTGGTGACGTGAGCTCAGGTAAGTGCGCAGGTGCATGCGCAATCCATCGTACATCTGCACATCTACATTAAGGTTGGCCGTGGGCAGGTTGATGTTGTTGCCCAGCTCAACCAGCTGGGGTGCGCCGGATGCGTTGGAGTGGGCCAGCCCCTGATACTGAAGGGCAAAGTCACCGCCTACCCGGACTTCAAAACCGTCATACTCTATATCCGTGTCGGTGCTGGTTTCAAATACATTGAGCCCTTCGTATCCCGGCTGCCTGAAATATTGCAGGGTGCGATCCTTTTCAGTGCCTCCCGGGATGGCATTGTCTCCGGCTTCCTGGCCCAATGCAACAGAAACCATCATCATCAAGCTTAATAACATGCTTAACTTTCTCATAATTGAATAATTTAGGATTTTACGTTGGTTAAATGATTAAAAATGAAATAAATGGGTTACTTCTTGAATGTCATTGTATAGTTGAGCGTTAACTTGTCTCCGGTTTTTAGTGCGCCCAGCATGGCTGTGGGCGGGTCAATCCCAAATTCGGTCATCTTAAGGGAGAAGTTGCCATTGACCCGGAAGGAGCTGTCGTCAAGAATCTCCCCCTTGAATGGGATGGACATGATGCTGGATTGTCCGGCCATCTTCAATTTTCCGGTGGCGGTACCTGAAAATTCTTTTCCTGAAGTTTCCAGATTGCTCACCGAGATGAGCTCGAAAGAGATGTTCGGGTGTTTTTTGGCCTCGAGCGCATCATACGTTTTATTGTTCATGATCCTTTTCCCGCTTTCGAGTTTTTTGGCGGGCACAGAGATGTTCACTTTTTCAAATCCCTCCAGACCATTTTGGCTCCATTGAGTGAGTGCCTCTCCGGAGAGGCTTTTTGCTTCCATGGTCCAGTCGTGCACATTGGAAGTGCCTTCGATCTGGATCGAGTAGGCATTATCTGCCAGTTGGAATTCTTTTTGGTTTTGGGCCTGGGTGGCGGCCAATGATCCGAGCAGGATGATACCTGCCATAATTGCTTGTATTGTTTTCATGATTGCTCCTTTATTTTTATACTAGTAATCCTACCACGTTGGTAGTACAAATAAACAACTTTTTTGTTTTTTTGCCAATAAAAACCTTAAATAAGTATCGAAATGCTTCAATTTGAATCCTTGTAGTCTGATATTCAAACCATTCATTTTTATGCTGTACAACAAGTTTTTGCTTTTCTGCCTTTCAAGGGAGGTCTTCCCTATTCACTTCGTCACGTACTTCCCCGCAGGTGAGCATCATATCGCCGAAATAGGGATTTCGGATTTGTTCCTGCGAACTGAGCCAGTAGGCCCCCTGGTCGTTGTCGGCCATGGGACAGAATTGGACGAACAGCTTACTGCCGGGCGACTTGAATGTTTTCACCAGGGTGATCATGGCATTGGACAGATCGATGAAATGCCTGCGTTGCTCTTTCATTTCGCCGGTCTGTAAGATGGCCCTGCTTTTTTCTGTGAGTGTTCCCTGGAGGTCCATCCAGATTTTGTGGGCTTGTTGGGAGAAAGCACTCATGTCGACGGATTGAAGTGTTTCCAACAGCTTTTTAGCTGATTCAGAGGCTTTTTGATCACCCACCAGCTGATCTTTCAGGGTTAGGTATTCGTTCACCAGGTCCTGGTATTTTTCAGATTCCCGATCAGGCCACAGCAGTTTTTTCTCGGGTATGTCTGAGGATGCTGTTGTCTGTTTTGTGGCTTCTGCTGTCTGCTTGCCGGAGCCCGATGTGTGGCTGTGGCCGCTGTGTGTCTTTTGCGGTCCGGATTGTTGTTTTTCCCGGTTCATCATGCTGGGTTTATCTGCCAGCTGGGCGGCAGCGTCTACGGCGAAGGTGCCGTGGGTAACCACTTGTTCTCCCTCGCTCAGGCCTTCCTTGATGATGTAGGTGTCGCCCAGGGAGGGGCCCAATACCACCTGACGCATCCGGAACACGGGCTTTTCCTGGTCCTGTTGTCTGACGTAGACTACGGATCGTTCTCCTGTCCACATGACCGCGCTTTTAGGCACGATCAATTCTTTGCCGTTGCCCGTCTGAGCGGACTGCAGCACGCCTTCGGCAAACATGCCGGGTTTCAGCAATCCATTGGTATTAGAGGCTTCGGTTCTGATTTGGGCTACGCGGCTTTGTTCGTTCATCAGCGGATCAACAAATGTGACCCGGGAAGTGAAAGTTTTTCCGGGTACGCCGGAAACGCTGAACGCGATGCGATCGCCTTCTTCCACGAAGGGCACATCTTTTTGGTAGGCATCGAACATGACCCATACCCGGTCGATCCGGGCGATGTGGAACAGCCGGGTGCCTTTGTTCACATAGTCGCCCTGGCGTACCATCTGTTTATGGACGATACCCTCCACATCGGACTGGATGGTCATATGTTCCTGCACGGTGCCTTCCTGCTCTATTGCCCGGATTTGTTGCTCACTGAGTTTCCACTGCCTGAGTTTTTCGCGGGCCGCTTCCACCAGTTGAGGATTGGATTCCTTTGTTTTCAGGGCCTCCAGGAGCTCTTCCTGGGCGGATATCAGATCCGGTGAATACACCGTTGCGATGGGCTGACCCTTTTTAACATATTGACCCTCGAACTGCACCGAGAGGTTTTCTATTCTTCCGGGAATGTGGCTGGGCTGCACATATATCTTGCGTTGATCCACCTGCACCTTACCTGTCAGGCGTATTTTCCTGGTGGGTTGTTTTTTTTCGACCCGGGAGGTTTGTATCTCTGCCAGCTTCAGGGCTTCCTCGGTCATCTTCAGTTCAGCCGGGTCCTGGCTTTGCTCGGACTCTTCGGCCTCTATGAGGTCCATGCCGCAAATGGGGCACTGGCCGGGCTCGTCCTGCCGCACCTGGGGATGCATGGAGCAGGTCCAGGTGGTTTGCTCCTGCTCACCGGTGGCCATCGAATCGTGGCTGTGGTCATGGCCAGGAGTTCCCGTTGTTGGCTGGTTGTTTCTGCTTGAGGTGTTGTTTCCGGAGCTGCTGAAGACGAGGGCCCCCAGGAGGATGCCGGCTGCCAGCAGCAGGCTCCCTCTGATCCATTCTTTTCTTTTTATATTGATGCGTTTCATGATGTGGGATTTTGGCTGGTTAAATACTGAAGGCGGGCGACGGCAATATTTCTGTCGGCCCGGGCTTTTTCAAGTTTAAGTTTGTATTCAAGCACCAGCAGGCGGGTGCGCAGCAACTCGAAGAAGCTTTGCCCGTCAGCCGAATAGCTTGTTTTAAGCAGGCTGTATATTTTTTCGGTCTCCTGCACCTGTTTTTCATAGAGGTCGATGTGCCGCAATGATTCCCTATAGGCTTCTTCAGCCTTCTTGTATTGTGAGGTCAGCTGGTTTTGTTTTTCCTGCTGTTGGGATTGAACGGCTTCCATCCGGAAGCGTGTTTGTTTCTTCATGGCCTCGTACTTGTTGCGGTACAGAGGGATCGATATCCCTACCATAGGCATGATCACGTCCCTTCCGCTGTTTTGGACCTGCATATCCTGCCGTTGTCCGATCACAGCATAATCCAGGCCCAGGGAGATGCTGGGATAGCCTTGTTTTTTATCGAGCTGTAGCTGGTGTTCCAGCGCCGCTTCCTTATGTTCCAGTGCTGTTAGATCCGGGTGGTTGCGGATGGAGTCGCGGTAAGCTATGATGTCAAAGGTATCGGGCCGGATGGAGCCGGGTGTCTTCAGGGAGTCTTCAACTGGCCTGTTCAACAGCAGGTTGAACTCGGTCTTCTGAGTAGATAGCTGATCCAGCAGGTCTTCCAGCTTATTCTGCTGTTCACGTATGTTGACATCGATGCGCAGCAGCTCGGCCATTTTGCCCTTGTCGTTCTCATAATTGCGCCGGGTCAATGATTTCAGCGACTCCAGGATATCGATGTGCTCCTTTGTGATCCGTATGGCTTCACCGGTTTTGTAGAGGGTGTACCATTGAATACGCACCTGCTTATAGACCGAGTTGCGTTTTTCGGTGAATTCCTGATATTTTACCCGTGCCTGCTCTGCGGCCGCCTGTTCTTTTTCCTGTAAAGTGCCGAACCAGGGGAACATCTGCGCAAGGGACACCTTGAATTGCTGGGGTCCGAGGCGCGTTTCCACCGGGCTGATGAAATATCCGAAGCTCAGCCTGGGATCAGGCAGGGTGCTTGCCTGGGGCACCTGCTCCAGGGCTGCATAGTATTGTTTCCAGGCAGCCTGAATGCCGGGATGGTTCTTACCCGCTTCCTCCAGGTAGCTGTTCAGGTCCTGTGCCTTCACGGCCGGAAGGAGGATAAGCAGCAGGACATTCAGTAGGATATATTGTTTTATGGTTTTCATCTGTTTATTTTTTAATTTTCATTGGTCAGATGGAACTTACCATTCGCCAATAATCATGTTCGTGTGTGAGATAATGATTATTTACTCATGGACGTTTCATTTGATGTGGTTTTATTGATTCAATAGAACTTTGTTCGTGCTCATTGCAAGTGATCTGTTTAGGGCATCCTATTTTTGTGTTTTTCTCCTTTTAGGGTTCATGACTCTGCTCTTTTCAGTTTGGCTTCTTTCCATTGTGCATAGAGCACGGGAACCACGAACAGGGTGATGATCTGTATGGTCATACCCCCGAAGGTGGGGATGGCCATGGGGATCATCACATCGGCTCCGCGTCCCGACGAAGAGAGGATGGGCAGCAGGGCCAGCAGGGTGGTGGCGGTGGTCATCAGGGTGGGCCGTATCCTTTTCTTTCCGGCCTCCAGCACGCCTTCCCTGATGCTTTGTACGTCTTGTGGCTTGTTGCGTTCAAAGGTCTGCTTGAGGTACGCCGCCAGCACCACCCCGTTGTCGGTGGCAATGCCGAACAAGGCAATGAATCCCACCCATACGGCGATGCTCAGGTTCACCGTCTTCATCTGGAAAAGGTTGCGCAGGTTGGTGTCGAACACCTCGAAGTTCATGAACCAGTTCTGCCCGTAGAGCCATATCATCAGGAAGCCTCCGGCGAAAGCGATGGCTACACCCGAGAAGACCATCAGGGTGGTGGGTATGGAGCGGAACTGCATGTAAAGGATCAGGAAGATGATGATCATCACCAGGGGTACCACGAAGGAGAGGCGCTTTTCAGCTCTTACCTGGTTCTCGTAGCTTCCGGTAAAGGTATAGCTTACGCCTTTAGGAACGGTCAGGGCTCCCTGGTCGATTTTTTGGTTGAGGTATCTCTGGGCTTCATTGACCACGTCCACTTCGGCCCGTCCTTCTTTTTTATCGAAGATGACATAACTGATCAGGAAAGTGTTTTCACTCTTGATGGCCTGGGGTCCTCTCCTGTAGCTGATGCCGGCTACTTCCTCCAGCGGTATTTGTGTTCCGCCGGGAGTAGGTATCAGGATCTCTTTCAGCTTATCAGGGTCGTTCCGCAGTTCTCTGGGATAACGTACCCGCACCGGGTATCTTTCGCGGCCCTCCACCGTGTTGGTCAGTTTCATTCCGCCCACGGCCACTTCCAGGTGGCTCTGCACGCGCTTGACCGACAAGCCGTAGCGGGCCATCTTCTCCCGGTTCAGCTCGATCTGCAGGTAGGGCTTGCCTACCACGCGGTCGGCAAAGACCGACTTGGACTTGATGCCCGGCACATCCTTCAGGTGTTGCTCCAGCTTCAGGCCGAAGTCCTGGATGGTTTGCAGGTCGGGACCGGAGACCTTGATGCCCATGGGCGCTTTCATGCCACTTTGAAGCATTACTATCCGGGCTTCGATGGGCTGCAGCTTGGGGGCCGAGGTCACACCCGGATACCTGGCTGCATCGACGATCTCATCCCAGATGTCGTCGGGCGACCGGATGTGATCCCTCCACTGACGGTAATATTTGCCATCCTCGTCCTGGATCAGGTTGCCGGCGGTGTCACGGACGAATTCGCCTTTGTCGTTTACGCGGAAGCGGACACGGTGGCCCTCATCATTGGTGATGTATTCCGATTTATAGGTGATGATGTTCTCGAACATCGACAGTGGAGCCGGGTCAAGGGCCGACTCGACCCGTCCGGCTTTGCCTACCACCGACTTCACTTCGGGAATGGCTGAGACGGCCATATCCAGGTGTTTCATTATCTTCTTGTTTTCCTCGATGCCTGAATGGGGCATCGAAGTGGGCATCAAAAGGAAAGAACCCTCATCGAGCGCGGGCATGAATTCTTCTCCCACCCCAGGGAAAGCGTGGGCCAGGGTGCTCCATGCTCCTGTGGTGCGAATGTTCACATCTGCCTGGTCCAGGCCCTTGGCTATGAAGCCGAAGATGGTGTTGAAGCCCATCCAGATCACCAGGGCGAGCACCAGGATGAAGGAGGGTATGATCAGAAAATTTCCTTTGTGGCGGAGCGCCCAGTTCAATATACTGCTATAATGACGGATGATCAGGGCGAAGAAGGCCAGCAGCAGGCCGATGATCAGCAACACGAAGAACAGGTTGGTGAACAGGGTCTTCTCCGGGCTCAGGGGGAGCCATTCACGGGCCAGTATCAGCGAGACGGTGATGATGGCCAGTGCGTTGGTAGCCCATGTCACATACTTCTTGTATTCTTTGCCGAGGAAGCTGCCTGACAGGGATATGGCGCCGAACAGCGCGATCACAATACCGGCCCAGGGCATGTGGGCGACAGCGAGATACAACCCGCCTGCTATGATCCCTCCGTTGATGAACCGGCGGATGCCCCGGGCATGGATCTTCACCGAGAAAAACAGGTAAGCCAGGGTGGGGATGATGAGGATCGACACGATGATGGCTGCCGCCAGGGCAAAAGTCTTGGTAAAGGCAAGGGGAATAAAAAGCTTGCCTTCGGCCCCCTGCATGGTGAATACCGGCACAAAGCTGATGATGGTGGTCAGCACCGCAGTGACCACTGCGGATGCCACCTCGGTGGTGCCCCGGTAAATGACCTGCAGCCTGGGTTCATCGGGATCAGACTGGTCCAGGTGCCGCACGATGTTCTCCACCAGCACGATGGCCATGTCCACCATGGTGCCGATGGCAATGGCTATGCCGGAGAGGGCTACAATGTTGGCCGTTACGTCCATGTATTTCATGGCAATGAACGATATAAGCACCGCTATAGGTAATACCCCTGATATAAGGGCCGAGGCCCGCAGGTTCATCACCATGATGATCACCACGATGATCGTGATCAGTATCTCCAAGCTCAGGGCTTCTTCCAGTGTGCCGATGGTCTCCTCTATGAGCTCGGTGCGGTCATAGAAAGGTATGATCTCTACTTGCGAAACGGTGCCGTCATCCAGGGTCTTGGTGGGAAGGCCCTCCTCCACTTCCCGGATCTTGTCCTTGACATGTTGAATCACCTCCATGGGGTTGGCCCCATAGCGCGACACTACCACCCCGCCCACAGCTTCTGCACCGGATTTGTCCAGCATGCCCCGCCGGGAGGCCGGGCCATACTGCACCCGGGCTACATCCTGGATGCGGATGGGGGTGTGGTTATAGTTTTTAACTACCGTCTGCTCCAGATCCTCCAGGTTCTCGATATATCCGATGCCCCGTACCAGGTATTCGGCATTGTTGATCTCCAGGGTGCGGGCCCCCACGTCCAGGTTGGAGTTCTTAACCGCCTGCATCACATCCATCAGGGTGACATCATAGCCTTTCATGGCCGAGGGCCTCACGTTGATCTGATACTCCTTGACGTATCCGCCCACCGAGGCGACCTCGGAGACCCCTTTGGCCGATGAAAGGGCGTACTTCACATAATAGTCCTGTATGGACCGCAGCTCATGGAGGTCCCATCCTCCTGTCGGCTCTCCGTTTTTATCCCGCCCTTCCAAAGTGTACCAGTATATTTGCCCCAGGGCCGTGGCATCGGGCCCCAGGGAAGGCTGAACCCCATCGGGCAGCAAGCCCTGGGGAAGGGAATTCAGCTTCTCCAGGATGCGGGTGC
Source organism: Bacteroidales bacterium (assembly GCA_018334675.1). Lineage (GTDB taxonomy): Bacteria > Bacteroidota > Bacteroidia > Bacteroidales > UBA12077 > JAGXLC01. The sequence goes on along the minus strand of JAGXLL010000039.1, from coordinate 7,051 downwards.
GGCTCCAGTAGAAGTCGACATCTTCTTCAAAGATGACGTAAATGCTGGAGAAGCCAAACATGGAGGAGCTACGGATGGTTTTCACTCCGGGGATCCCCATCAGGGTTGTGGTGAGGGGATAAGTGATCTGATCCTCGATATCCTGCGGGGATCTTCCCGCCCATTTGGTGAAGACGATCTGCTGGTTCTCCCCAAGGTTGGGGATGGCATCTACCGGTACCGGATCATTGGGCAGCAAGCCCGTTTTCCAGTTAAAAGGCGAAACGATGAGGCCCCACCCCACCAGCATCAAAAGCAGGATGATGGTTATCAGGCGGTTTTCCAGGAAATACCGTATTATTTTGTTGAGCATGGTTTATTTTTTTGCAAGGTAACATGGCACACCGGTGCCGTTTATCACAATGAGCATTATGGGCAGCGCCTGATTCTACAGGCCCTGCATGTGGTAAGGGCGGAGATGTAGCATGCTTTCAAAGCAGGAATATCTGCAGCCATTCCTGAATGGCCGCTCGGGGGTAGGGTGGGGTGAATACCGGATAAAACGTTCCGGTAAAGATCCGAAAAGCAGGTATGGTGATGTTATCCAGGATGTGCCGGGCCGGTTGCTGAATGCGCTCCAGCAGTTGTTCCTTGGAGGTCAGAAACGAATGGTCGACCTTCACCACATGAGATTCTTCAGAACAACAGGCGCAAAAATCGTCTTCCACACAGCAGGTCTCGGGATTGGAATACAGGGATGCGGAGAACAATTCTCCATTCATATAGTGCTTGTTCACCACAAACCCGGTGGTGGCAAAGAGCACCATGCATATAAGCGAAATATTTCCCAATCTTTTGATCATGCGTAACGATACATTAGTGGGTTGACAAAAATCAACATTGCTAATAACATTCAAAAGGACCAAAAAGATTTTCAAAATTCTAAAAACGATTTGTAAGATTTTGAGGCTGCCCGACTCAGTGGTCTTTTCCATTGCCCCTGGGTGGCCTGCCCAAGGATCCATGCTCCCGCTAATGCGGGAAGAGCCAGGTTGATGGTCCAAAGGGAGAGGGCAGCCAGAACGATACCTCCGGTTTGCGGCGTAAACAGGCTGAAGACAAAAACAGCCGTACTACCGCGGATGCCCAAGCCGGCCAGGGAAGACAGCGGAACAAAAGTCATTAGAAAATAGGTTAATGCGATGCCGGTGTAGGCCTGTAGTAAGGGTATAGAAGGGCCAAAGGCCCGGATGAGCAAATAGAACTGACTGGCAAACAGGATGTAACGGGCCACCCCAAGCAGGAATATTTTCAGCAGGTAGAAAGAAGGGGTGTTATCGAGATAGGATAGAACGTGGCTGTACCTTTTCAGGAAAGGTATTTTTAGCAGCAGGTTTTTAAAGCGGGAAAGATGAGTGACCCACAGCATCAGCAACGTCCCTGTTGTCAATGCGCCGGCCAGGAGCAGGAGGCTTTGTTTTCCGGGGAGGGGATCGGAACCTGCTATCAGGGACACCATGGCCAGGACTCCGAAAAGGGAGGTGACTGCGGTTTGGAGCAGGCTGCCCAATCCAAAGGCCACCATTCCCTGCCGGCGTTTACCCGGGGCCATCATCAGGCATCGCCCGCCCACGTCACCGATGCGTCGTGGGGTAAAAAGCCCCATAGTGATCCCAGCCACCACTGAAGTGAGGGATTTTTGTATGGACAGGGTCTGGACCCGGCCGGTGAGTTTTTTCCAGCGTACGGCCTCCAGGAGCCAGTTGATGGGCATCATAGCTACAACGATGGCAATCAGCCCGGGGTTGGACATTACCGCACTCAGCCCTGCTTCATGCCAGCCTCCGGCTACCTGGCTTAGTTTCCAGGTGATGAAGCCATAAGTGAGGGCCGGGATCAGGACCCTGAAAAGAAGGGCAAGGCGTTTTTTCTGTACCATGCGTGTTGAAGTCGGTGTTGCGGCAAAGGTATAAAGAATTGGACACGGCCGCCATCTTTGCCCAATGAAACGTCCATGAGAAAATAATCATTAATGTCACAAAAGGAGATGATTATTTTGTCATGGTAAGTTACACAAGGCCAATACATTGAATAAAAAATAAACTTGTGAATTGTCTGTTGTTATTCTTTTTACTCCGGGAATTTTTCCGATCTTTAGGATATCAAAATCAGTAGATATGTCGGTCAGACCCAAGAAACATCTCGGGCAGCATTTCCTGTGGGATAAGAATATTGCCCGCAAAATCGTGGACGCCTTCCAGGAGGCCCCTACTCAACAGATACTGGAAGTGGGGCCCGGGAAGGGCATTTTAACCCGGTACCTGCTGGAGACCTTCGGCAACCGGCTTTATGCCGTAGAGCTGGACCGGGAATCGGGTCGTTATTTGCTTGAGGAATATCCGGAGCTTAAAGGTTACCTGATCCAGCAGGATTTTCTGGCCATGGATTTTTCCCGCTATTTTTCGGGGCCTTTTTCCGTGATTGGCAACTTTCCCTATAACATCTCCAGCCAGATCTTCTTCCGGTTATTGGAATACCGCAATACCATCCCCTATTTGGTTGGGATGGTTCAGAAAGAGGTGGCCGAGCGCATTGCCTCACCCCCAGGTTCCAAGAAATATGGCAAACTCAGCGTGCTGCTGCAGGCTTACTATGATGTGAAGGTGTTGTTCCAGGTGGGTCCGGGCTCGTTTCAGCCGCCGCCCAAAGTCAACTCCTCCGTTCTCCGGCTGCGGCGCAATGATACGCGGGAGCTGGAGTGCGACGAGAAAATTTTTTCCCAGGTGGTTAAACAAAGTTTTAATCAAAGAAGGAAGATCATGCGGAACTCGTTAAAAAGCTTTTTATTAAATTTGAACGTCGAAGACGAGCGATTGGATCAACGCCCGGAACAACTGGACGTACAAGATTTCGTTGAGATAACCGGTAAATTGACTTCCGGATCATCAAAAACCTCTTAATGGGTTATATGTATGAAATTTGAACTGACAAAGGAATTTGTTGACGAGCTTCGCGAGCGCATAGAGAGCGAGGACGACAAGGGAGCCTTTAAGATGATTGAGGATCTGCACCCGGCCGACATTGCCGAGATCTATGATGAGCTCAACATTGAGGAGGCACGTTTCCTGCACATCATGCTTAGTGGGGAGAAGGCCGCGGATGTACTGATAGAGCTGGAGCAGGATGACCGGGAGCGTTTTCTGGAAGTATTGCCGGGCGATGTGATCGCCAGGCAGTTCATTGACAAGCTTGATTCCGACGATGCGGCGGATGTGCTGGGAGAGCTCTCTGAGGAGAAACGCGAAGAGGTACTCACCTATGTGGAGAACCTGGAGCAGGCCGGTGCCATCGTCGATCTGCTGAATTACGACGAGAATTCGGCGGGTGGACTGATGGCCAAAGAGCTGATCTCGGTCAATGAGAACTGGAACATCACCACCTGCCTGAAAGAGATGCGCCGCCAGGCTGCCGATATCAACGAGATATATTATGTGTATGTGGTGGATGACGACGACAAGCTGAAAGGAACCCTTTCGCTGAAGAAGCTGTTGCTGACCCCCAGCACCGCCAGGATCAGGGACATCATGAACCAGGATGTGATCTCGGTCAAGACGGAGACGCCGTCGGAAGAGGTGGCCAACATCATGGACAAATATGATTTGGTGGCGCTGCCGGTGATCGATCCCCTGAACAGGCTGGTAGGGCGCATCACCATTGACGATGTGGTGGATGTGATCCGCGAGGAAGCCGGACGGGATTACCAGTTGGTTTCCGGTATTACTGAGCATGTGGAAGCTTCCGACAATGCTTTTCAGCTTACACGGGCCCGCATACCCTGGCTGTTTATCGGTCTTTTGGGAGGTATCCTGGGTGCGGTAGTCATTGGATTGTATGAGGAAGATCTGGGCATATACCCGGAGATGGCTTTCTTCATCCCTCTTATCGCTGCTATGGGTGGTAATGTAGGGGTTCAGTCCTCCTCGATCATTGTGCAGTCCCTGGCCTACCGGTCGCTCGGGGTGGAGAGCATCGGCAAAAAGCTGCTCAAGGAGCTGTCGGTGGCTTCGATCAACGGGCTTATACTATCGGCCATCATCTTCACCTATAACCTCTTCTTTACAGAATCTTTCGCCCTAACCCTGACGGTCAGCACGGCGTTGTTCGGGGTGATCATCTTTGCTTCTATTTTCGGAACTTTTGTTCCGCTGTTGCTGGAGCGATTCAAGATCGATCCGGCCCTGGCCACCGGCCCGTTTATCACTACGGTCAACGACATCATGGGGTTGTTTATCTATCTGATGATTGGCCGTACATTCTACGCGATGTTTTAAGACCCTGTCATACCTTTTATGAATGGGGCGGCCGCTGTTGGTTAAGCCTCCTATGCGTCTGCTGAAGGACCGGATGCACGGGTGGCCGTTCAGCGGGCATATTAGCGGAACACCCGGTAAGACCGGACTCCGTGCTTACTGCAAAATGATCAAAAAGAGGAGGGGAATAAGAATGCCCAGCGCCGTGAGCCAGGCCCCGCGGCCCTTGATGCCTTTTTTGCCGCGCAGAATGAATAGTCCGGTTATTGCGATGATGATCAATCCTGCGGCATAGATGTCGGAGAACCATGTCCACCAGTTACCGGGATTGTAGTGCAGGTAGTTGACCTCATAAAAGACAGGCCGGCGGGAGGTCTTTTCCAGCCTGCCGGTGCCGTCGTCGAGGTTGATGGTGATGCTTCCGTTCTCGATGAATATTTTCAGGCTGTTGGGCTCGGGGAAGTAGTAATTCTTGAAATTGTCCTTTTCCCCGAACTTTCTGGCGATATCCATGGCATAGGGTCTGTCAATCGCCGAGGCATCGGAGGGCAGGGCTTCCAGCTGTATCTCTTCGGATTCAATGCTGTAGCTTGGGTTCCAGTCGTCGATGTGATTCAGGGCAATGCCGGAGAGGGCATAAATGATGGTCATTCCAAAAAAGAAATAGCCCAGGTCACGGTGCAGGATGCGGTTGAGCTTTCTCCATTTCATAGATGGCATTGGCTGTTTTGCGTTTATCATGAAAATGCCTTTCTGTCAACCTTCCCGTTGTTTGGCTGACCGAAAGGCACTCCCGTGGCTTGGGATTAATAGATGTCTATTGAGGATTGGTATCAACCGACTCAGCTGTCAGCCAGTATTCGGAGATGTAGCCTTTTTCGGAGTTGTTTATTTTTGCCGCCAGTTCCTGGATATAGGCCTCAGATACCTGCCCCTGTTCCTTGTCGGCTTGCTCTCCTGTGGCTTGCTCAGCCTCCGGGGTGGAGTCGCCCTCATGATCGTGGCTTGCTGAACTTCCCGCGCCCTTTTTCAGCTTATCCAGATATTCCTGGTCCATCCGCTCTTCAACAAAAATACCGGTAACCCGGATGGTACTGCCTTCCAGTTCACGTTCAAAAGGGGACGTGTTGCCGCCTGTACGAACGCGGATCATCTCGTCGGAACCGTCTTTGGAAAGGTGTAGCCTTTTCCCTCCATGCTGGCATACATGGGTTACCATACCCTCAACGGTGATCTCTTGATCGGTGTATTGAGCAGGATTTTCGCTAACCTGTATAACCTGCAAAACTGTTGTGTTTTGGCTGGTCCGGGAATCCTCCCCACCGCCATTGCCGGAGCAACTGAACAGGGCAGCTGCCAGGATCATCATGGATAGAATACGTGTGGTCATTGAGCTATGTTTTTTGAGTTGACGGAGTACAAATATAGATAAAAAGTTGGATCATGGTTACCAAAAAGGGTTTGACCGAACTGCTGGAAGGCAGGCACCGGCCTTAAGGGCCACTTCTGAACGTAGATGATGTCATCCCCCGGCGAGGATAGGCTCTGACGAATGGTCTTCTCCAGCGATTCGATCACCGTAAAGACAGGGATGATGGCAAAAATGCCGATGGTAATCCCGAAAAGAGTCAGAAAAGTCCTGAGTTTGTTGACACGCAGGGTGCTCAGCGAAGAGTAAAAACTCTCCTTGATGTTGGCTAACAAATTCATGGATTAATCCGTATAGGATAAATTGGATAATCAAAATTACCAATAAAAAACCAATAACATTCCATAAAAAGTGCCCAAAATTTTTAGTAATCACACATCTAAATCCTATTTTTGGGGCCATGAAATTGGATTTATTTTGGTAAATTTGTGGCTCAAAACCGGGATTACATGACAAACAAAAGGACGATCAAGTCGGCTTTGGTATCGGTATACAATAAGGAGAAACTTGCCCCTGTCATACAAAAACTGAGTGACCTGGGCATCAGGCTCTATTCCACGGGCGGGACCAAGCAATATATCGAGAAGATGGGCATTGAGGCCACGGCTGTGGAAGAAGTAACAGAATACCCTTCTATCTTTTCGGGCAGGGTAAAGACCCTGCACCCCAGAATTTTTGGCGGCATACTTGCCAGAAGAGATTCGCAGGAGGATAAGAAAGAGGCCGCTACCTACCAAATTCCTGAGATAGACCTGGTGGTGGTGGATCTCTATCCCTTTGAAGATACCGTAGCCCAGAACCCCCCTGAGGAGCGGATCATCGAGCAGATTGATATCGGTGGTATTGCCCTGATCCGGGCGGCAGCGAAGAATTATCAGGATGTACTGGTCATCCCTTCCAAGGATTATTATGATGATTTGATCCATGTTTTGGAAGAGAAACAGGGCACTACGGAGCTGGAAGAGCGTAAGTACTATGCCCTGGAGGCCTTTAATGTCTCCTCGCATTATGATACGGTCATATTCAATCATTTCAACCAGGATTCCAATAAGAAGTCCTTCAAGCAGAGCTTTATCCACCCCACCCCCCTGCGCTACGGCGAGAATCCCCATCAGCGGGGCATCTTTTTCGGAAAGTTTGATAAGCTCTTCGATCAATTGCACGGCAAACAGATCTCTTATAACAATCTGATCGATATCGACGCATCGGTGCACCTGATCAATGATTTTGCACCCAAGACCTTTGCCATTCTCAAGCACAACAATCCCTGCGGCCTGGCCACCCGCCCTGACCTCCTCGAGGCCTGGAAAGATGCCCTGGCCGGGGATCCGGT
>JAGXLL010000038.1 GCA_018334675.1 Bacteroidales bacterium | reverse complement strand
TTAAATAGGAGGTCGAACCCGGAATTGTACATCTGGTTGGTGGCCTGGATGAAAAGCGATCGCATGATCTGGTATTCAAGGGTGATGCGGTCGGCATCGATGGCCTTTTCTCTCTTGTCAAAGGCGAAGGTTCTCTGATAACTCAGGTACAGGTCATCGGTGATGTACTTTCCGATCTTGACATTACCCGACTTCCAGTTCTTACCGGCCTCCAGCTCTACCATATCCAGGCCCAGTCCGGCCCCCAGGGCTTTGGTCACTGCCGTGGAGATTCGATCCAGGGCAAAAGAAGTGGCCATCTGGCCGGTGCGTTCTTCCAGGGAGGTTTGTTCCACAGTGGTAAGCTGGTTGGTGGATTTTCCAAACATCAGGTAGGAAAGGGCCTCCTTCTCCTCAATAACCTGCTCATTGAGGCTGAACTGGAGGTTGGGTTGACGGGTGCGCCCGGTTACTTCAATGGTCAGGCGTTGACGCTCTCTGTCGGCATCGCGGAAAACATAAGCAATAACAAAATGGACCCGCGGATCGATCTCCCGTCCTCCGGTAAAGATGATCTCGCCCTGCTCAAAATCAAATTTCTTCCCATAGAATTGAAAAAAGCCCCTTTTCACATTCAGGGTGCCAAACAAATCCATCTGCTCACTTTCCTTGATGGCTTTCAAATTTCCCTGTACCTCGAAATTCATGTCATTTCCTTTCACCCAGGTATTGCCCGGTATACGAATATTAAAAGTGCCTTTCAGGTTCCGGTAGAAATCCGCTCCGGTAGGGACCTGTCTTTTTCGGGCCGGTCCTTTTTTAACTGGTGTAACAGATAGGGTATCTTCCATGGCCTCTATCAAGAGCGGGGGATTCGGCATCTCACTACTGACTGCCATCCCCTGCCGGAAGGCATCCACATTGACCAGGGCCCGGGGGATCTTCAAATCTCCTTGCAGCAGAGGCTCGGAAAAAGTTCCCTGGAGGGTGACCGAAGGCTCTACAACCACTTCGAGCCTGCCCGAGTGAACGGCCTCAAAATCTTTCCCCTTCATTGTGATCCCCAAACTATCCGATGCCCCGGACTCTGAAAACGGCAGTTCTGCATATCCCTGCATATTCAAAAAACCTCCTCCCGATTCCAAATGTGCCTGATCAAGATTAAAACGCCGGTTATTAAAACGGCTGTCGAGATTGACCTTCTGATATCGAATGCCTTCTGCCGGATAAGAAAAAGTGCCACCACCATAATGCACCTCCCCGTTGAATCGGGGCTCACCGATGGTATGAGCTATATTTACGGAAGCATCCAGCATTCCCTGAACCTCCATCCCTTGATCTTTCAGGAAAGGATTGACCAGGCTTACATCCAGGCTGTCCACTACCAGCGAAGCCTGGATGGGCGTGCCTTTGCCGGGCATCACCAGGCTGTCGGTGAGCGAAAATTCCAGGGGCATCTCGGCACGGGTACGTATCATCCGGTGGATACCTGCATCCACATATCCTTCCAGTGAAAAGACTGAAGAATCATAGCGGAAGCCGGTATGGATGCGTTTCAATTGCAGGGTATCCAAACCGGGATTTTCTATGTCCAGTCTGCCCTCCAGCCTGGGGTGAAGGGCAGTGCCTTCCAGCCTGATTTCGGAATTCACTGATCCGCTAAGCTGATAAGGAAATTGCAACATAGCAGACCACTGACCCATATCCAGTCTTTCGATCCAAAAATGCATATCTTCCTCTCCACTAAAACGATAAGTGCCATCTACTCCTACCTCTTGTTTCCCTGACCGCAAGACCCAATGATCGATATCCACCGAATCCCTGCCCAGTGCAATGCGTGTTGAATCACTGCCTCCCCGCCAGATTGCTGTGTCAATGTGCAGATTGAACATTCTTATTAAGATCAGCGGGTCCCTCCCCAGGGTCAGATCGGTTTGGGTGTTCAGGCTTAATGAATCGTTTACATGAACATCCAACCGGTTTTGTATATGCTCCCGCTCGAGGGAAGAATGCAGCGCGATCTTTTCGATCCATTGACTCGCCCCATAAGAGGAATCCGCCGATAGATGCAGCTCCCCTCCTAAAAGCGAATCCCGGGAAAGCAAAGCAGAAGCATTACCTTCCAGCCTTTTCACATACATCGTGTCATAGTGTACATGGTTCAGTTGATATGTGGCAGCAATATCCATCGAATCCAATGTACCTTCGGCTTTACCGCTGATATCCCCATCAAGGGTTATTTCGGGCAGTCCCGTCCTGCGGGTAAACGATTGCACATCACCGGCGGTGAAACCAAACTTCAGCCGGTTCCTGCCCCTGATATGACCTTCACCTTTCAGTTCAAGGGAAAAGTATGGGGAATTCAACTTCAGACCCCTTAGCTGATAAGCCTGCCGGTTATAATCCAACACGGTATGCATATCCTTTAAGGGCTGATCCATGAAACGCGAATCCCTCAAATCCACTTCCACCCGAGCTTGCAAGCTATCAGGCTCTATGCCCTGTCCTTCAGCTTCCAGGGCCAGGTTCAGATCAGAGCGCAAAGCCGTGTCGCCAGCCAGCCTGGAAACATCCAGATGCCGAAGCGCAACATTGACCGCATAAGCGGGTTGGTCAAAAATCTGCTGCAGGTCAAAATCAGAGCGTATGCCACCAAACCAGGTATTGCCCTGCAGGCTCCCCCTGATGGTATCCCGGTTTTTCCCTGCCTGGAAGGATAGGTCATCCAGCCTGTATTCGCGGTATCCGGAACTGGACAGTTTCCCGGACAGGTCCAGTTCATTATGCTTCATATCGAAACCCTTCCCCTTTACATGTACTTTTCCGCTCAGGGAGGAGCGAAGGGAAGTGTCGCGGGTCCAGTGGTAACCGTCCAGCTCCCTGGTCAACAGGGTCATGTTGTATGACGGGTCTGTCATGAGTTTGCGTATCCATCCGGAGACAGACAAAAATTGATCCCCTTCCTCCAGCTCCATATGCATACTCTGCCGGTCGCCATCGTGCCTGAGGTCCACTGTGATCCTGGGAGTCCCATATATCCTGTCTCCACCCATCCAGGGATGAAATTCCTGCAGGCTGAGGGGAGCAATATCCAGTTGAGCTGTAGCACCCATTTCATCTGGGGAGTCCTGGCCACCGGGAAGCAATGCCCTGCCGGAGCTCATGAGATGGGTCCCGGTAAAGTCTATGCTTACTTCCTGCCAGGAGAAACGGTTCTTTACTTTTCGGAACCGTCCCTGCATCCGGCTTAAAGTCAAATCGGGTGAATGCAAATGAAGGGTAAGCCGGTCCAGTGCCACTTCCATAAAATCTCTTTTCATCGAATCCTGGCCCATAACAAAGCTGAATGCCCCCTGCAAGCTTAATGAAGAAGGAATAGAACTGGTATCCAGAGGGGAAAGGCTGGCCGAGACATCGTCCAGGGTGAGGCGGTCCAGACGAATCTCCCAGGGAACAGAAGGTTCTGCAGTATCCGGCTCCGCCTGCTTCACTCCTGCCTCAGGAAGAACCTCCTCAAAGCTCCAGGAAGAATCGCTTCTCTGAACACCATACAAATGTAACCCTTTCAACTGCATATTTTCTATATGTACCTTTTTATAGATCAATGCCCCGATCCGGTAGTCGACCTTCAGGCTGTCGAGGGAAAGCTCTGCCGCGTCCCGTCGAAAAGCCCGGATACCATTAACAGAGAAAGATGAAAGCGGATTGCCCCGGATGCTTTGAACCTGCACCCGGGCACGCAGCCTTTCTGTGCCCTGGGTGGATATAAGGCCCGCAAGCCGGTCATTGAAAACCCCGCGGGAGAGCAGCAAAACCAGGGTCATCACAAGCACCAGCAAAGCTGCAAGAGCAATAGATAATACTTTCAATATTTTTCGGATGTGTCTCATCCCCTTTTCTCCTTAAGTTTAAAAGGCATGGCCGATAGAGATATAAAACCGCGGGGCAAAAGAATTTTCAAACACCGGAGCAGCCAGGTCGAGGCGCACCGGACCGACCGGGGTATGCACCCGGAAACCCAAACCCGCATCATAACGCAAGTCGGCCATATGAGGGCTGAATGACCCTCCCCAGACGTTTCCGAAATCGGTAAAAATCACCCCCGAAAAAATGTCATAAATGGGAAATCGCAGCTCCAGGCTGCTCTCAAACATGCTATTCCCTCCCACAGGCAGGCCCTCCTCATTAAGGGGCGAAATACTGTGCCGGCCCCATCCCCTCAAAGAAGAGGCACCCCCCAGCAGGAAACGATCCTCGATGGGGCTCTGTTCTCCCCGCAGCGGCTCAATAAAACCTGCCCGCAACTTAGCCGCCACAATCCAGTCCTCCGCCAACCGGTAGTATCGGATCACTTTCATCTCCGCCTTATAATAATGAAACCGGGAACGAAAACCAATGCCCATATAGGTGAAATGTCCATTCATGCGCCACCCTGAAGAAGGATTGAACCGGCTATTGGAAGTATTGCGGTCAAAGCCCAGGGTCAAACCCGCCTTGTTCCGGATCTTCTTTTCTTCCAATGCCTCTGCGGAAGACAATTCCTGAAGAAAGACCCTTTCAAAGGAATACATGAAATACGCTGAAGTTGCCGGAGAAAAATTCTTCTGGAAGGTAAGGCTTCCTCCCAGACGATCCACCTCATAGCTCCTTTCGTTTTCCCTGACAAAAAAGGGATTGACCAGCATATCGAGCCGTTCCCCCAGCACGGCAGGCTGAATAAACCTGGTCTCCAGACTGATGGGCAGAAAATGGGAATGCCTGCCTTCGAAAATGAACTTCCGGTTACCTCCCAGAAATTGCAGTTTGGTAAGACGTACAGAGGCCCTGAATCGATCCTCCGTGCCATAGCCCACACCTCCTTCCAGGGACCAGGGCGGTGACTCACGCACCTCCAGATATACCGGAATGCGTTGGTTGCTGATGGAATCCTTGCGGGGGCGGATGACCACATAGCGAAACAAATCGGTGTTGAACAACCGACTCTGGGTGGCATCCAGCTTGTTTTGGGCATAAACCTGGCCCGGAGAGAATGCCAGTTTCTTCCGGATAAAAGACCGGGGAACCAGGGAATCCCCATGAATGCGAACCTCACCAAACCTGGCATGGGTGCCCGGCTCTATATGGAAAAGCACCTCTACCGTATGCTTTTCCGGAAAAACTTCCAGGCTCCTTCTCACCACTACATAGGGATAGCCATGGTTGACATAAGCGTTCTTTATCCGGTTTTCCTCTTCAAAAACCTTGTTGTCTGAAAAACGCATGCCCGCCCGCAATATGGAAGCCTCCTCTATCTCCTCAAGCAATACCTGGCTAAGGGAATCTTCCTGCAAGGCATAGCGGATGCTTCGAATCGTAACCGCTTTGCCTTCCTTGATCTCCATATCAATACGAAGCCGTTTCTTCCGGTCATCTTTGCGCAGGCGATAATCCACCCGGGGATCCAGAAAACCATTACGCTGGTGAAACCGCCGCAGACGTTCCAGGTCGTTTTCAAACATGGTGGATGAAAAACGGGGCCCCTCTTTCCAGAAAGCCAGCTTCTCCAACAGACCGGCCTCACGGGTGTTCATCTGATCCAGGAGCATTTCGGCTGAAAGGGTGTCGGGACCTTCAAACCGGATCTTATACACCTCATAACCTTCCTGTCCCCATGCAGAGACCGTAAAAAGCAGCAGGGTAAACAGGCAGATGAACGCTATGAGGCGGATCTGTTTCAAGGCAATGATTTTTAGTCTATATCAAAGATAACGTAAATTTACCAACCCTATGCAACAAGTTCAAGTTCGATAAGTTTTTCAGGAACAAGCAAAAATTTTTTCTACCTTAGACCAACAAATATAATTACGGATATGACATCTGAAGAACGAAAACAGCTAAAAGAGCAACTTTTGCAGGAAAAGGAGAAGGTGCAAAAGCGCATTCAATCCCTTAAGGACCTTACCCAACCCATTGCCCCCGAAAACGCCATCGGCCGGGTAAGCCGTATGGACGCCATCAACAATAAAAGCGTGAACGAAGCAGCCTTGCATACCGCAGAGAATAAATTAATAAATATTGACGAAGCTTTACGCAAAATCGATGATAAAGACTTCGGCCATTGCCGGCGTTGTGGACAGCCCATCCCCATGGGCCGGCTGGTGGTGATGCCGGAGAGCTCCCTGTGCATAAGGTGCGCCCAAAAGTAAACGGAGTCTGCACCCTGGCAAAAGGCAATCCTGCTATATGATCCCGTACATCCCATGATTTGGTAGGGTTAACCAGGGAGAAGCCTTCAAAGGTATATAATGAATTCGCTTCCGGCTCCTTCCTTGCTCTTCACCTCCATCTTTCCCTTATGGTTGTGGATGATGTGGCGGGAAAGGCTCAGTCCAATGCCACTTCCTCTCTTCTTGGTGGTATAAAAAGGAAGAAACAGGTTATCCCTAACCTCAGGAGGAATACCTGCACCATTATCGGCCACGCGAATCTCGGTTTGGTTGTCATCGGTGAACCCTACATGAAAAAATATGGCAGGTTGATCACATCCTTCCACTGCATCAATGGCGTTCTGCAGCAGATTGATCAGCACCTGTTCCAGCTGGCCCGGATCGGCTTTTATTTCCACCTGTTGATCCGGGGCATTCAACTGGTAACGGATGTCGAGATCCCTGAGCTTCTGAGCGAATAATGAAAGGACGCGACGAACCAGGGTTACAGCATCGAGCACCTGCACCTCGGGATCAGGTAACCGGGTGATCTGGCGGGTGGCATTGACAAATTTAACCAGCCCTTTGCTGCGGGACTGGATGGTTTGGAGGCTCATCTTCAGCTCTTCCTCCTCATCACCCTCCAGATCATCCAGATCCTGCAGATGACCGTTGTCCTGTACCAGTGTTTCATAGACCATTCCGCTGAGGTTGGAGATAGGGATGGCTGAATTCATGATCTCATGGGTCAAAACGCGTGTCAGGCGATACCACGATTCCATCTCCTTCTCCTCAAGCTCTCCCTGGATGTTTTGAAAGGAAACCAGTTTGAAGGAAACAGATTCCTTGATGAACCGGGTAGCCAGCATAGATAATTGATAAAGCCTGCCCCCTCTTTCCAATCTGCAAAGTTTGCGTTCACCGGGCTTTATGTCCAGGATCAGCTGATGAAACGCAGGATCCAGGTGATACAAAAAACGAATGTGGTTCAGGTGGGAAATACCCAGCAAGGAGCGGGCTGCCTTGTTGAACAAACTGATCTTTCCCTTTTCGTCATAACAAACAATGCCCACATCCACATGATTGACCACCGTTTGAAGGTATTGGTAGCTGGATTGGGCATCCAGGCGCAAACGCTCGATCAGATCGGCGATGTGGTTAAAGGCGGCGCCCAGCCTGGAATCTTTTTTCAGTTTCCGCATGTTGGCCAGGTAGGAAAAATCGTTCTGATCGATGGCCATCAGAAAGTCACCCAGGCTTCTGTAATTCTTCTCGGCATAACGCACCAGGCCAATGGTGAGCCCTATCATGGCAAGGAACATCCACAAGGAAAGCATCCAGAATGGAGTATTCAAAAGGATATAGAGCGCGGCATAGCCCACCAGCAGGATGACGATCACCCGCCAAACGAGGTTCCATCGAAATATTCTAGAGACCATATTTCTTTATTTTCCGGTACAGGGTGCTTCGGCTTAAACCCAGCTCCTGGGAGGCTTTAGAAAGATTGCCCTTGCAGGCTTCGATGGCCTGACGGATGGTATCACGCTCCAGATGCTTAACGTTCAGCTCATGCTCCCTTTGTTCTTTCGTTACAGGTTTTAAGGCGAAATCCCCCAATTCCAGACGATCGCCTTCACACATGATCACGGCCCTTTCAATGGCATGATGCAATTCCCTGACATTGCCCGGCCAGTGATATTCTGTGAGCTTATCCATTACCCTGTTTCCCAAGGTGAGGATGTTCTTATTGTATTTGTGGCTGATATGTTCCAGAAAATGGTTCGCCAATAGGGAGATATCCTCTTTTCTCTCCCGCAGCGGGGGAATGGGTATCTCCACCGTATTGATGCGATACAGCAGATCCTGCCGGAAGCCTTCGCGGGCCACCATATCGTAAATGGGCTTGTTGGTTGCGCAGATCAGACGCACATCAGTGGCAATCTCTCTGTTGGAGCCCAACCGGGTTATGCTGTGGTTTTGTATGGCAGAGAGAAGTTTGGATTGCAACTGCGCGGAGAGGTTGCCGATCTCATCCAGAAAAAGCGTGCCCCCGTCAGCAACCTCAAACCGTCCGAGACGATCTTCCCTGGCATCGGTAAAGGCACCCTTGACATGACCGAACAATTCCGACTCAAACAGGTTCTCCGAAAGCGCCCCCAGATCCACCTTCACAAAAGGCATATCCTGGCGATCAGACTTATTGTGAAGGGCTTTGGCGATCAGATCTTTTCCGGTACCATTCTCTCCCAGTAACAATATGTTGGCATCCGTGGGGGCCACCTTCTCGATGGTCTCAAAAACAGGCTGCATGGAACGGGCTTTGCCCAGCAAGGGCTCATGCTGATCGGCGATCTTCTGGGCCGAACGATACTGATTCAACTGCCGCTGGGCTTTTTTAAGCTGAAAAACCGAGTCCACCGTGGCAACCAGCTTCTGACGCTCCCAGGGCTTGACGAGAAAATCTACCGCTCCTTGCTTCATCGATTCCACGGCCAGCTGAATATCACCATAAGCCGTGGTCATCAAAACTTTGACGTCCGGATCGATCTCCAGTATGCGCTTCAGCCAGTGGAGCCCCTCCCGTCCACTGGTTTCTCCCGCGCGAAAATTCATGTCCAACAGCACCACATCGATGTCTCTCTCCGCTAAATGAGCTGGGATGCGGTCGGGCTTATCCTCACAAATCACCTCCTGAAACCTTTTCCGCAATACCGCCCTGGCCGTAAACAATACATCCTGATCATCCTCGATGACCAGGATGCTTCCGGACCGCTTATCCATTAATTCCGGTCTGTCTATCCATAATAAAAAAGATTCATGTCCATCATTTATCAAAGATACGCAATGTTGCAATGTGACACAACCCTTTGTGTCATAATGAGACAATTTCCGTGGGGAATAGCCCTGCCCTTTTCACGCTTAATACTGAATACCAGGATATTAATAAGTATGGCATCATTCTTTCATGTGATGAGAAAAAACGCATGCCATGATCCGCAATTACATCAAAACCGCCCTGAGGAACATCGCAAGAAACAAGGTTTTCTCTGCAATTAATTTCATTGGATTTTCGGTAGGGATCGCCATATTCATTTTCATCATGCTTTTTGTGCAGCGCGAATACAGCTTCAATAAGTTCAACGAAAAGATGGATCAGATCTACCGCATGGAATTTGGTGATGCACGGGGAGTTCATATGACCTCGGCTATGGGGCCCGACTTACACCAGGCCCTGCCGGAGATAAAAAAATACTGCCGTTACAAAACCCAGGGAAGCCAATACACCATGTACAAGGACAAAACCTACAACATTGAAGGAATATTCCTGGTAGACAGCACCTTCACTGACATCTTCACCGTGAAGTTCCTCCAGGGTAACCCCCGAACCGCCCTGGAAGATAATCACTCCGTGATCCTTACTGAAAGTTTGGCCCAACGCATCTTCCAGGAGGAAAATCCCATGGATAAGACGCTCAAAGGCACTTCAGGACGGGAGATGACAGTTACCGGGGTAATAGAAGATTTTCACCACTTCTATCTCCAAATCAAGGCCATCATGCCCTTTCAGCTGCTGGGAGAGATCAACAGCCCGGAATACCTTAGAAGTTATGGAACCCAACAGTTTCCAACCTTTTTCCTCCTGAAGCCTGGCACCAACATAGCAGATTTGGAAAACAAGATCAATGAATTCTTTAGAAAAAAATTTCCCGACAGCATAGAAGAGGATGATGACTTCAACATCAACCTGCGCCCCCTGGAGGACGTTTATTTTGCCGATCAATCCCGTTATGACTTTGGGGCGTTACATGGCAACAAAAGAACAGTAACCATCTTCATCGCCATTGGCATTTTCATTCTCGTGCTGGCCTGCATCAACTTCGTGAACCTGACCACCGCCCGGGCCACCGCCCGGGCCAATGAAGTGGGTATGCGCAAGGTGCACGGTGCAAAAAAAAGACAACTGATCGGCCAGTTCATTTCCGAATCGGTGCTGATCACTTTCATATCCTTCCTGGTGGGCCTGACGCTGGTCCAGATCTTCCTGCCCAGCTACAACAACATCATTCAGGCGGACCTGTCAACGGATATTTTCATGCATCCCTGGTTTATCGCATTATCCATAGCCGGTATCTTGATGATCGGATCCCTGGCAGGCGTGTATCCGGCTTTCTATCTGACGGCCTATTCCCCGGTACAGGTGCTCAAGGGTGAAAAAACCAAAGGCAAGGGAGCCGAAGGTTTCCGTAGATTCCTGATCGTCTTCCAGTTCACCATATCCGTGGCCCTGATCATATCCACCATCACCGTTCACCGGCAACTGCAGTACATGAAAAATAAAGAGCTGGGATTCAATGAGGAACATGTAATCACCAGCAACCTGAGTGATGATATAGAGCAGAACCTGGAGGTATTCAAGGACCAGGTGAAAAAGATACCGGGTGTTCAACAGGCAGCCTATAGCTTCTCGGTAGCTGAGAAAGGCAACAACATCGAAAACTATGATTTTGATGGGGACGGCAACAACACCCTGCTCAACCTAACCACGGTCGACCCCGATTACATCCCCATGATGGACATCCAGCTCCTGGAAGGGGAAAACTTCTCTTACGACCGCACCTCCGAAAAAAAAACGGCCATCATATTGAATGAGACTGCCGTGAAGGAAGCAGGGTTGAAGCCGGGTAGCGCGGCAGGAACCATTTTCCATCGCGACGACTGGTACCTGACGGTATTGCCCAGCAAGCAATGTAAGGTGATCGGGGTGGTGGAAGATTTTCACTTCCGCTCCATGCATGAGCCCATCACACCTCTGGGACTGGTATGGAACCCCGACTGGCACAACTACATCAACATCAGGGTTCAGTCGGACAACCTGAGCGGGACCATCCGGGAATTAGAGTCGGTTTGGAAGAAGTTCAGCCCCAAGGTGCCGTTCAACTATTCTTTCCTGTCGGAAGAATTTGATAACCTTTACCAGACAGAAGAACGGCTGGGCAGGATCTTCAACTACTTCTCCATCCTGGCCATCATCATCGCTATCATGGGCTTATATGGTATGTCCACTTTTGTTGCCGAGAGCAAAACACGTGAGATCGGCATTCGCAAGGCAATGGGTTCCACGGTCAACCAGATCATTCTGCTGCTGGGCAAAGAATTCATGAAATGGGTGCTGGTGGCCATTCTCATCGCCGCTCCCCTGGCCTGGTATGCCATGGATCGATGGTTGAGCAACTTTGCCTACAAGATCAGCCTGACGCCCGACCTGTTCCTGCTCGGGGCTCTCCTGGCTTTGCTCATTGCAGCCCTCACCATCTCCTATAAATCCTGGAAGGCGGCCAGCCTGAATCCGGCTGATTCTCTGCGCTATGAATAAATCTTTATCCTGCAAGCTCCCGGAAGGTGCATATTCATCCGGGAGTTATTATTTTGCATGTGGCAGGAACCCAAATTTGTAGCTTTCCCCATACATATTGGCGTTCCGGTCCGCAAACAATTAAGCGGCTCAGGTGTATATGTATAAAAATCCAATAGTACATGATGCGTTTGATCCTTTCGATGGTATTGCTTTTCGTTTCTGCATCCCTGCAGGGTCAGATCCGTGGCAAGGTGTATGACTCTGAGAACCAGTCACCCCTGAACGATGTGCTGATCATCTCGGGCAACCAGCTTTTAACCAGAACCGGGGTACAGGGAACCTTCACGCTTTCCGCCTCCGCTCCGGAAGATACTTTAACCTTCCGGCGACTGGGCTATCACACCCGAAAAATGGTTTTGGAATCGTCCGACAGTCTTTTGTCGGTTTATCTCGTTCCCCAAAGCTTCG
This sequence comes from Bacteroidales bacterium, assembly GCA_018334675.1. GTDB lineage: Bacteria > Bacteroidota > Bacteroidia > Bacteroidales > UBA12077 > JAGXLC01. The sequence continues at coordinate 9,840 of JAGXLL010000038.1, read as the reverse complement.
ATCTGGGAGATGTGGTAGTCAAGGCTTACGGGACCCGCAACCGGGGCTTTGATGCTCCGGGGCCATTGAACACCCTTCATTCCCTGGATATTCAGGAGCTCTCCACCGGTTCCCACGCTCCGGTAATGAACAGCTTGCCGGGTTTATACATGCATCACGGGGCCAGGAATACCAACCGAATCACCATCCGCGGCATTGGCTCCCGAAGCCAGTATACCACCACCAAACTCAAAGCCTATCTCAATGGCATTCCCCTTACTTCGGGAGTGGGGGAGACAACCCTGGAAGATCTGGATTTGAACCTGGTGGACCGCATCACCGTCTTGAAAGGACCTTCATCATCCATCCACGGGGCTGCTCTGGGCGGGACGATACTCTACCGCATGGGGCCGCCTTCCGACCGGGGCATAACCGCCAGCCAGGAGATAAAGATAGGGAGTTACCGCATGCTGCAAAATGCTACCCAGGTGAGCTGGAAGGACAAACGCACCAGTCTGCGCCTGGCCTACGACAAACACAATGATGGGGGATTCCGCCAAAACGACGACTACAACCGCGATGCCCTCACCACCATGGTGCATCATCAGCTATCACCGGATGTGGGCATGACCTATCTGGGGCGTTATCATCGGCTAAAAGCCTATATCCCCAGTTCATTGGATCAGGAAACTTTCAACCGTTCGCCCCGCCAGGCCGCCGATAACTGGAATGCCGTCAGCGGCCATGAATCCTACCGGAAGTTGCTGCACGGGCTCTCTTTTAATGTGGACTTCAACGATGCGCTGCGCAATGAGACCAGCCTCTTTCTGAAAACCTACCAGGGTGACGAGATACGGCCCTTCAATATTCTCGACGATCAAACCCGCACCACAGGCATGCGCACACTGTTCGACTGGAACCGGCAGGTTGGCAGTATCCGCCTGACAGCTGAAGCCGGTTACGAGTTGTTTCACGAATCTTATGAATGGCAGATATATCAAACACTGGACGATGGCGACCGGGGCGGTTTGCTCCATGAAAACCGACAGCGTAGAATACAACATAACCTGTTTTCCGCCTTGTCGCTCAAGTGGAACAACCTGGGCATCAGCCTTGGAGGGAATATAAACCGCACAGCCTACCGCTATGAAGACCTCACCTCCGACAGCATCGACCTGTCCGATCAAAAAAACTATCAATGGATCCCTTCTCCCAGGCTCTCGCTGACCTGGTCGATGGATGAGCACCTGATGGCTTTCGCTACCTTAAGCCATGGTTTCTCGGCACCTTCCTATGAAGAAACCCTCAATGCACAAGGGTTCGTTGACGGCAGCATCCAGCCTGAGACCGGCTGGAACAAGGAAATAGGCTTACGGGCCCGTTCCGGCAACAACAGATGGCTGTTCAAACTTTCCGGGTATTCGATTGCCATAAGGAACCTGTTGGTTACCAAACGCCTGGCCGAAGACCGGTTCCAGAAGATCAATGCCGGAGTGACCCGCCACAATGGACTGGAAATGATGGGAAGGATAAAATGGCTGGATAACGCTCTGGTAAACAGCAATTTGGATGTCAGCTATACCCTCACCGATTATCGATTCATCGATTTCACGGATGAAGGCAATGATTATTCAGGCAATAAGCTGCCGGGTATACCGGAGCACAAACTCTTTCTGAAATTACAGGCCAGCTTTCCGGCCGGGGTGTATGTACAGGCCCACTGGATCGGGGTAGATCAAATGCCCATGAATGATGCCAACAACCTCTATTCTGATCCATACCACCGGCTCAACCTGAGAGCGGGCATACGTCGCTCCCTGTCCTCCCGTTGGTCCCTCCACCTCTATGGGGGTATCCGCAATGCCACCGACAACCACTATGCCTCGATGATCCTGATCAACGCACCATCCTTTGGAGGTGCACCTCCCCGATATTACTACCCAGCCAAGCCCCGAAGTTACTTCGGCGGTCTGTCCATTCGCTATGCTTTTCAGCCCTGATATTTTGAAAAAAGGCTTTTTTTCGATATTTTAGATGAACCAAACCAAAGAAAAGAGGAAGCAATCCTATGCCCGAAGTACGCCGATCCAGAGGCAACTGCCTGATAACCATTCTGCTGATCCTGGTATTTCTAGCCGCCTTCGGCATCATTTCCTGGGATACGGTGGGAGCTTTCGCCCGTTTTATCGTATATATAATTGTGGCCGGCATCGCCATCATCGTGGGCATATTGCTCTACGCCTGGTTCTTTGGGGATCGATGGTGATCTCTACAGATCTCTACAGCGCTTAGCGCAGCGCTAAGCGCCGGGTTTGTTCGTTTTCGGACACCTTTCAGCGCTTAGCGCTGCGCTAAGCGCTGGGGTAATTTACCCACAATTTCAATTTTCTCCGGTCTCACCCGGCCCTGGACGGGGATAACAATAAACCTGGCAGTTATGGAAGGCCCAATTACCAGGGTGAACAACAAATAAAAAACAAAAAGCTTCTTCCATGAACCTACTTGGCAACCTCATCTGGCTAATATTCGGAGGATTGATCGCGGCCCTGGAATATTTCATCTCCAGCATCGCGCTTATGGTAACCATCATCGGCATACCCTTCGGGCTGCAGACCATCAAGCTGGGCATACTGGCGCTGTGGCCCTTCGGTCAGGAAGTGCGCCACCGGCAAAGCAGCCCGGGTTGTTTGAACCTGGTCATGAACATCCTATGGCTTCTGATCGGGGGCATTTGGATCAGCCTGACACATCTGGCTTTTGGGGTGCTTCTGGCCATCACCATCATCGGATTGCCCTTTGCCAGGCAACATTTCAAACTCGCCCAGCTGACCCTTACCCCTTTTGGCTACGATATCCATACAAAATAAAAAAGGCCCATGCAGCCATCCCCGGAAAATCTACCAGCCGGTGACCTCAAATCTATAAGCCATACAGATAGGGCTGCAGCGGTATTTTTTTGTATCTTGCAGAAAAATAAAACCTGGCGCGCATGACCTACGAAGAATATATGTTGCCGGTGATCCTGGCAAACCTGGTGGCCCTTGTACTGGCCCTTTCTTCCTATAATTTCCCACGGTTCATGCGATTCATCTGGGGGCTGATCTTCATCATAGCCGGCATTGTGAACCTGATTAACGTATACAATGAACCGGGCATCTATGTGGATGCCTATGGCCCCCCGGCCATTGATTGCTACCAGGAGATTATATACGGGGCTTTCAGCGGGCGTCCGGCAGTATATGTCACCCTGATTGCTGCGGGACAGATACTCACAGGGGGATTGATCTGGTCGGGCCGATTCTGGTATTACCTGGGCCTGACCGGGGGCATCATTTTCCTGCTGGCCATAGCCCCGCTGGGTGTGGGTTCTGCCTTTCCAGCCACGGTGATCATGGCCACAGGCCTGATGGTAATGATGCGGAAAAGACGCAGAAAAAGCATCTTCGGGGTGTAAACCTCCAACCAACAATATCGTCAAAGAAACAAGTCAAATCAAACCCTAAATCTATATGAAAAAAGTTGTATTCTTTTTCTTTATTACCGTCCTTGCCATGGCTGGGTTCCACCCTGCCAGTTCGCAGGAAAAAAACGACAAGGACAAGATCATTGAAACCATGTCCCGGCACATGCAGTACATGCAGCACCGGATGAACGAACTGGAAAAAGCCGTCGATGATGTCCTCTGGTACAACAAGGTAGGCGATGTAGCCCACATCGACAAGGTCTATATCACCGGCCCGCCGTTGTGGAATGAGAAGAACCCCGACTCCCAGGGATATGGCAACCCCGTGAAGTTCCGCTCGTATGTTTTCATTCCCAAAGGTATTGATACCGACAAGAAGTATCCCTTGATCGTTTTCCCGCACGGTGGCGTACACAGCAACTTCAACACCTATTACGCCCACATCATCCGGGAATTGATGGCCCAGCAATACATCGTTGTGGCGGCCGAATACCGGGGCAGCACGGGCTATGGCGGCCGACATTACCGGAAGATCGATTACGGAGGACGTGAGGTGGAAGACGTGGATGCCAGCCGGCAATACATGCTGGACAATTACCATTTCGTCGATGATAACCGGGTCGGCATCATCGGCTGGAGTCATGGAGGCCTGATCGCCCTGCACAACATCTTCGACTACCCCGATAATTATCAGGTGGCCTATTCCGGGGTACCGGTCAGCGATCTGATCGCCCGGATGGGATATAAGACGCAGGGGTACCGGGATCTTTATTCAGCCGAGTATCACATCGGGCAGACGGCCTATGAAAATGTAGAGGAATACAGGCGGCGCTCACCGGCCTGGAACGCTCACAAGCTGGAAGATGTGCCCCTACTGATCCACACCAATACCAACGATGCCGATGTCAATGTGCTGGAGGTAGAGCACCTGATCAAAGCCCTGAAGGCGCATGACAAAGAATTCGAATACAAGATTTTCCAGGATGTACCGGGCGGACACAGCTTCAACCGGCTGGATACCAAGAAAGCCAAGGAGATCCGGGTAGACATCTACAAGTTCCTGGACCAGGAACTCAACCCACCCCAAAAGATCCGTTCGGTGAGCGACATCAACCGGGCTGCCTATAAAGGTTTTTAATAAACGCTCAGAAGCGAGCCCCTTCCGAAGATTCACAACAGGCTGCCGCCGAGGGGAAGCCGCCCCTCTGCGGCAGCCTGTTGTGCTTTAATCAGCAGCACGCAGCTTACGAACCTCTCTGGCCGTGGTCCACAGCTCCGATTCACGTAACACCTTAAGCTCCTCTTCCAGTTTCTCCCTGTAATCGGGTTTGCTATTGACCTGGATCACCCTTTTGGCCTCATTGCCAATGGCCACTTGTTCATAAAGATCCTCAAAGACCGGTTGAACGGCTTGCTGGAACTTATCCTTCCAGTCGAGCGCCCCTCTCTGAGCGGTGGTGGAACAGTTGGCATACATCCAGTCCATCCCGTTTTCCGCCACCAGAGGCATCAGGCTTTGGGTAAACTCCTCGACGGTTTCATTGAAGGCCTCCGAAGGGCTATGTCCTTTCTGCCGCAGCACCTCAAACTGAGCCTGGAAAAGTCCCTGGATGGCTCCCATCAGCGAGCCCCTTTCTCCTGTCAGGTCGCTGAACACTTCGCGTTCGAAGGTGGTCTCAAAGAGGTATCCACTGCCTACACCCATTCCCAGGGCCACGGTTCTCTCCCGGGCCTTCCCGGTGGCATCCTGGTGAACGGCAAAGCTTGAATTGATGCCCCGGCCTTCGAGGAATAAACGCCTCAGGCTCGTTCCTGAGCCTTTGGGTGCCACCATCACCACATCCACATGTGCGGGAGGAAGGATGCCGGTTTGATCCCCGTAGGTGATGCCGAATCCATGTGAGAAATAAAGGGCATCGCCTTTCTGCAGTTGTTCCCTGATACGGGGCCATTGCTCTATCTGACCTGCATCGCTGAGCAGGTATTGAACGATCGTGCCCCTGCGGGCAGCCTCCTGAAGCTCGAAGAGATCCTTGCCTTCTGTCCAGCCATCCTGTATTGCACGCTCCCAATTGGAAGAGCCTTTTCTTTGCCCTACAATGACGTTGAATCCATTGTCGTGAAGGTTCAAAGCCTGTCCCGGACCCTGAACACCGTAACCCAATACGGCAATGGTCTCTTCCCGGAGTACCGCCCGGGCCTTCTCCAATGGAAACTCTTTGCGTGTAGCCACATTTTCTCTGGTGTTACCAAAACTGATTTGTGCCATAATTTAATCTTTAGATAAATTTAACGATAGGTTTCCTGAGCAAAGTGGGCATCCGATTTGGGGAAAGTCGACCTTACCGATCTTACATGTTCCACATCGGAAAATGCCTGCATTTCTTCTACCATTTGATGTGTCTCAGAATCCGCACCCGACTTCTCAAAATAGCTGTAATCCGGGTTTACAGCCACCAGCTTAACATCATGGGCATTGAAAAGCCGTTTCATATCCCTGGATTCAAGCAGATGGTTGGTAGGCAGCCGGAAGAGCTGGGTCTGCTGTTCCATGGTGCCGCCCACTTTATAAGCAAAAGCATCGAACACATCCACCTGCTTTTGTATTTGGCGAACGATCTTCTGGGCCTTTTCGGGATCGACCCGTACCAGGATCTGAAAACGGTGGATGCCGTCATACTCCGAGCCGGAAACGGTAAGGCTCTCAATATTGATTTTTCTTCGGGTGAAGATGTTGGCGATGCGACTCAGTAAGCCGGGGTAATTCTCACTGAATACGGTAAAAGTGTGAAATTCATTCATAAGGTCTGTTTTTTTCATGTAAATTACTGGTGTTCCTCTGTTAAATATTCTGTTAAATGTTTGTTATGCAGTCTGCAGCAGGATCCTTTGTTTTGCTAACGGTTAATCCTTCTGACCGGGGGGTTCGAGCATCACCTCCGACACGCTGGCTCCCGGGGGTATCATGGGAAAAACGTTGTCTTCCTTGTCCACCTCTACTTCCAGCAGGCAGGGCCCCGGTGTTTCAAACATCTTATCCAGGGCTGCAGGCAATTCACCCTGCAGGCTGACCTTCTGCCCGTGAATGCCATATCCCTCTGCGATCTTCGCATAATCCGGACTGGAGATGGGTGTGAAGGCATATCGTTTCTTGAAGAACAGTTGCTGCCATTGGCGGACCATACCCAGGTAGGAATTATTGAGTATGATGATCTTCAGGGGGAGCTGTGCATGTGCAATGGTGCCCAGTTCCTGGATGGTCATCTGAAAACCGCCATCTCCAACAACTGCCACCACCTGCCGGGTAGAAGCTCCCACCTGTGCACCCACGGCAGCAGGCAAACCAAAACCCATGGTACCCAGGCCCCCGGAGGTGATGTTGCTCCTGGAGCTTGCAAACTGAAAATAGCGGCAGGCGATCATCTGATGCTGGCCCACATCGGTAACCAACAACAAGTCTTCTTCTCTGCTATTTAGTTGAAAGATCACATCGGACATCCGCAGAGGCAGGTTATTATCCTGAGGACGGCTGGTAATAAGCCTTTCATGCTCTTTCTTTTCGTACTGATAGAAACGCTCATGCCAGGAGCCGTGGGATTTTGAATCCACCATTCCGGTTAAGAGGGGGAGTGTTTGTTTGACGTCGCCGGCTACAGGAGCGTCGGCCTTCACATTCTTGTCGATCTCAGCCGGGTCGATATCCAAATGGACCACACGTGCTTTCTCCCCGTATGAACTAAGTTTGCCGGTCACACGGTCGTCAAAGCGCATCCCGATTGAGATAAGCAGGTCGGCCTCATTGGTTAAGATGTTCGGGCCATAATTGCCGTGCATCCCCAGCATACCTACGTAATTGGGATGTGAGGCCGGCAAGGCGGAAAGCCCCAGTAGGGTAGATGCTGCTGGTATGCCGGTTTTTTCAAGGAAGCTCTGTAATTCCTCTTCCGCCCCTCCCAGGATCACCCCCTGTCCTATAAGGGCCAGGAGCTGACGGGACTGATTGATCAGCCCGGCTGCACGGGCTACCTGTTGTTGGTCGATTTCGGGTACCGGCCGGTAACTTCTGATGTGGTTGCAGGGCTGGTAATGAAAATCCAGCTCTCCAAACTGGGCATTCTTGGTCAGGTCGATCAGGACAGGCCCCGGCCTTCCGCTCCCGGCAATATAAAATGCCTTGGCTATGGTTTCAGGGATCTCTTCCGGCCTGGTGATCTGGTAGGACCATTTGGTTACCGGGGCCGAGATGCTGATGATATCGACTTCCTGAAAAGCATCGGTGCCGAGCATTCCATCGTTAACCTGACCGGTGATACACACCAGCGGGGTAGAATCGACGTGGGCGTCAGCTATACCAGTGATTAAATTGGTGGCTCCCGGTCCGGAGGTGGCCATCACAACACCGGTCTTACCTGTAGCACGCGCATAACCCTGGGCGGCGTGGACCGCTCCCTGTTCATGACGGGTAAGTAGATGACGGAGCTTTTGTTCATAATCCATCAAACTATCATAAACCGGCATAATGGACCCGCCCGGATAGCCGAAAATCTGATCCACATCTTCTTCCAGCAGGGAAAGCATCAAGGCCTGGGAGCCCTTCACTTTCTTTACTTCAGGGGAGGGTTGGCCGTCGGATTTTGTTTTTGTTGTTTCCATCATCAAAAAATTATAAGGTTCGAATGGCTCCCTGGTCGGCGGAGCTGACTGACTGTGCATATAACCGGAGGGCTTTGCCGGGGGTTCTTTTTCTTTCCCTGGGTTGAAAAGCTTTTTCCCGGTAAGCCTCTTCCTGTTTTTTTCTTTCGTCTATCTCTTCTTGTGGGATATGGAGGTGGATGCTTCTTTGAGGTATATCAATCCGGATGATATCGCCGTCGCGAATCAGGGCGATCTCTCCCCCGGCTGCAGCTTCGGGTGATACATGGCCAATGGACAGACCAGAGGTACCCCCCGAAAAACGCCCGTCGGTGATCAGGGCACATTGTTTGTCCAGCTTCCTGGACTTCAGATAGGAGGTAGGATAGAGCATCTCCTGCATGCCCGGCCCACCGGCAGGCCCCTCATAAACGATCACCACCGCATCGCCGGGAACGATCCGGTCGTTCAATATGGCATCGCAAGCCGCCTCCTGCGAATGAAACACCTTCGCCCTGCCGGAGAAGGTCAGCAATACAGGATCGACACCTGCCGTCTTCACCAGGCAGCCCCGCCGGGCAATGTTGCCAAACAAAACAGCCAGTCCGCCATCGCTTTCATAGGCATGATCCACATCGCGAATGCATCCCTTTTGCCGGTCCGTATCGAGCTGATCATAATGATTCTGCTGACTGCCCATCTGCAGGTTCCGCATGGCTCCCACCGCCGAGCTGTACAAGGCCCGGGCATCTTGTTGCGTTTCATCTCCGGTAATGCGGTACTTAGGGAGTATCTCCCCCAAAGTCGAACCATCCACGCGACCTGCCTCAGGATACAGCAGCCCTCCAGCGCTCAGCTCATCCATAATACCCAGGATCCCCCCTGCGCGATTCACATCCTCCATGTGATACCTGGAACTGGGAGATACCTTGCACAAGACAGGCACCTGCCTGGAGAGCTGATCAATGTCTTGCATACTGAAATGTACCTCCCCTTCACGGGCCATGGCCAACAGATGCAACACCGTATTGGTGGAGCCTCCCATGGCAATATCCAGCGACATGGCATTCAAAAAAGACTGACGGGTTGCTATGGAGCGGGGCAATACCTGCTTCACGCCCCTGAAATAATATTTTTTGGCATTCGCTGCAATCAGCCGGGCCGACTGTTGCAACATACTCCTGCGGTTGGCATGCGTGGCCGGCAGGGTTCCATTACCGGGAAGGGCCAGCCCCAAAGCTTCAGCCAGACTGTTCATGGAATTGGCGGTGAACATACCGGAACAGGAACCACAGGTGGGACATGCAGAGCGTTCCATCTCCAGCAAATCCTGCTGGCTTTGGGCATCATCGGCACCGGCAACGATGGCATCGACCAGATCAATGGCCTTACCGTTCCATTGACCCGATTCCATGGGACCACCGGAGACATAAACAAAAGGTATATTCAACCGCAAAGCAGCCATCAGCATGCCCGGGACGATCTTGTCGCAGTTGCCGATGGCAATCAGGGCATCCGCCTTATGACCATTGCACATATACTCGATGCTGTCGGCAATGATCTCCCTGGAAGGCAGCGAGTAAAGCATCCCATCGTGCCCCATGGCAATGCCATCATCCAGGGCAATGGTGTTGAATTCAGCAGCAAAACATCCCAGCTGCTCAATCTCCGATTTAACCATCTGTCCCGCCTCATGCAGATGACCATGCCCGGGAACAAACTGAGAGAAGGAATTGGCAATGGCAATGACCGGTTGACCAAACTGG
>JAGXLL010000037.1 GCA_018334675.1 Bacteroidales bacterium | reverse complement strand
TTCTCGTCTTTTTTATACGGGATAATATGACCCTCATATTTCCCTAAGTACTTTGTCCGGACTCGAAGAGAATGAAAGACAGGTGCTGTTTCTAAGCGACGATGTCACTCTTGGTGCATCTAGCGCTTCTAGCTATCCTGTCTTTCCCCAATTATCCACTAAACTACAAAATTAGTGGTAATTGGGCCCTTCTTATCTGGTAGTGCAAACATACGAGCGCTGCGCTAAGCGCTGAAAATGTTCGAAAATGAACACCCAAAATGGGTTGCCCCCTGATAAAGGCAGCCCATGTTTTAGTCACAACGCCAATTATAACCCCAATAGAAGCTTGGCATAAGCCGACATAATTTAGCTGCCAGAGCCTAGCGCTTGTAGAAAGTTTGTTCGCCAGCGGTCATTAACAAGCGCTTAGCGCTGCGCTAAGCGCTGGATTAAACTCGCTGGATTAAACTTTTCGGGGATGTATGGATCTAAGATTCAAATATTCGAATCATTAAATACCGCCGTATATGAAAACACTTCCCCTGTTTAAGAGATCCCTGATTTTTCTTTTGCTGATAGGCCTGGTGCATATTTCCCAGGGACAATCAGTAGTGGACCCACCCGCCTCGCATTTTGGTTTCCAGCCCGGCACCGATCGGATGCTGTTTGATTATGAGCAGCTCATGGAATATTTAAAGGAGGTGGAGCAAGTTTCCCCGCGTGTTCATTTGGAGCAGATTGGGACAAGCCCCATGGGCCAACCCATGTATATTGCTTTTTTCTCTTCACCCGAGAACATCGATAACCTGGATAATCTCCGGGATATCAACCGGGAGCTGGCCCTCAACCCCAACCTCAGTGAACAGCAACGGGCAGAGTATTTTCGTGAGGGGAAGGTTTTTTTTACCGCCACCCTTTCCATGCACGCAAGTGAAGTAGGCCCTTCGCAGGCTGCCCCCTTGATCGCCTACCGCCTGGCCACTACAGAGAATCCCGATACCCTGCAGTGGCTTGATGACGTGGTTTATATGATGGTTCCCTCCCACAACCCGGATGGAATGAATATGGTGGTTGAACATTACCGCAAATACAAGGGGACTAAATATGAGGGCAGCTCAATGCCCGGAGTATATCACAAATATGTGGGGCATGATAACAACCGCGACTTCGTCACCCTTACCCAATCGGACAACCGGGCCATATCACGTATCTTCAGCCATACCTGGTTTCCACAGGTGATGGCGGAGAAACATCAGATGGGTTCAACCGGGCCCAGATATTTCGTACCCCCCAATCATGATCCGATCGCCGAGAATATAGATGCCGGCATCTGGAACTGGATCGGCCTGTTCGGGATGAACATGATCAAGGATATGACCCGGGAAGGTCTGGCCGGTGTATCCCAGCACTATGCCTTTGACAATTACTGGCCGGGGTCGACTGAGACCTGCATCTGGAAGAATGTGATCGGTTTCCTGACTGAATGCGCCAGTGTCCGGTATGCCAAGCCCATCTATGTGGAGGAGAATGAATTGTCCGTATGGGGCAAAGGGCTTGCGGAGTATAAGAAGAGCATCAACATGCCAGAGCCCTGGGAAGGAGGCTGGTGGCGGTTGAGGGATATACTCGATTATGAAGTCGTTTCCACCTTTTCAGCCATCAAGTCATGCGCCAACCATCGCAGGGACATCCTGGCTTTCCGCAATGACATGTGCCGGACTCAGGTAGAAAAAGGGAAGACGCAGCCCCCTTATTATTATATCTTTCCCAGGGAACAGCATGACCCCGGTGAGTTTGTGGATCTGATCAATTTGCTGAATGATCACGGTGTTCAGCGTTTTGTGCTGGAAAAATCCATCCACCTGGAGGGCCGCCGGTTCAGCAAAGGGGATGTGGTTGTTCCCCTGGCACAGCCATTCAGACCCTTTATCAAAGAGGTGCTCGAGGAACAGGACTATCCGGTTCGTCATTATACCCCTGACGGAGAGATCATCAAACCCTATGACATCACTTCCTGGTCCCTGCCTTTGCACAAAGGCGTTACCTGCTATGAGACGGACCACCGTTCTCAGGCTTTGGAAAACAGCCTTTCCAGGATCGAAGGAGCGTATGATTTGAAGGGTCCCGCTGCAGAAGATTATCAGGCCCTGGTTTTTCCGTTTACGCGCAACGAGAGTTACCGGGCTGCCTTCATGGCAGAAAAGAAAGGACTGGATGCAGCGTATACCCTGGAAGATTTCCAGCTCAACGATCAAACGATGCTGGAGGGTGCTTTTGTAATACCTTTTTCATCCGGCAGGAAGGAAGAGATCAGCCAGATCATGTCTGCCATGAAGGTTCAGCCTTTCACGATCCGGGAAGAACACGGATTGGAACTGAAAGAGCTGGAAATGCCCCAGATCGCTTTGGTGGAGACCTATCTGCATGATATGGATGCCGGCTGGACCCGGTATATCTTCGATCGTTATCAGATCGCTTATGACATACTCAGGCCTGCTCAGATCAATCAAGAGGCTCTTGAAGATTATGATGTACTGGTTTTTCCTGACAGTCATAAGTCGGTGTTGATGCAGGGCAGCTATGAAAGTGACCGTTATTACCGGATGAGCTCCTATCCTCCTGAATACACCGAGGGTATGGGCCAGCAGGGCCTGAAGGATCTTATGGCCTTTGTTGATGAAGGAGGTAAGGTTGTTTCCTGGGGAAGTTCGGCTGAACTGTTCATGGGGAAGCAGGTCATTGAGAAAGGTGATGACCAGGAAGAGACTTTCAAGCTGCCCGTGAGCAATCAGGCAGATGAGATCAGCCAATCCGGATTCTATTGTCCCGGTTCCCTGGTCCAGGTACACCTGAGCAAAAACACACCACTGACCATGGGCATGCCCGCGACGGCCGGCGTGTTTTACCGGGGGGATCCTGTTTTCCAGACCAGCGTCCCCATTTTTGATATGAACCGCAGGGTGCTGGCTCATTTTTCTGAGGAGGATATTCTGATGAGCGGATATGCCGAGGAAGAAGAACAAATAGCCGGATTGCCCGCCCAGGTATGGGTGAGCAAGGGAGCCGGCGAAATGATCCTGTTCTCTTTCCAGCCGCAGTTCAGGGCTTCCACTACAGCCAATTATAAGCTGATATTCAACAGCCTGCTTTTTTCCAGTGAACCCTGATGCATTATGCTTCCGGATCCCGTCCAAGCGGGATCCGGAAGTTTTATATATCAAGTAGGTAAAGCCCCCATCATTCTTCCGTTTTAAAGCATTTCTTATTCTTACTCCCTCACTTTGTAATCGGCTAAAAATAATCTATTTTCGTAGGGACAGAATTCGTAGCAAAACATGAAGAACCGTTCCCGGGTAATAAAAAGAGCTTCTGCCATTGGCATAGCAGGCAATGCATTGCTTTCTGCGGCCAAGATCGTGGTGGGCTTTTTCTCGGGCAGCTATGCTGTGATCAGTGACGGGCTGGATTCGGCCTCGGACGTACTGACTTTTGGGATCACCTATTACGCTTCCCGTATCATCAACAAACCACCCGATTACAAATATCCCTATGGTTATCAGCGGGCCGAGGCGGTGGCCACCAAAGTGCTTAGCTTCGTGATCTTTTTTGTGGGAGCCCAGTTGTTTTACTCTTCCCTGATGCGCATCATTGAGGATCATCCCCACCAGATGCCTTCCCTGATTGCTTTATATGTCACCATTTTTTCGGTGGTTGGCAAGCTCGGTCTTTATCTCTACAGCACCGCTACCGGCAAGCGGATCAGAAGTCAGATGCTCATTGCCAATGGCAAGAACATGCGCAACGACATCCTCATATCGATGTCGGTTCTGGTGGGCTTATTTTTCACCTATCAGCTTGACCTTCCAGTGGTTGATCTGATTACAGCCCTTCTGGTGAGCATCTGGATTATGAAGGATGCCTTCTCCATCTTTATGCAAAGCAGTGTAGAGCTGATGGACGGGGTGGAGGATTCCACCATCTACTACACGATCTTTGAGGCGGTGGAACAAACCGAAGGGGCCCATCATCCCCACCGGGTCAGACTGAGAAAACATGCCGAGCAGTATGTGATTGCCCTGGACATAGAGGTGGATCCGGAAATAAAGATATCTCAAGCACATCATATTGCCAAAAAGGTGGAGGAAAACATCAAACAGCAGGTTGGAAAAACGTTTGATGTAATGGTACATACCGAACCGCTCGGCAATGTGGAGAAAGAGCAGTTCGGCCTTTCCCGTGAAAAACTGGAGAATGAAAGGAATAACCTATGAGTTCGTATCAACGGCCTTCGGGATCCCTGATCAGTTATATGAGCAACCAGGTCAAGTCGCGTGGTGGAATCAACCTGGCACAGGGCATACCCGGGTTCCAGCCGCCGCATGAATTGCTCAGGCATCTCAGCCAAACGGCTCTCGAACCCGTTCATCAGTATGCCCCCGGAAATGGCAACGAAGCCTTGCTGGAGCTGCTGCTGGACAAATATCATGACCTCTATCCCTTTACAAAGGATAACCTGCTTATCACCAACGGAGCCACTGAGGCTGTTTCTTTGCTGTATACCTGGTTTCACAATATCCTCAAGGGTTCCTTTTCTGTACTGGGATTTGAGCCTGCCTATGAAACCTACCGCAAACTGCCGGATATCTTCAGGGACCGTTTCATTGCATTTCCTTATGAGCCGGACGGCACCATCGACTTTGACCGGCTAAGGTCTGTTTGTGCTCAGCACAGTGTACGCATCCTTTTTCTCAATACGCCGGGCAATCCTTACGGACGGATCTGGGATCAGCAGGAGATTGACGCCCTGGCAAGCATTTCCCATGAGTTGAATATCCGGCTGGTGTTGGATTCGGTGTATCAGGAATTGTATTTTGACAGGGAGCCTTATCATCCCATTCGCAGTTTCCATGACAACATGTTTTATGTGAACAGTTTCTCGAAGATTTTCTCCATCACCGGATGGCGCATCGGGTATCTGATTGCCCCGGCCCGGCATATGGAAGCGATTCGTTCGGTACATGATTATACGGGGCTGTGTGTTCCTTCCGTCTTGCAGGAAGCGCTGGTCAGGTATATCAAGGATTATACCTGGGGGAAGACTTATATAGATGGTCTCCGCAAGCAGCTGGCGGGGAATTTTCAACTGATGAAAGCGGGTTTGGAGGAACTTGGTTTTTATGTGCCCGAGATCGGTGGAGGATTTTTTGTCTGGGCCCGGTTGCCTGAAGGATACGAGGACGGCTTTCGTTTTGCAGTAGATCTGTATGAGCGGCAGAAAGTAGCGGTTATTCCCGGAGAGCATTTTTCAGAACGGCACCCCCATTACATTCGCTTAAATGTGGCCCGTGAAAAAGAGGAGGTACAGGAAGGGTTAAGCCGCCTCGGCCGCTTTTTCCGATCATGAACCAGACTTCTGAATGATTGCCTTACCTTCCCGGATTCTTCCGATGATACATTTTTCTGGCCGTGTCCCGGGTAGCAGAGACAATGCAGGAAATAAAAAACCCCGCCTGTGGCGGGGTTATATTTCAGCCGGTTGGCGGGTCTAGTAGAATTTGTGGCGTTTGTCCTCGATCTCTGCAGCATCTTTGAGGGCAGTAAAGGCGTCGAAGGCAGCCGTGCGCTGCAGTCTCTGCATTTCTCTTTGCTGCAGCATCTGTGGCGTCATGTTTTGCCCTTCTTCCATGTTGGTGACTTCAATCAGGAAGACCCCGTTTTCTCCGTGGATGGGGAAGGATAACTGCCCTTCTTCCATGGCAGTGGCTGCTCCCACCACTTTGGGTTCCGATCCGGCACCGGGGATGCTGTAAGTATCGTAGTTTATGTCGTTGGCTTCCATAATCTGGAGTCCCATCTTATCAGCAACCGGGGCCAGTGATTTGGAGTCGCCGAGCGCCTCATTGAACCGTTCTTTCAGGATACTGGCTTTCTTGTTCTCCTTCACCTTCACGCGCACATCATTTTTAACCTCTTCCAGCGAAGCAATGCCTTCCTTGCTGACGTCGGTGACGAATCCAATGATGAATTTGTCGGAGATCTCAAAGATGGGATCGTTGTTGGAAGTGATGATCTTTTTCTCTTTGGTATCGAAAGCGGCACGTATCAGGCTTCTGGCATCTTCCAGTCCGGGCAGGCTTTTGGAGTTGATCTGCACGTTATTGGCCATGCGTTTGGTCAGGTCCTTATTCCGAAGGGACTCCTGGAAATCGTCATAGGTTTGGTTCTGACCTGCAAATTTGCTGGCCTCGGAATAGACATTCTGATAGGTTTTCGAGCTGGGTTCGATTCTTCTGACCAGGGTGGCTACCTGTACCTTCTTGGTGGCGGGACCTTTTTCCAGTACCTCCAGGATGTGGAAGCCATATTGGGACTGCACCAGCTTGACTTCACCAGTAGAGGCGAAGAAAGCCGAATCGGTGAGGGCGGGGGCCATCTCACCCTGTTTGATCCACCCCAGGTTGCCGCCTTCTGCAGCAGTCTGGCGGTCGTCGGAATGCTCAGAGGCCAGTGCGCTGAAATCAGCTCCCTGCTCGATCTCCTGTTTTAAGCTGTCGGCCCGGCTTTGTGCATTCTGAATATTCCTTCTCTGGCGGCTGGGCTGGATCAGGATATGACGAGCCCTGACCGAATCGGGCAGGTATTTGATGTCGTTGAGCTTGGACAGCTTGAAGGATTCTTCTTCCCGGTAGGGCCCGTATATGTCTCCTATATTGGCTGAAGACATGAAACCGGCGATCGAATCGGACAGCTCTTCACTATTATAATAGGTATCATCAAAGGGAACGTCGCTGTTCAGATTGATAAATTCTTCGGTTTCTGAGGTCTTTCTGAAATCTTCATCCATCTCCTGCACATAATCCCTGGCCGCTTCCACATCTTTTTCGGTGGGTTCAATTTCGAATGCTACATATTCAATATCCCTGTTGGCCGATTGCTTGTAAAGCTGCTTATGATCTTCGTAATAGTCCTCCAGATCGTCGTCGGTGATCTCCACCAGGCTATCGGGAATGGCAGAGAAGTTCTGCATCAAAAAGTTGAAATCTATGCTTTTGTTATTGAGTTGGGCACGCTGTTGGCTTTCCGGAGTGCTCACATGCAATCCCTTGTTAATGAGATTGGAGAATTTGGTGAATTTTCTTTCCCTTACCATTTGATCTTCCAGGTAAAGCCAGTAAGCCCTTCGTTGGCCGGTGGGATCCTGGTCGTAGCTCTTGAGGAAACGGATGATCGCCATGGTGTTGACCTGACCCGTTTCGGGATTGGTGAAGATCTGGCGGATCATCGGGTGGATGTTTTCGCCCTGAACCATGTCCCAGAGCTCTTCGCTACTGACGTCAATGCCCAGTTCATCATATTCATCGGTCATGATGTATTCACGGGTCATCCTTTGCCATACCTGGTTGCGGATCTGTTCACGTGTCTCAGCATCAATGGAAGACTGGCCGCTGGAGAATTTATTGATCTCAGTGAGTTCGTCCACTTCATTGCGGAAATGCTTATAGGGGATGCTCTTTCCTGCGATCTCAGCTATCTCAAAGCGATCTCCCCTGAAAGCGGCACCTCCCTGGGAGAACAAATCTCCCAACACAAATGCAAGTAGGGCCATTCCAATCACAACGCCCACCAATACTCCTGCTCGGTTTCTTATTCTTTCTAATGTAGCCATTGATTGTAATTTTATTGAGTGATTCTAGCTTTTGATTTACGAAGCTACGAATATAGAAATTTTATGTTGTTTTATGTTAATATGCCGTAAATTCTTTTTGCATGACACCTCAGCTCAATATCAGGAAGATGGGTTCTTTTTGCGCAAGTGTCTTCTCAGTGCATACATGGTTATGGCAATAGCTGTAAAGATGAAAAACATCAGGCTGTTGTTCATGCGATTTTCCAGGGCGGTTTTGATGCCCAGGCCCAAACAGGCCACTGCCACTATCACCCACAGTATTTCCAGGAAATGAGGGGGTTTTTTATTCATCTTCGACTTCTATTGTTCCGGTGGTTTCTTTGATCTCATAATCGGTGAAATCCTGGTTGGCTTCGAAGCCCTTTCCATGGATGATGCCTTCCCTGGTGGTGATCCTTACGTATCGGTCGGTATAAATGATCTCTTTATCCTGTCGCCATACCAGGTATTCTGTGTTCAATGTATCGCCCTGGTTGTTGATGGCTACCACATCGTTCTTCGCCTCCCACAGTTCGTCGGGTTCATGATAGATGGCATAATTGGCTGAAATCCTGGATTCCACAGTCATCGTGCTGTCATAGAACAACACGGTCAGCCCTTGGGGAAAGATGGTATGGGGCTCCTCCACCGAGGTATAACGGTTGATCTCGGGTGCGGTTACTCTTACTTTGACCTGACCGTGGTTCGAGTGTATGATCTCCGCGTCGGTCATGGACTGATCAGGGAAGTTCACTTCCTCACTGAACAGCTTGACCCGTTCAATCTTGCTGTCGCACCCGCCGGATAATACAATAATCCCGCCTACAAGCGGGATTATTATAGTTAACATCCTGATATGGGGCCAAATATTAGTCAGATGTACGAACTGTTGTTGTTTCATTGATCCAGCAACCTACTTTGTAAGAGTCGCCCATTTGGTAGTTGTGGAAGAAGATGCTCTTCTTATCGGGGAAACGGGGTCTGTAGGAATTGATGTAGCCATCGGCTTCATCCTTCAGCTCCGGATCCACCTGTTTGGCTTTCTGGAACTTGTCGACAGCAGCCCAGAGAACGGCTTTCTTTTCAAAGTCGTCGCCCCCGCATTGATCGACCGATTCGGTATACATCCGGCCAATGAGGATATAAGGCCTTCCGTTGTTGGGGTCCATCTCAATGGCCTGCCGGGCATAGGAACGAGCCGTAGGCATATCATTGAGTTCCTCAAAGGTCAGTCTGGCCAGCTGCATGTAGTATTGCGACTTTTTCCCCTTGTCTTCCTGCAGATCAATGGCCTCCTTGAAGTACTGGATCGATTTTTCCATCTTATCCTTTTCATAGTACAACTGGGCAAGTTCATGGGCCCTTTCTGCCGTGGGTTCGACCTCGTTCAGGCGTATTTTAACCTCCAGATAGAAATCCCTGTCGCTGCATTGGGAGTCTTCCAGGAGCCCGAGGATTTTGTTCATCAGTTCCGTATCGTTCTGATTCTTTTCCAATCTGGGCTGGTAAAGGGCCACCAGGTTATCGCAGGTGGCTGCACCACTGGCTTCAAAGATCTTGTCGAGGGTTTCTAAGGCCTGCTGATACCGGCTGCTATTGGGATGGTTCGCCACCTGCTTCTCAGCAATGGCATGGGTTTGTGAGTAGTTGTTCAGCATCTGCTCCGCGGTAAACGCTTCGTTTTGGAACAGGGTGCTGGTGGTATTCAGGTAAACCACCAGGACGGCCAGGCTGGACTCATTGCCTCTGAGCTTGATCGATTCTTCCAGGTAATTATATCCTTGCTTGAAATTCTCAATGGTATTTTCTGAATACTTGATAAAGTCGAGGCCTTTCTTGCCGAGAACAAAGCCTCTCTGGTCGAAGTATTCGATGCGCTGATCGTAAAGCTCCATCAAACTGTCGGTCAAATTTCTCTTAGTAGCCTGATCATCGGTGTTTTCAATGGCATCGGTCAACATCTTCTCGCCATGGAGGTAGATGTTCTTGGTGGCCTTGGGGCACTCGTTATAAACGATCGTCCAGGGAGTTACCGCGTCCTCATAGTTGTTCTGCTTATAAAACTCAACATAAAGGGAGAGATTCTTTAAACACCGGATGCTGTCCTTGCCACTTCCAAATCTGGATCCTTCCTCAGCACCGGTTTGCCCCAAAGAGTGCAGCGTGGATATAGCAGCTATGAGTATGGTTAACAATAATTTTCCTGAGTTTTTCATCTTTGCGCGTTTTAGGGTTATTGATATTTTTGTTTGATAAACCAAAAGTCGTAAAAGGTAATGTTGAAATTCAATATGGCATAATTCTCTTCTATCAGATTGTTTTCCCTTGTACCTTTTCTACCTAATTGTAACGATAGGTTGAATTTGGTTTTGTTGTACTGCAACGGTAAACCCAGTCCAAATGTTATGCCATAATTCTGCAGCTGCTCATTATTTATTTTGAGATAAGACTGTTTGTAGAATCCGCCCACTCTGTAATTGATTCTTTTGAAGTAGTTTCTTAATGCCTGGGGGTCGGGGGTATATTGGAGGCCGGTATGGATGGAATAACTATCCGATAGATTGGAGTATTCATCTATATCCGACCAATTCTGATACTTCACGTCGGCCCCCATCACGAATTGGGGATTTTGCAGGGTGAAACCTACCTGGTAACCACTGGGATATTGTGTGGTTGAGGTGGATGAAGTCCGGACCCGGTCGATGGTATCTTGTTGGGGTATGCCATCGCTTGTGTATTGGTAATAGGAGAAGAACTGCCGGTCCGTCTCCTGGTCCAGAGTGGCCTGTATATCATAGCTGGCACCGGTGGTAAGGGTATAATCCCTGAAGATGTTCCACTGATGCTGCAGGCCTAGCTGAAAACGGCTGCCCGAGATGTGTGTGTTTAATTCTTTCTGGAACTGTCCACTGTATGGATCCTGGGGCAGGAATGAAGAAGAGGTGTAGGTGTTCTTGCCGAAAAGGTAGAAGTAGTTGAATCCGACACTCAAATTTTCCGTCAGATTGAAGGCATTGCCGATGTAGAACTGCCGGAGTCCTCCTTCTCCCTCGAATCGGGTGATTTTCTCATTGATGTCTCCCGGGCTCTCGGTTTGCTGCACATGATAGCCCACATGGCTCAGAGGCACAACGCCGATGCTGCTTTTCCACCACCGGATCACGGGGAAGCCGATGGCAATGTGATCGAAGCCTACGGCTTTGCGGTTGATTTGCGCATCGGTGCTTCTCTGAAGGGCAGAGCGTGCCGAGATACCCAGGTCGAAGATAAAGCTGTTGGTATCCTGAGCCGTATAAGAGGCCGGATTGGAGTAATTGATCACATCATCCACCCTAAGTCCCGATGAAAGGGATCCATACCCGATGTTGCTCCCGTAGCTTTGCTCCACGATTTCTCCAAAGCCATAGCGGGAATAAGGGGAATAGATGCTTTTTTGTCCAAAGGTATGTATGCTGAACAGAACCAAAAGACTGGCAATAATTGTCAGTTTACCTCGCATAGATATTGTATTTCAGTATTTTATTCAAACCCATCAGTACTAAATTGGGTTCTACAAAGATGGGACAATTTAATTTATTATCAAAGAAATTGCAGTCTCCACCTGTAAGCAATACTTTCACGCTGCCATACACTTCGGTGAAGTAATTTATATATTGATTTATTTCATAAATGATGCCATGTTGAACGCCGGCGGCAATGGCTTCCCGGGTATTCTTTCCCAGGGGGGGCACGTTTTTTTGTGGCTCCAGACGGGGCAGGCGGCCGGTAGCCTGGTGAAGGGATTCAAAACGAAGGGTCAACCCCGGCGATATGTTGCCTCCGAGATAACTTCCCGAACCATGGAGAAAATCTATTGTCAGGGCTGTTCCGGCGTCCATTACCAGCAGATGGTGATTGGGGAAGAGCGCCTGGCCCCCGATCACCGCTGCTAAACGGTCATTGCCCAGGGTCTCCGGTGTTTCATAGAGGTTGTTGATGGGCAGGGGGGTTTGCGGGGTCAGTTCCCTAAGGGTTTTCACATGTCTTGAGAACCTGCTGATGGCGGGGAAGCTCTCGCGTCTGACCGAAGAAAAGATGACATGGTCAACGGCGTAACGGGCAACCAGGTGCAAAATCCGTTGATAATTGAAATGGTTGAACCTGAAGGTCTCCAGCAATCTGTCCTGCTCGAAAATTCCAGCTTTAACGGCCGTATTCCCTATGTCTAAGGCTAAATTCAAGGGTTGATCTTGTGTCAATGCGAGGGGCAAAATTATAAATTTTCTCTCATATTTTGTAATATCGTCAGAGCCTTATTGATGTTGTCCACCTGCTCGAGGGTCATGGTAAGTTTGTTGCCTTCCTTAAGCTGGAATTGACGGGGATTTTTCTGGACATAACGTAGGATGCTACTGAAGACACTGCTCTGGTAGTAGGGTGAGTCCTGGTTGGAGATGAAATGGATGACCATGGTGTTGTTTTTGATCACCACCTTTTCAAATCCCAGAGCCATGGCATGCCAGCGCAAACGCACCACATTCAGCAACTCTTTTGTTGCTTCGGGAAGGGGGCCAAACCGGTCGCGCAGCTTTTCCTCGAAATGGCGCAGCTTTTCTTCATTTTCCAGGCTGTCCAGTTCCCTGTAAAGATTGATCCGCTCGGAGATGTTGGGAATGTACTCATCGGGGAAGAGGATCTGCAGGTCGGTTTCAATCTGGCAATCAGAGAGGAACCGTTGCTGTTCTTTTTGTTTTTCCAGGGTTTCTTTCTTTTCTTCCTGGTAGAGGTTTTGGAATTCGTTTTCTTTCAGTTCCTGCAGGGCTTCGTTGAGGATGCGTTGATAGGTTTCGAACCCGATGTCGGCGATGAAGCCGCTTTGCTCTTTACCCAGCAGGTTACCGGCGCCCCTTATGTCCAGGTCCTGCATTGCGATGTTGAAACCGCTGCCCAGCTCGGAAAATTCCTCGATGGCATTCAGGCGTCTTCTGGCTTCCTGGGTAACGGCTGTCATAGGGGGTGCCAGCAGATAACAGAACGCTTTTTTGTTGGAGCGGCCCACCCGGCCCCGGAGCTGGTGCAGATCACTCAGCCCGAAGTTTTGTGCCTCGTTGATGATCATGGTATTGGCATTGGGAATGTCCAGGCCCGATTCGATGATGGTTGTGGCAATGAGCACATCGTATTCGTGATTGATGAACTCGAGCATGATCTTTTCTAGTTTGGCCCCTTCCAACTGGCCGTGGGCCACCACCGTGCGCACGTTGGGAAGCATCCGGTTGATCAGTTTCTCCAGCTCGTTTATATTCTGGATCCTGTTATTGATGAAAAACACCTGACCGTCGCGTTCAAACTCGTATTCGATGGCCTCCCGGATGATGTCTTCATTGAAAGGATGCACTTCGGTGACAATGGGGTAGCGGTTGGGCGGGGGCGTGTGGATGATAGAAAGATCACGCGCACCCATCAGCGAGAACTGCAGGGTTCGGGGAATGGGCGTGGCCGTAAGGGTGAGGGTATCCACATTGAGTTTGAGGTTTTTCAGTTTTTCTTTCACCTGCACCCCGAATTTTTGTTCTTCGTCGACGATGAGCAGGCCCAGGTCTTTGAACTTAATGTCCTTTCCAATGAGCCGGTGCGTTCCGATCACGATGTCCACCTGACCCCCGGCCAGTTGATCTTTTACCTCCCGTTGTTTCTTATGGCTCCTCAACCGGCTGATGTGTTCCACGTTGGCCGGAAAATCCCGGAGTCTCTCGGTGAAGGTGTGATAATGCTGCAGTGCCAGTATGGTGGTAGGCACCAGTATGGCTACCTGCTTGCTGTCGGCCACAGCCTTAAAGGCTGCCCTTACCGCCACCTCCGTTTTGCCGAAGCCTACATCTCCGCATACCAGGCGATCCATGGGCATTGGTGACTCCATGTCCTGTTTTGCCGCTTTGGTCGCTGCCAGCTGGTCGGGTGTGTCCTCATAGATGAAAGAGGATTCCAGCTCCTGCTGGAGATAGGTGTCGCCTGTGAAGGGATAGCCCTCCTTATCCATCCTTTTGGCATACAGCTGGATAAGCTCCTTGGCTATGTCCTTGACCTTCTTCTTGGTTTTGTTTTTGAGGTTCTTCCAGGCAGCAGAACCCAGCTTGTATATTTTCGGGGGCTGCAGATCCTTGCTCTTATATTTGGAGATCTTGTGAAGCGAATGGATGTTGACATACAGGATGTCGTTGTCCTTGTAAATAAGCCGCACAGCCTCCTGGGTCTTGCCATTGACCTCAATCTTTTCCAGACCTCCGAATTGGCCGATCCCATGATCCACATGTACAACATAATCCCCGGGATGCAGATTGTTCAGCTCCTCAATGTTGAGCCGTTCTTTTCGGGAGAACCCCGATTTGATCTGGAACTTATGGTAACGCCCAAATATCTGATGATCGGTATACAGGCATATCTTCAGATGGTGATCGATGAATCCCTCATGCAGGGTTTTCATCACCGGGGTGAACTGAACCTGTGGATTGATGTTCTGAAAGATGGATCCCAGACGCTCGATCTGTTTTTCATTGTCGGAGGAGATATAGTTGGAGTAGCCTTCCTGCTGGTTTTGAAGCAGATTTTCGGAAAGCAGATCGAAATTTTTGTTAAAAGCCGGGGGCGGAGAAGCTTCAATCTCCAGGTTTTCTGCCTGGTCGAATTCGTTGCGGTGGCCACATTCTATCTTCCGGAAACCTTTCACTCCTGCCTCAAACTGATCGGGCGAGATGGTATAAGATTCAATCTGCTTGTCGGGATTGTTATCAAGGCTTTTGTCATAGATCTCAGCCAGCCGGTCCCGAAGGTATTTGTAGTCGTTAAAGCAAAGCAGGGTATGCGGATCCATAAAATCAAACAACGACTGCCACTGCGATGACTCCGAATCGCGATTGTGGAGCTTGGGCTGGATCGTGGCTTTGCTCATCTTTTGAAGGGACAGCTGATTCTCTACATCAAAGGTACGGATCGAATCCACTTCTTCACCGAAAAAATCGATCCGGTAGGGATGGTCATCAGAAAAGGAAAAGATATCCACGATGCTGCCCCGCACCGAGAACTGGCCGGGTTCATATACAAAATCGACCTGCTCGAACTGGTATTCGAAGAGCACATCGTTCAGAAAGTCGGAGGAGATCTTTTCCCCCTGATGGATCTCCAGGGTGTTTTGTTCCATTTGCTTGCGGGCAGCCACTTTTTCTATAATGGCCTCGGGGTAACTTACAACCAGGGGATGGCCTTCGTTTCTCAGGGCATTGAGTACTTCGGTGCGCAGTATGATGTTGGTGGGATCTTCCTGTCCAAACTGAATGGAACGCTTATAGGTAGAGGAAAAGAAATATACCCTTTCGGGTCCCATCAGATTCTGCAGGTCATTATAGAAGTAGGCCGCCTCTTCCTTATCCTTTCCTATGAAGAAGAATGGCAGGTTTAACCTGCGGGCCGCCCCTGAAGCGAATACACTATAGAGCGATCCCACCAGGCCCTGGATGTGGACATTCCGGTTCTGTTCAACTGCCTGCTTCAGCGCATCTACACCCGGATGTTCCTCAAAATTTTTGGATATATCCTGTAATTGCAATTTTTCGGGAATTTGACCTGTCAAAATTAAACAAGCCCATTGAAATATGTACAACTTCCATCACAAAAAATTATTGTGCATGCACGGAAGGTTGAAAAAATCGCAGGAGATATATGTTTTTTAGGAGAGAAGCCAATACCATCTGCTCATTGCGGTTTATGTGTTATTTCTCCGGTGGATCTTTTCGGTAGCCTTTTCAGCGTCTGTGAGAAATTCCTCTACCTGGTCGACCATATTTTTGGAACCGGTAAATAAGGGTACCCGCTGGTGAAGGTTTTCGGGTGTGATGTCCAGGATCCGGTTCTTACCGTCTGTGGCCCGGCCATTGGCCTGTTCGGCAATGAATCCGATGGGGTTGCATTCATAGAGCAGGCGTAGCTTACCGGTGGGTGATAATTCGGTTGGCGGATAAATGAAGATGCCTCCCTTGAGCAGGTTGCGATGGAAATCCGCTACCAGCGAGCCGATGTACCGGGCTTTTTTGGGTTGCCGGGTCTTACCGTCTTTTTTCTTGCAATAATCCACATACCTCTTGACCCCTTCAGGGAAATTGGCATAGTTGCCTTCATTGATGGAATAGATCTTCCCGTTTTCCGGAGTTTGTATGTCGGGATGGGAAAGGCAGAATTCACCGATGGCAGGATCCAGGGTAAAGCCGTTGACCCCCCTGCCCGTGGTGTATACCAGCATGGTTGAAGATCCGTAGATGACGTATCCTGCCGCTATTTGCCTGTTGCCTGGCTGCAGGAAGTCGCGCTCCTCAGCCTTATGCCCACGCGGGGAGATTCTTTTGTAAATGGAGAAAATGGTACCGATCGATACGTTGACATCGATGTTGGAGGATCCGTCCAGGGGATCCATGGTGACAATGTATTTTCCGTCTTTGGCCAGGTCGTCGTCGAAGGTGATGATCTCCTGATTCTCTTCTGAAGCGATGCCGCAGCACTCACCGCTGTCCTTCAGGGCGGTGGTGAACTGCATGTCGGCAAATACATCCAGCTTTTGCTGGATCTCCCCCTGTACATTCTCCCCTCCCGCAACCCCCAGCACATCAACCAGGCCGGCTTTGTTCACCTTCTTGTTCACCACTTTCGCGGCAATTCCTATGTGATGAAGCAATCGCGATAACTCCCCCTTGGCATAGGGGATGTTTGCCTGCCTGTGTATGATGAACTCATTTAGAGTTGTTATGCGGTATTGTTTCATGAGATCAGGATTTTATCCCAATTTACAAAAATCCTTTCAAAATACTAAAAAAAGTGCATTTTACCATGTTTTGTATGCGATAATCAAGATATTTGCAGTGGATAAACACAAAAAATCTTTCCATGGTCATCTATAAGTTCGGAGGTGCATCGGTTAAAGATGCAAAAGGCGTTAACAACTTAAAGCAGATCCTCTTATCACGCAATGAAGCCAGTGTGGTAGTGCTCTCGGCTTTTGGAAAAACCACCAACCGGCTCGAGAATCTTCTCCATTCTATTTATGAGGGCAACCGTGAGGCGTTTGGAAAACAGCTCGAATCCCTGAGGCTGTTCCACTGGGAGATACTCGAATCCTTGTTTGAGGCCGGCGATAAGATCTTTCAAATCGCCGGCAGCTATCTTGAACAGTTGGAGGAGGCCTTTGAAAGGCAGTGGGTGGATTACGACTTTCTCTATGACCAGGTGATTTGCACGGGCGAGCTTCTTTCCACCCGTGTTGTTGCTGCCTGGCTCAACAGGGAAGGCCTTCAGTGCCGCTTTGTTGATATCAGAAAAGCCTTGATCACCGATGATGTATACCGGGAGGCTCAGGTTGACTGGGCTGAGTCGCGCCAGCGTATTGAAAAAGACCTCTCCCCGGCACCGGGAGAGATTGTGCTTACACAGGGTTTTATCGGGGGCACACGGGAAGGCTGGAGTACTTCCCTGGGACGGGAAGGTTCCGATTACACCGCTGCCATCCTGGCAAACATCTTTAACGCCCGGCAGGTGATCATCTGGAAAGACGTACCCGGGGTGCTCAATGCCGATCCCCGCTTTTTCAGCGAAACCCAAAAGCTCGACCACATCTCTTATCAGGAAGCCCTTGAATTGTCCTATTATGGGGCCAAGATCATTCATCCCAAGACGATTAAGCCCCTGCAGAATAAGGGTATACCTTTACATGTAAGATCCTTTATGGAGCCGGATCAGGAAGGGACCCTGATCACCGAATATAAGAAGTATGATGGAGACAAGCCCATCTTCATCCTCAAGCCCCGGCAGGTTTTGATATCCATCCTGCCCAAAGATTTCTCCTTTGTAGTAGAGGAGCGGCTCAGCAAAATTTACGGGTTATTTGCCAAACACCGGCTGAAGGTGAATATGATGCAAAATTCAGCATTGAACTTTACGGTGTGTGTGGATGACCATCCTCAGAGGACAGAGGATCTGATGCAGGATCTCAGGCAGGAGTTCAAAGTACTGTATAATAGAGGCCTTCAATTGATCACCATAAGGCACTACACCGAGCAGGTGCTCAGGGAGATACATGAAGGACGCCATGTTCTGGTTGAGCAAAGAAGCCGGCATACGGCCCAGTTCCTCATGGAATCGTGATATCCCTTGTTTTTCAGGTATGGCTTAGATGCCGGAGCATTTTGATGGCTGTGATCTCGGAGAGCTTGCGGTATGATTCATGGGTCCATCCGGCCACATGGGGGGAGAGGATTACCTGTTCCATGTTGGCGAGCTCCTTGAAATGCCGGGGTAGGTTGTCGGCCTGGTGAAGCGCTTCGAAGCTGCTGCTCTCGTATTCCAACACATCCAGTGCAGCTGCCGGTATTTTTCCCTTGTGAAGGTTGCCCACCAGATCCTGCGTATTGACCACCCCGCCCCTCGAAGTATTGATCAGTGTCAGAGGCTTGCGGAACCGGGATATAAAGGCGTGGTTCACCAGGTGCTTTGTCTCCCGGGTCAGGGGGACATGAAGACTCAGAATATCTGTTTCGTCATAGAGCTCCTCCATTGTCGATTCCCTTACTTCCTGCCCGGCATAGTCAAATTTGTATTTATCATAAGCCAAGATATTGACTTCCAAACCCCGGAGTTTTTCTGCAAAGGCGCTTCCTGTATTGCCATAGCCTATAATGCCGACAGTTTTGCCTTTGAGCTCTGTGCCGCGGTTGGCTTCACGGTTCCATATGCCCTGCTTTACCTGGTTATTGGCTGCCGGAATCCTGTTGATCGCAGCCAGCAATAATCCCAGGGCATGCTCTCCCACTGCATCTTTGTTGCCCTCCGGCGAGTTCACACATACAATGCCCCGGGAATGAGCCAGGTCAACATCTATGTTTTCCATTCCCGAGCCCATCCTGGCAATCACCTTCAGCTTGGTCGCCTGGTTGATCAGATCAGGGCCCACCCGCATTTTGCTCCTGATGACCATAGCTTCATAATCGCCTATTTTTTTCATGATTTGTTTCGGCTGGATGTTGGGCTGATAGTCGGCGGCATATCCTTGTTCCTCCAGCCGCTCCATCAGGATCGGGTGCACATCATCAACGATCAGAATGTTCATTGCCGGTTATTTTTTGAGGTTTGTGGGGAGCTTAACCAAAAAGGCCGGCTTATATCCGCGGAAGCTGCCATCGTCGCGGTATACTTCATAGGCCAGCATCACAGCGGATACTTGCTTGACCATCTGTAGATGTTCTGTATCGAAATACCAGCGCTCCTTGAACTGTATCTTGCCGATCCGTGAGCGAGTGAACTCTTGCTTGCTTTCCAGTTCCCTGACTTCTTTTACGGAGATGGGCTCCCCGGAAAAATAATCATAGGGCTGAAGCCTGCCCTCATATACGGCCTCAAAGAGAAAATCCACGAACGCTTTGCGCTCAAAGCTTTGCAACCATTTTTTCTGCCAGTTGTCGGATCCATCCCTGTTCTTAATGATTACTCCGTAGTTGATGGAATCGGCGATGCTCACGTATTGGCTCGGGATGGGATCGGTGCTCAGGGTCGTGCCTTCTTTTCTCTCCAGGGTGTCTTTGCATCCGGAAAAAACACCTGTCATGAGCACGATGGCCGGCACCAGGAGCAGTATTTGCCGGGAGCTTTTATTAGCCCTCGAAAAGAAGCCGGCTGCCATTGCGTATACCGGTGATTTGTCCATTTTGATATACGATTTTACCATTGACCAGGGTATGGGTGATGGTGTGGTGGAAAGTCTGCCCTTCCATAGGCGACCAGCCACATTTGTAATACAGGTTACCGGCCTGAACCTGGTGGGATTGCCGGGGATCGACCAGTACCAGATCGGCCCAGTAACCGGGGCGGATGAAGCCCCTTTTGCTGATGTGGAAAAGCCTGGCCGGTGTATGACACATTTTTTCGACAAGGGTCTCCATGGTAAAGGCCCCCTGAAGGTGAAGCTCCAGCATGGCCTGCAGGGAGTGCTGGATCATGGGCCCACCGGAGGGTGCTTTCATATATGGCTGATCCTTTTCTTCAGATAAGTGGGGGGCATGGTCGGTGGCCACCACATCGATGCGGTTGTCTGTAATAGCCTGCCTGAGCCCATCCCGGTCGCTAAGGCTTTTGATGGCGGGGTTCCATTTGATCCGGGTGCCCATATGCCCGTAATCATCCTGATGAAACCATAGGTGGTGGACGCATGCTTCAGCCGTGACTTTTTTCTGAGGGCTGTAAGGACCGGGTTCAAAAAGATCCAGCTCTCTGGCAGTGCTCAGGTGGAGCACATGCAGCCGCGCCCCGTGTTTGCGAGCCAGTTCTACCGCACGGGAGGAGGAGAGGTAACAGGCTTCCTCGCTTCGGATGCGGGAATGATACCCTGCGGGAATGTCATCTCCATATTGCTTTTGATAATAGTTGGTGTTGGCACGTATGGTGCCTTCATCCTCACAATGACAGGCAATTAAAACGGGCGCCTCTTCAAAGATCTGCTCGAGGGCCTTTGCATTGTCCACCAGCATGTTGCCTGTGGAAGCCCCCATGAAAAGCTTGATGCCACATACCCGGGCCGGGTCCGTACGACGCACCTCTTCTATGTTGTCATTGGTGGCCCCCAGATAAAAACTGTAGTTGGCATATGCCCGTTCCCCCGCGATGGAGAATTTTTTCTCCAACTCCCGGTGGCTGACCGCCGGGGGCTGGGTGTTGGGCATCTCCATGAATGAGGTGACCCCTCCGGCAATGGCTGCCCGGGATTCCGTTCCCATATCAGCTTTGTGGGTTAATCCGGGCTCCCGGAAATGAACATGGTCATCGATGACCCCCGGCAAAAGGAACTGGCCGGTGGCATCCAGATGCTCGCTGCTTTCTCTCACCCTTGAAGGAATGGAATCTTCCGGGCCATAGATCGCAGCGATCTCTCCCTCCCGGATCCATAACGACCCCACCCGGGAAGTCCCTTCATTGACGATTTGTGCATGCTCAATCAACAGGGGTCTCATATTTCTTGTACTTTTTAAAGATGCTCCTGAGCTTCATTCCAATTACCCCCCAAAGGGCCTCATTGAATATACCCCCGCTCATCTTTGATGTTCCCACTGCTCTGTTGGTGAAAATGATCGGGATCTCCACGATCTTGAAGCCATACTTCCAGGTCGCGAATTTCATCTCAATCTGGAAAGCATACCCGACCAGCTTGATCTTATCCAGGTTGATCGTCTCCAGTACCCTGCGGCGATAACATTTAAAACCGGCAGTGGTGTCGGTGATCTTCATCCCGGTGATCAGGCTCACGTAACGTGAGGCAAAATAGGATATCAGGATGCGCCCGATGGGCCAGTTGACTACATTGGTCCCGTTCTTATAACGCGAGCCGATGGCCAGATCCGCCCCGTCATAGGCACAGGCATGATAGAGCCGGGGAAGATCGTCGGGGTTGTGCGAGAAATCGGCATCCATCTCAAAGATGTAATCATACTTATGCTCAATGGCCCACTTAAAACCTGTAATATATGCTGTGCCCAAACCCAGCTTTCCTTCGCGCTCAAGGATATGGAGCCGATCCGGGTATTCTTTCTGTTTCTCCTTTACAATATCAGCCGTCCCGTCGGGGGAACTGTCATCCACAATAAGAATATGAAATACTACGTTGAGGGATAATATTTTATCTATGATCCGGTCGATGTTGCCTTTTTCATTATAGGTGGGTATGATCACCAGGTTTTTGTCCATAGATCTCCAATGCTTTTATGTTTTGTGCTAATTTAAGACAATTATTTAAGAATCGAGCGGATAAGAAAGGGGATTCTCAAAAATGGGTTTTGCAAGGATATGATTGACAGCCCGCTAGATTTTTTTTGAAAAAAAAGACGCCAAAGAGTTGCTCAATTGAAATTCTGCTATATATTTGCACCTCGCTATTGCGAAAGTTCTTTAAGTAATTGTTAAGTATCGTGCAGGCAATCGGCCGTAAATTTTTGAGAGCAAGATATGATAGAGGGAAAGCCGGGAAAAGTTTTAAAAAAATTGCCAAAATATTTTGATTTAAACTTAACACGAATTAACTTTGCAATCCCTTTTAAGGAAATAAAAAGGGAACCCATACCGAGAAATGATTAAAACAATCATACAGGTTCTTTGAAATGTTGAGATAGATTAATGAAGAGCAGCATTCATCTTGCCAGATAATTGAGCACAGGAAATATTTTCAACTTTTTCTACAACGAAGAGTTTGATCCTGGCTCAGGATGAACGCTAGCGGCAGGCTTAACACATGCAAGTCGAGGGGCAGTCCCGCTTCCGAGCGGG
>JAGXLL010000012.1 GCA_018334675.1 Bacteroidales bacterium | reverse complement strand
CCGCTTCCTTCAGCCGGCTTTCCTCAAAATACTTCAACTGCCGGCTGTAGGTCTGCAGGTTTTCCAGGATGTTGCGATAGGCGGTAATCCGGTCGCTCTCCACTTCCTGGTAATTCTGGTAGGATTCCCTGGCCGCTAGCTCAGCAGCCTGGTTCCTGCCTGTCTCTGCCCATAGGTCCAAAGGAAGCCTGATTCCCAACTCAATAGATGAAAAACTGCTGTTACCGGTAAAATTTTTGCGGCTGTATCGAAAAAAAGGATCGGGCCAGGAGGTGGATTTTATGCTCTGGCGCTCTGCCTGCTTCGTTTCCCATCGTTGTTTATAAAGTGCCACATCCGGATTGGAAGCCAGCGAATCAGCCCCTGAATAAGCCTTTTCCGGTCTCAATTTATTCAGGGTGTTTTCCGTCAGTTTGATGGAATCGCTTATATACAATTTATTCCTCAGGGTATTTTTATTACCGGCCAGCCGGTTGTATGCTTCTTCCTTGTTCACACGAATCTCTTTGTATTTTGCCTGGGTCGATACCTTTTCGAGATAAGAAACATCGCCCGTTTCGTAGCGGAGTTCACCCGCCCTGTTCAGATCGCTGAAGATATCCTGCAGCCGGTCAAGAAGCTTTATTTTTTCCTTGGCATAAAGCACGTTCAGGTAGGCCGAACGGACCTCCCGGATCAGGACAGCCTTCTTCTTTTCCAACTGCTTTTTGCTTTGCACGATGCGCTGTCGGGCTAATTTGTTTCTTGCCAGATACTCCATGGGATTCTTCATTTCCTGCTCAATAGACCAGCTTTGCATACCCGTTTCATTGTTTTCCTTTTCATAGGCTAATTTGGCATCGGAAAAATCCCACGCTGCATTTTTCAGCTTTTGCTGTTGTTTCACCTGGAGATCACCCGCTTTGATGGAAGGATGATTTTCCAGGGCCATCTCAATGGCTTGTTCGGCATTGTCGATTTGAACCGGCTGTTTGCCCGGCTCCTGCGAGAGAATCCTC
This sequence comes from Bacteroidales bacterium, assembly GCA_018334675.1. Classification (GTDB taxonomy): domain Bacteria; phylum Bacteroidota; class Bacteroidia; order Bacteroidales; family UBA12077; genus JAGXLC01. The sequence goes on along the minus strand of JAGXLL010000012.1, from coordinate 62,463 downwards.
CCCGGAAGAAGGCCCAGCAGGATGATCAGGCCTGTGGTCAGAAATTTTCCATTCATACGTTTCTTTGTTCGTGATGCGATTTGGGACAGCGAAGGCACTTTATGCATCCTTTCACTGAAGGAGTAGATGATGGGCAACAATACCAGGGTAAGCAGGGTGGCTGTCACCAGACCCCCTACCACCACAGTGGCCAGAGGTCTTTGCACTTCTGCTCCTGAAGATGTGGACACAGCCATGGGAAGGAAACCCAGGACATCAGTGAGGGCGGTGAGTATGACCGGTCGCAGCCTCATGTCCGTTCCGTGATAGATGCGCCGGAACACATTGCTCATCCCCTCTGCCTTGAGCTCATTGAAGAAACTCATCAAAACCACCCCGTTCAATACCGCTATACCAAAGAGGGCAATGAAACCCACGCCTGCCGAGATGCTAAAGGGCATACCCCGGATCCACAGGGAGAACACTCCCCCGATAGCCGCCAGGGGCACGGCCGAGAAGACCAGCAAGGCCTGTTTGAAGGAGTTGAAGGTGAAATACAACAGGGTGAAGATGAAAGCCAGCACCAGGGGTACCACCCAGGACAGGCGTTTCCTGGCACGCTGAAGGCTTTCGAATTCCCCTTCATAGGTGATGTTGTATCCCCTGGGCAAATCAAGCTTTTCCGACAGCTCCTTTTGTACCGCCTGGATGAAGGATTCGGTATCCCTGTCGCCCACATTCACATCTACCTCTATCTTTCTCTTGACCGCCTCGCGTGAGATGGAGGCTGGTCCGGTCTGCATGCGGATATCCGCTACTTCCTTGAGCTGCACCTGCTGACCATTCGGTCGTTTAATATACAGTTTCCCAATCGAGCCCGGGTCATTGCGATGCGCTTTTTTAAACCGTACCACCTGGGAAAACTGTCTTTCTCCCTCATAGATGATACCTGCCTTTGCACCGGAATAGCCGGCCTGGATGGTGCGATTCACCTTTTCGATATCCAGGCCATACTGGGCCAGTTTATCCCGGTCGTATTCAATGACGATCTGGGGCAGGCCAATGACCTTTTGAACGTTGAGGTCGCCGGCGCCCGGTATGTCACGGATGATGCCCCTGGCTTTTTGTCCGTAATGATACAGGGTGTCCAGGTTGGTGCCGTAGATATTCATCAGGATATCGGCCGTAGATCCGGTTGTCAGGTGTTTGAAGAGCATTTCAATGGGCTGTGAAAAGAAGAAGCTCACCCCCGGGATGGTGGCCGAGATCTCCTGTTTCATCTGGCTGGCAAGCTCCTCTTTGGTTTCAGCGCGTTGCCAGGCTTCCTTCGGGTTGAGATTGATAATCATCTTGGCCATCTCCAGCGACATGGGATCGGTCGGTATCTCACCGGTCCCGATCTTGGTGGCCACCTGGTCTACCTCATCCGGAAATTCGGTGAGAAGCACATTTTCCAGTTTGGTGTTGATCGCCACTGTCTCGCTGAGTGAAGTGCCTGGTTGCAGGATGGGGTGTATGGCAAAATCGCCCTCATCAAGCTGGGGAATAAATACAGCCCCCAGGCGGCCGAAAACAAGGATTGCCCCAACAAGCATCAGAATAATCACGGTGGTTATGGCATATCTGAAGCGCAGTGCCCTCTTCAGTAGAGCCTGGTACCCGTTGCGGATCCGGTTGATGATCCGGTCGGCAAAACGGGGCTTGTCGGACTTTTCCGGACGAAGGAACAGGGCCGACATCATGGGCACATAGGTCAAACACAGAATGATGGCCCCTATCAGTGCCGAGCCGAAAGCAATGGCCATGGGCCGGAACATATCCCCTTCCTGCCCGGTAAGGGTGAGAATGGGGATGAAGACGATCAGGATGATCATCTGTCCAAAGAAGGCGGTGCGCATCATCCGGCTCGACGACCAGATGGTGAGCTCGTTGACCTTGCTCTGCAATTCTTTGCCTTTCAGATTTCTCAGGGATTGGACATGCCGGCTTATTTGAAAGACCGTAAACTCTATGATGATCACCGCCCCATCGATGATGATCCCAAAATCGATGGCCCCCAGGCTGATCAGGTTGGCCGAGAAATCAAAGGTATACATGATGCCCAGGGCAAAAAGCAGAGAGAGGGGAATGACCGATGCAGTGATCAACCCCGATCGGAAACTGCCCATCAGCAGGATCAACACAAAAATGACAATTAAGGCACCCAATGCAAGGTTCTCTGTTACCGTGTGGGTCGTCTTACCAATGAGCGTGGAACGGTCAAGAAAGGGTTTCATCTCTACACCTTCCGGCAGGGCTTCTTTTACCCGGGGCAGCCTTTGCTTTACGTTGGCGATGACCTGAGCGGGATTTTCGCCCCGCAGCATCATGATCTTCCCGCCAACCGCCTCACCCTGCCCGTTGTATGTAAAAGCGCCAAAACGCGGTGCATGGCCATACTGCACGGTGGCCACATCGCCTATCTGCAGGGGCGTGCCCCGGTCATTTTTAAGCACGATGTTGCGGATGTCTTCCAGGGATTGGGTCAGCCCCTGGCCCCGCACAAAATAGGCCTGCCTGTTCTTCTCTATGTAACTGCCACCCGTGTTGGCGTTGTTCTTTTTTAAGGCTTCATAGATGTCGGTGATGGTGAGGTTGAAGCTTTTCAGACGGTCCGGGTTTACCGCTACCTCATATTGCTTCAGGTAACCGCCCATGGTGTTCACACCTACCACTCCGGGAATATTGATCAATTCTTTTTTGACGATCCAGTCCTGGATCACCCTCAGGTCCATGGCACTGTAGGCTGTATCATAACCCGGTTTGGTTGAAAGCACATACTGGTAGATCTCACCCAGGCCGGAGGTCATGGGACCCATGGTGGGCTCCCCGGCACCTGCAGGCAGTTTCTTTTCAGCGCTTTTCAGTTTTTCCTTCACCAGCTGGCGGGGCTTATACATTCCCATATCTTCTTCAAATACCAGGGTGATGTCCGACAACCCGAACTTCGAGACAGATCGGATCTCCTTCAATCCCGGCAGATTACCCATCTCAAGCTCGATGGGATAGGTGATCAGCCGCTCTACCTCTTCGGTGGCCAGGTCGGGCGTATAAGTGGTTACCTTCACCTGGTTGTTGGTCAAATCGGGCAGGGTGTTCAATGGCAAATTCAGCGCCGAATAAATGCCCCATCCAATCCATGCAAAAATGAACAAACCGATGATGAACTTATTTTTGACTGAAAATGAGATGATTTTGTGGATCATGTTGCTTTTTTTGTCCTGTTATGTGAGATGATTTTATGTTTATTTTCTGAATGTAGCTGTGCATAATTTCCGGTTTCACCGGGTTACCTGAAAGATTTAGTGACCGGTTACACTTGTTCCTCCGGGCCATGCCAGGTTCATGGAAATACAATTTTCACCTGCAGCGTAATCCCAATATCGGTTTTCAACCGTGAGATGAAACCGGAAGAATTATTCAGAATAAAAAAAGGAGATTAAGAAAGGACAGGGGGGTCTCTTAAAGAATAAAAATGATCGTAGCCTTGAGCTGCAATCTGAATATCGGGAATTTCCCACTTAATTATTGTGTGTTGGCCTATGGAAGGCAGACCTTCGCTAATGACCGGAGCAAGGAGAGGCTGGTATTGAATGAATTTAATCAGCTTGTGATGATAGCCGTTATCCAACAGGTGATTAAAAGCATGGCAGTGGAAGGCAGGATGGTCAGACTCGCTGTGATTATGGCTTGAATCAAGGGGCAGGCGGTAATTGTGCGAATAATGGGAATCGAAATGATGGTGGTGGGGCAGCAGGGCATGCGAGCCAAGCATCAGAATGATTGCTGTGACAAACAAGCGGTTGATTTTATGACCTGGGCTCATCATCGGGTTAAAATGTGCGTTTCCTGTTTCTTTATAATCAGAAGGCAAATCTAATAAAAAAGTTTATGCAACCGGCTTGCAAATGAGATCATTTGTCTTTTGCTACAACCCAAACACCATGTACAATACCGGGGATATAACCGAGTAGGGTCAAAAGAATATTAAGCCAGAAATGCTTGCCTAGCCCCACCTGTAGAAAAACGCCTAAGGGTGGCAGGATGATTGCAACGATGATTTTAATGAGTTCCATAATTTGCTTCTTTTAGCTTAGGGGTTATTGCCCTTAATTGTCTGCTATTCAGTTTTATTGAAATAGTATTCGGCTTTTTGTTCCTCCTGCAGGCGCTTGTAGATTTTTCCCAGAAAATCGGCATACTTAGGTTTGGGATCCAGCTTGTACAATTTCAGGAAATAGCCGCGGGCCTGCTCGAAGGTGGGATAAACCTGATCCAGCTTGTTGAGCAGCCGGTTGTACTGGCTGGTGGTACGGTTGTTTTTGTAAGCGGTCATTTCTTCCACATACATGTTTTCAGCCTGCCAGAAATATTTTTTGGCCAGCCATTCCAGGGCCTTAGTGTTTTCGGGTTCCAGCTCCAGGATTTTTTCGGCTATCTTGTTGGCTGCCTTTTCATGCTCCAGGTTTTTATTGACGGCCAGGTATCCGGCAAGCAGGTCGGCATCGGATTGGGCCCTGTCCTTGACCTCCGGCCACAGATCCACCGCCTTTTGCCAGTTCTCGCTTTCCACATAGGTTTCAAACAGGCGTACCCTCATAGAGTCGATCGCCTCTCCCTCAGGGTATTTCTCGTGGTAATTCTCCAGTGCGTCCAGCTCCTTGGACAGGTTGTCGATGGACTTGGCGGCCCTGGCCAGGGTTGTGTACAGCCTGGGCGAGGGGTATTCCAGGTATTCTGCTTTCTCCAGATAGCGGATGGCCTTTTTTGTCTGGCCCAGCTCCCAGGCAGCTATTCCGGCCTTGTAGTAAACCTCTGCCTCGGCACTATTGCCCGCATCCTCCCTGTTTTTAATGACCTGTTCAAAATTTTGAAGTGCGGCTTCATAATCGCCCTTCTTAAAGGCGCTTTGCCCCTGCTTGGAGGCTTGTTGAGTTGCACATGCCTGAAAAATCAGTGCAATGGCTATAGCTGGTATGAGGTGTCTGAATTTCATTATGGCATTGGCTTTTCAAGAAGGCAAATGTAAAATAAATTTTTGGGTATTAGAGAACGGTTTCCGGAGACGCTTTTTGAGGATCCCAATTTTCCCCACCATAAACAGGTTGAAGGCGGTTATTGGAATAAAGCGAAATCTATGCTATTGAAAATAATCGGAATGAGCCTGCCATTTTTTCCTTTCCAAAATCCGAGATTTGGAAATTTGCGACATCTTATTCAGGGATTCTTTTCTCTTGCTTATTCGGAAGCCACTGATTGGGGGATGGAGGAGCCGGTGTCTCCATATTTTGAAATATAAGAAATCACCTGCTCTATTCGTTCCGGGTGCATATAGGTCTCCTGCTTGAATACTCTGTAATCATCTGACGAGCCATTGTCTGTAAGGATGGAGTAGGTAGCCCAGTCATAGATTTGCCAGCCTAACCCTCGTTCTATCGTGGCTTTGTCAATTTCCTTTTCAAATAGTGCCCTGCGTGTTTTGTCCAGGTATCTAAAATATATTCCGGCAATACCCCATACGTTGTGATTGTTATAATCGGCTATATGGGCCAGCTCATGCCCAATGATTCCTATCTGAGCGTTAAAAGGAACATCCTCCAGAAAAATGCCTTCAAAATCTCTCCTGGCATTGATTAAGATGAGATACTGGCGCTCCGGAGACAGAAGAGAAAGGGGGGCGGGCCTCGCTGCCATGGTGGTAGCTTCTTTCGAGTACTTAAACTTGATGTTTACATCCTTCAATTCCGGATAATAGGATAAGGCAATTAAGGCTGGCTCCTTAAATTTTTCTACAAAGATCTTATTGTGCCCGTATTTTTCCATTAAACTGTCCACCTGGGACCCGGAAGGCTGCTTAAATTCCCGAACAACCGGCTGACTGGAAATTTCAGGCAATGCTGCATGACGGCTTATTCCACAGCCAGAAAGCGTCAGCAATAGGATGGATACAAAAACAAGATTTTTAGAGGGTCGGGATAAATGAATCATATATTATTATTTGTGATTAAGATTGGCATTATATTTTTATATGACTTTATACGCCATAAAGCACTATTTGTTTTTTAGAATGAATGATTATCCCATAAGTGCTGATTAGATGTAACACCCGCTTTAAAGACCGGACCGACATTTCTCTGATGCTTTGTTTGTAGAGCTGTTCATATGTTATTTTTTGCATAATATATTGGTCGTATGGCAGTTACCTCCCCAGGGCGGGGCGTTTCATTTCCGCTCTTTGTAAAACTACCTCCGGTGAAGACAATCCAGGTATGAATCATTTACAAACCTATTCTGTAAAAAGAGGCGTAAAAAGCGGCTCTTGCTATCAGTTCGGAAATGAGAAAGAAAGCAAACGGCAGGTAAAAGGCAAGCCGCATATTTTTCAACCTGTCTCTTTTATGAATGATATAAAACATTGAGCCAGCCCCCAGGGCTATCGTAATCCAGCGTAAGAACAGGAAGGATTGATTGAGAGGCTCCGGCTTAAAGGCTATATTGGCCTGTTTTACAGGCTGGTTGAAGAACAAAACATTGATGAGGATGAGGACAACTGCCAGCAGGGCAATGGAAACCACTACCCTGGTCTTGTTGGCCGGGGCAATCTTTTGATTCGTTTTTGTCCGGTAGTGAAAAGATAACCCCAGGACAAAAGTGGCACCCATGAGCAAGGCAGTGGAATAAAATTCGATCATGGTGGAGATACCATTCCAGGCCGGCACGGTGGGTATCATATATAATTGTGACATGGTGTACACCATGATGACACCCATTATGGCCGTTACCAATATAAATGTTTTGTAGTATATAGCCTCCGGGGTTTTAATATGCAGAATAAGATTGACAAGCACAAGACAAAACAAAAACACGGATACGAGCAATATCTCCCAGCTAAGCCATGATGTTTCCAGGTTGCCTAGAGCATAAAAAGCATTCACCGGGTTATTCAGATGAAAAAACGACAAAACCAGTGCCCCAAAAATGAGGCCGGCAGCGAAATAGAAGGCGGTATGGTTCAATTTGGCGAACCTGTTTTGATTTTTGGCAAACACAAAAGGTAAAACGGCGATCATAATGCCGGCAGCCCATTGAGCAATCGTGGTGAAGAAGACGAGCGACCATTCAGTGTGAAGCATTTTTTACCTCCTCCTGGTTTATGATTTTCCAATTTTTTGATTTTTGGGCAGATGGGTGTTTTGTGATGATGAGGGAAGGTTGGGTGTGATGCACCGGGGGCAGGGGAAAAATGTTATCGTGCTTGCCATACTTGCGTTCCAGCTCATCCAGGTCACCCACTTCCAGCACCCTCATGGGGCATGCTGCAACACATGCGGGCAATTTGCCTTCTTCCAGGTAATCATAACACAGTGTGCATTTGGTCATCACGCCTTTTTCCTGGTCCAGGGTCAAAGCCCCATATGGGCAGGCCCATTCACAATATTGACAACCCATGCATCTGCTTTCATCGATTAAGACAACCCCTTCTTCGGTTTTATAGATCGCTTTGTTCGGGCAGGACTTCATACAAATAGGATCCTGGCAGTGATTGCAGGACATAGAAACGTAATAGGCTCCTATATTGGATGTCCAGGTTTGGTCGTTCTGGATCCAGTGGCCGCCACATACTTCATAAACCGTTCTCCATTTGATGGCATTATGGAGGTTATGCTTGTCTTTGCAGGCGATCTGGCAGGTTTTGCAGCCGGAGCACCGCGATGAATCGAAATAAAAAGCTTTTTGTTTTGCCATTTGTTTATGCGTTTGCTTTTTTCACTTGCACCATGATGGTGTGCTGTGCATTGCCAAATGCCAGAGGTGTCCACTTATGGGATGTCAGCACGTTTATATTTCCCCGTCTGTCGATCCCGTCTTCATCCGGCGTCCACCAGGCCCCCTGGGGTATATCCATCACCCCGGGCATCATTTTGGGTGTGAGCCTGCAGGGCATGATGATTTTACCCCGGTCGTTGTAGATCAATACTTCATCGCCGTTTTGTATCCCTCTTTTTTCGGCGTCCAGGGGATTCATAAACGCTCTTTGAGGGAAGGCTTCATCAAGCCAGTCAATGCCATCGTGGGTGGAGTGTACCCTGGGCATATAATGATGCCCCAGGGCCTGCAGGGGATACTTCTCACTTTCTTTGCCGAAAGGGCTTTCCCATTCCTGAATATATTTGGGAACGGCCGGTATTTCCGCGGGCTTATTCATATCAAACAGGGGTTTGGAGAAAAGCTCGATCTTACCGGTGGGCGTATTCAGGGGATGCTGTTGGGGATATTTTCTGAAATCCTCCAGGGCGATGGCCGGATTTTTAACGGGGGTTGAATAGACGCCTTTGTTTTTATCCCTGAATTTATTAAGTCTGGGCACCTCGGGGAAACGGGTTCTTCTGTAGACACCCAGGGCCCATACGATCCAGTCTTTCTCGCTCCTGTTTTGGGTGTACGCCTTCTCCAGGCCAAGTTTCGCCGCCAGTTCACTGCAAATCTGGTAATCGCTTTTGGTTTCATCCGGCGGATTGGTTACCTGGGGATTCAAAATCACCTCATCCCCGTATTTCCAGCCATCCTGCAGGCCCCAAACTTCCAGCTGTGTGCAGACAGGCAGCACCAGGTCGGCAAAGCGGGCTGAGGGGGTCATGAACTGGTCCTGAACCGCAATGAATTCGACGAGGCTTTCATCTTTGAGTATTTTGGCGGTACGGTTCACATCCGCATGTTGATTGATCAGGGTGTTTGAGGCCACAGTCCAGATCAGTTTGATGTTGTTGTCCAGCTTCTCAGCATTGACCACCCCGTCTTCCTTACCCATTTCTTTGCCTCTTGTGATGGCTTCGGTCCATAGGAAAACGGGGATACGGGCTTTGACGGGATTGCGGCCGGTGGGAAAGACATTCCAGAAGGGACCGCCATCATCCGCCTGCAAGGCTATGCCGCTGGCCCATCCTCCCGGTATTCCCACGTTGCCTGTGATGGCAGCCAACACGCAGCCGGCCAGCACCGGTTGCTCTCCATAGGCCCGTCTTTGCATGCCATAACCCTGGTACAACATGGCGGGTTTGGTTTGGCCAAACTCCCGGGCTATCCTGATGATGGTTTTTTTTGGTATTCCGGTGACGGCCTCGGCCCACTCAGGTGTTTTGGGCTGATTGTCAAAAGTACCCAGGATATAATCCTTGTAGCTTTCTTCATTTTCACAGCCTTCGGGCATTTGCGTTCGGTCAAACCCGGAACAGCATCTTTCAATAAAACCCTTATCGTGCAGATCTTCGGTAATGATCACATGAGCCATGGCACTCATCATGGCTACATCGGTACCCGGCCGTATGGGGATCCATTCATCGGCCAGTGCCACGGCGCTCATGGTCATCCTCGGGTCTATACATACCACCCTGGCACCCCGTTCCCGGGCCAGCTTCAAAAAGTACTCGCTGTTGGTACCATCTCGCATTTCCGAGGGATTCCAGCCCCACATCAAAATATATTTTGAATTCACCCAGTCCTGACGCTGATTCCCGGTTACGTTCGTGCCATAGACATAGGGGGTGGCCTTACTGATGCAGGCCCAGCTGTAACTGTTATAATAACCCAGGGAACCCCCGAAAAGGTTGAGCAGCCTGGCGGCCGTCTGCCGGCCGTTTACCTGGTTGTAACTGCCGGTGCCATAGGGCAGGAGGATGGCGGAGTTGCCGTATTGAGCCTTCACCCGCTTGAGTTGCGATGCCATCGTGTCCAAAGCCTCATCCCAGGATATTCTTTCAAACTTCCCCTCGCCGCGCTTGCCAACACGCTTGAGGGGATATTTAAGCCGGTCTTGATGATACTGGCGGCGGCGGTAAGCTCTTCCTCTTATGCAGGCTCTTAGCTGCGGGTCGGCCAAGGTATCACCCGGCCTGTCATCGGTTTCGATTCGTATTACTTCGCCCTCCTTTACATGGAGCTTTAAAACACACCTTCCACCGCAATTATGAGCCGGGCAGCCGGCGCGAATAATCTTAACCCCGTTGTGCTCGCTTTCCACCACACCCACGGTCCGCTCAAGCTCCTTTACACACGCGGCAAAGGTGCCTGAAAGCATAATGCCACCGGTAAGAAAAGCGCCCAGCTTGATGAAACTTCGCCGGTCAATGGCTGAGTCAAGAGAAAAAGTTTGGTCGGATTTTTCTTTTTTGGAGTCGTGCATGAATGGTTTGTATAATATCTTTTGAAACAAAAGAGAGGATTTTGCAGACTAAAATAAGATTTTTTCCGCTGAATACAGCAATCTTTTAGAACACGATGTCACATCCCAAACGGGTTGCATTAATATCTGTTGATTAACGTGTTTGGCAATTATCCCAATTTAGAAAATCCACTCTTTGGGGCCTGGTAAGGAGCCCAAAAGGTAGGATATTCTTTATCGCCAAGCTTTAGCATGGTTCAGGATTATTTTGCTGTTTATTATATGATCCTTGTCCGAAACATCCAATACCGTGTAATCTTTTAGATGCCATTTATCGATCACCTCCTCTATAAATCGGTCGCGCACGGATAAAATCAAATGACTTTGTGTGCTGTTTAACAAATCCTGGATATTGTCTGCCCACCCTTCGTTGTCCAGCTCCAGCCGGCCAACTTCATCAATGACCACCACCTGATGGTTGTTGTGGGAATTTTTGAGGGCATCGTGGCCTTTTTTTAGTCCTTCGGATATTATGCTGTAACTGCCTATTTGGGGCAGGTTTTCTTCTTCTGTTTTCCTTAAAAAGGCTGTTCGCTCATTGGTGGTAAGATCTACGATATCATACCCTGTGGTGGTCCCATTTTCCAGTCTTCTGGGCGACAGGATGCCACCTGTGGAAATGTTCTGACTTTTCAGTGTTTCAACAATTTTATGGATTTGGGTTGTTTTGCCTTCGCCCACTGACCCGGTTATGATGAATATTTTACCGGATAAGTTGCTTTTTATTTCATTTAACCGGACGTCTATTTGGGAGATGATTTGATGGATGACAGAAACCGGGTTTTTGATCATTGACCTTGACTCCGGAAGGTTGGCTACCATCATGGGCAGACTTTGGAACGATAATTCCAGGGCCAGGGGCAATTGCTTCATGGAGGTTTTCATGAAGAATTCCCGGATTTTCGGATTGTATAATTCGGTTCCTAAAACCGAAAACCCAAGTACGACCGTTGCCGCCCTGAAATTCATCTGCACTCCGATCAAAAACCCATTCAATAAGCTTTGCGATTGCATCTTATTGAACACAAAAGCCGTGATCATGGTGATGATCACAAAGGAAACCCAAAACCCGGGTTTGGAGAGTCGACGCAGGGCACGTTTGTATCGGGCAATCCATAGGGTGGATATGACCAAAACAGAAACCGACCAAACAAACCACGGTGTGGAGTTTAGCAAAAACAGCGCCGTTATGATCAGACTCACGTTTAAGAACAGCCAGAAAATCGAATAATGGAAGGGTTGATTGTTGTCAGGGGTCGGCGGGTTGGCGTTTTTCTGATTGTGCGGTTTGGCAAAGGCGGGCTGCTGCCTGATTTTTATTCCCGCTTTTATGCCAATGACGGATGCCAGGATTCCCGATACACTGTAAATGAACAGGAGAATGAGTATCGGCAACCACACGATATCAAATTGTAGGTTTAATTGCCTCTGTGCGTATATCAGCAAGTCTTCATATACATCAACAATGTTGGAACCATAGATGACGATCATATTGAAGATTTTCTGGAACAAGTTCCATGACATGGCCATCATGGCGCCTACTACAAAGCCAAATAGGGTTTTTCGGAAAATGCGTGTTGAAAACTCGAGCAATGCGGCCTGACTGAAAATGGCAATCATGGGACCAAAAATGACGGCGCTGGGCGACATGGTTTTCATCAAGGCACAGATCAGGCCGGCCCGCCAGAACAGGCCTCTTTCTCTCCATACATAACTCATGGATATAAGAATGACGATGCCAATGGCTGTTAAAAAGAGCGAGCTGAAAGGAATTTTTACATTATGCAAAAAACTGCCCAGCACAATTTCAGAGGCAGCCCAGGTTGTTCCAACAATGGAGGCTTTAATCCATTTTTCGCTTATCTGGTTTTTGTTCATTGATGATGCCTGACTTTGGATATCGGGTTGAAAAACGCCCTCGATAGCATTGGTTTTATCTCAATCGTCTCCCCGACAAAAGTAATATTTTGTTTGCATTTTTTTGTAATTCCCCATATCACCTCGGAATCAATATCAACATTTAAACTTTATACTTTTCGGGGGGTCCTAAAATGGATTGATTATTATAATAGATTTTAGATCACACTAAAAGAATGGCTATGATTAAAAGACTTCAAACACTATTATTACTCCTGGTATTTGGGCTTTCAGGAGCGATTGCACAGAATAAGCCTGTTCAACAAGCTAACTACAGGGCAGCGGAGCTGTTCTCACCATCCAAGATAGAAAAGATGGTATTTAGCACCTCTGTAGAGCCCAACTGGCTGAAGACAGGGGATAAATTCTGGTACTCCTATAAGACCTCGGAAGGGAAATTCTATTACATCGTGGATCTGGATGAGCAGACTAAAAAGCCTCTTTTTGACAACGATAAGATGGCTGCCATGTTGACAAAAATCACCAAAGATCCCTATGATGGCAAGCATTTACCGGAAATAGATCCGGATTTCAAAAAGGATGATACCGTTTTTCAGTTTGATGTGACCTCTTCACAGGATGAAAAGGAAACAGAAAAAGAGGAAGAGGATGACAAAGAAAAGGAGCAGGAAGATAAGAAGAAAGAAGAGGAAGAGAAAGAAGACGACAAAGATAAACCGAAAAAGAAGGTTTTCCATTTGGAGTATAACCTTCAGACAGGACAACTTTATGAGATTGAAGACTGGGAAGAAGAGAAAGAAGATCCCGAATGGGCCAGCATTTCACCCAATGGAGAATATGTTGTCTTTGCCAGGGATTATAACCTTTACTGGATGGACAAAGAGAATTACGAGAAAGCCAAGCAGGAAGAGGAAGATGAGAAAGATTCAACCATTGTCGAACACCAGCTGACAACAGATGGTGAACAATATTATGCCTATGGAGGGGGATATACAGCCAAAGACAATGATGAGGAGGAGAAGATAAAAGAGGAACAGGAAAAAAGAAGACGTGCCAGGATTATCTGGTCACAGGATTCAAAAAAGTTTGCACTGGTAAGAAGCGATGAACGCGATGTGAAATCATTGTGGGTTGTTGACGTGTTAGCCAAGCCCAGACCTGAACTGGAAACTTATAAGTACACCATGCCGGGAGAAGAGGAAGCGCCGCGGTATGAATTATGGGTCTTTGATATGGAAAGTGAAGAGGGGAAAGAATATGAAGTGGAAGCCTTCAATGATCAGACCCTATCCATTAAACAAGAAGTGAAGACGCATAAGCAGAAAATAGAGGATTATGTGCCAAGGACCTGGCTGTCAAAAACTTCGGACAAATTGTATTTTTCACGCCACAGTCGTGATCTGCACAAAATGGATGTTTGTAAGCTGGATATTGAAACAGGCGAGGTAAACGTGCTGATTGAAGAGCGATTGAATACATATATTGAAGCCATTGATCATGGCAGACTTCATATGCTGGGTAATGGTGAGGAATTTATTCACTGGTCAGAAAGAGATGGCTGGGCGCATTATTACCTCTATGATGGCAATGGCAATATGAAACGGCAGATCACTTCGGGTCCGTGGCATGCGGAAAGAATCCTCAAGGTGGATGAAGAAAACCGGGTGATGTATTTCATCGGTAAAGGGTATGAAGAAAACGAAAATCCATATTATGCCCACTTATACCGGATCAACCTGGATGGAACCGGAATGAAGTTGCTGAATAAGGGGAATTTCAACCACACATCCGAGATGAGTGATTCATACCGATATTTTATCGACAATTATTCCAGGGTGAATACGGTTCCCAGGTCGGTTGTCAGGGACCATAAAGGTAATGTGGTGATGAATCTTGAAACGGCCGATTTAAGTAACCTGTTTGCTGCGGGATATAAATTTCCGGAGCCCTTCAAGGTAAAAGCCGATGATGGTGTGACCGATATCTATGGAGTCATGTACAAACCCTTTGATTTCGATACCACAAAGAAATACCCGATCCTTGAATACGTTTATCCCGGGCCGCAGACAGAAGGTGTAAATGCTTCTTTCTCAGCCAGGATGGACCGGACGGATCGCTTTGCGCAACTTGGTTTTGTGGTTATTTCCCTTGGAAACCGGGGAGGTCATCCCGATCGTTCCAAATGGTACCACAATTATGGATACGGTGATCTCAGGGATTATGGCCTGGCAGATAAGAAATACGCCGTGGAACAACTGGCCCAGCGACATGATTTTATTGATATAGAAAAAGTAGGTATCAGCGGACACTCAGGGGGTGGCTTCATGTCGACGGCAGCGCTTTGTCAGTATCCTGATTTTTATAAAGTGGCGGTATCTTCTGCCGGGAACCACGATAACAATATATACAACCGCTGGTGGAGCGAGACCCATCACGGTGTTCAGGAGGTGATCAATGATGAAGGAAACTCCAATTTCCTTTATGAGATTGAGACCAATCCGCAGCTTGCCAGCAACCTCAAAGGGAAACTATTGCTGGTTCATGGCGATATTGACAACAATGTGCATCCCGGAAATACCCTCCGGATGGCAAATGCATTGATCAAAGCGAAGAAAAGATTTGATGTATTCTTCATGCCCGGACAAAGACATGGTTTCGGGAACTATACCGAATACTTTTTCTGGCTGAAGGCCGACTATTTTTGCAAACATCTGATCGGGGATTATTCCATAAGCACCGATATATTTCAGATGAGAAGAGAAACCAAGATGTCTCCCGGTAAACGGTAACAGGCATCCTGTTGACCAATCTAATCTCTAATCACAAACAAAACCCGGTTGTTGCAAAAACGACCGGGTTTTGTTTGTGATACTATGTTGCGCAAGTTTTATTTTTATAATGCGCTATTTATAGCATTATTTCAGGGTTGAAGGGCATGAAGAGTAATTTCCTAATCGCAATGAAACCTGCATTTAGCAATTAATATTTCACCCTCACGGTATTTATAAATTAATCGGTGCTCATCAGTTATTCGACGTGACCAAAATCCTTTGTATTTATATTTCAATGGTTCGGGTTTCCCAAGGCCAGAATAGGGATTGCGGGCTATATCCTTAAGTAGTTTATTTATCCTTTTGAGTATTTTCTTGTCGGTCCTTTGCCAATACAAGTAATCTTCCCAAGACTCATCTACAAATATATATTTCATTAGTCAAGCAAATCCTTTTCAAATGATGAGCCTTCATTTAATTTTTCAATCGCCGAGTCCAGACGTTTTTCATTCGTCCTGGAAGATAATTCATGTTGGGTGGCATGGAGTGAATTATATTCATCTAATGACATAATCACAACTCCATTATCTTTTCCTCGATTAATTATCAATGTCTCAAAGTTCTGGGTAACATTATCCAAATACTTTTTGATATTTTTCCTAAAATCCGATATCGTGGTTGTTAACATAATAATACAATTTTATGTACATTTTAATGTACAAAAATAACGTAAAATTGTCAATATTTGATATCTGTTAATCTAGATTTTGCCTAATTTTTTTCTTTTTCCTAAAATGGGTGCCAACGGAAAGCTGTAAAAACGTTGGGGAGGTTGAGTGAGGAATGAAGCGGCAGCGATGACCGTGCGCATGGAACACCCTTAGATTATTCCGATAACACCCCAATAGTTTTTCACAGCATGTTGGGCTTCGTGCATTATTTATCGTAATGATACCTGCAACTGTAAATATAAAGATGCTTATCTATGTATTTATAGACTAGGTGGTGTTCTAAATCAATTCGGCGAGACCATAAACCTGCTAAATCATATTTGAGAGGCTCAGGTTTCCCTTTTCCTTCAAAGGGAGTTCGTTGAATATCTTTTACTAGTTCATTGATCTTCTTAACAATTCGCTTATCTTCCTTTTGCCATGAGAGATAATCCTCCCATGCATTTTTTGAAAAAGTGATTAGCATTATTCCTCGTCGTTGATATCTTTTTGGACTGTATTTCCTTCATTCATTTGCTGGATGGAATCATAAAGTCTATCAGCATTTGATTTTGAACTCAATAAATGCATAGTTTCCATGATGGAGTTGTATTCATCCAATGAGATCATTACAGTCCCCTTACCACTCTTTCTTTTTATTATGAGGGTTTCATTATTGTCCTCAACATCATCAAGATATTTCTTCAATCTCTCCCGAAATTCTGAATAATTTGCTGCAATCATAGTCATTTCCTCCATTGGTGATTACGTACAAATATACGTACTTTTTTATGTAATTGCAAACCTACGGCAATTTATTCTTCTTTGCATGAAGCGGTTGATTGTAAGTGCCGTAAGGGGTTGCGGATGATTTCCTATCAAGTTACACAAAAAGTTAAAGCGGACTTCTGACCTTCGCATACCTCTGAAACCCTTATGGCATTTACACTTTGTGTGCGCCTTGAATGGTAAATATAGTAAAAGTTCATTGAAGGGACAAGTCCAGAGGGTGCAAGTCCCTTATGCGCCGAGGTAACGCCCGGAAGCATTAGCAAGTGGCAAGGTGGTATGGGGTGACCCATGCACTGAAGTAAGCCAACCGGCAAAAGAGTAGCCTTATGTATAAGGATCTAGATCCCCTGATACACTCACAGTTGCGGCTGGCCATCATTTCGATGCTGGTATCTTCAGAGAAGGTGGAGTTCACTCACATTAAAGAGGAAACGAAAGCGGCTGCAGGGAACATCAGCATCCAGTTAAAAAAATTGCAGGAAGCCGGGTATGTTGATATTGAGAAAACCTTTAAAAACAATTATCCGAAAACGATGATTTCTATTACCGAGAAGGGGGCAAAGGCGTTCGAATCCTATGTGAACAGCATTAAGAAATACATCAATCCGGAATAAAAAAGGGAGCCCACTCGATGTATTCTTACGATCTGTGTAGGGGAAACAGATCCCCAAACATCAAATCCCAATGCTTCCATTGGCCCAACTCGAACTCCACTCAAGCGGACTGGTCATGTTATTGAATTCATACAAGCGATACAACCGGTCAATAAAAGCTCTCATCCATGAGTTATGGTATCGTAAGTTACTATTAAGTATTAAACCTTGCCTTCTTTCATGAGAAGCCGACCGCGAAGGGGTGTTGGGATTCAAATTTAAATGAAAAATACAAGGAGCGATAGACAAAGAAAAATAAAAGCCGGAAGCGAACGCTTGAGTGCATCTTTGATCTTGATATGCATAAATACTGCCCCGGCCATCATAATCGCCATTCCTATTGCACCAATATTTTCTAAAGGTTGGTAGAATACTGAAGCAATGATCAGCAGGGAGAGTAGAACTTTTATGGAGCCTACAGCCTTCATCATTCTCTCTGAAAACCCGTAAGCTTGAAACTCATCTTTTAAAGATTCGGCATTCCCACCTCGCCATTGAGTTGGCTTATTAGCTCTTAGAAGCCACACATTAAGCACACTCAGGCTAATTACCAGTTTGATTATAATTTCAATATATTCCATAGTATCAAAATATTTGAATTGAGGTTTAAAGGTATGACATATTTTGATTCTATTCAAATCATATAAGACCTTAATCATTATAGGCAAGAAGCGCATAAAGGCGATTGCTGTTTTTGAACAGAAAGAATTATGGTTGTTGGCTGAATGCCAGAGTGATGGTTGCCGCTTAAATTTCGGAGATAACGCTTATCTTGATTTCTTCTTCCGGTTGGCAAAATATTCCTGCTTGCGCCGTTGTTTTTCCTTTTCGAAGTCCTTTTTCTCCTGGGCGTTCATCGGCCGCTCGGTTTGGGGGAAAGGGTTGTCGTTGACCTTCTCTATCTTCTGGTCGATGAGTTTTTCGATGGCTTTCAGGTAGGCATTTTCTTCCGGCTCACAAAGGGATATGGCAGTGCCTTCTTCGCCTGCCCGGCCCGAGCGCCCGATCCGGTGCACGTAGGTCTCCGCCACATTCGGCAGATCATAATTGATCACGTACTTCAGGCTTTCTATGTCGATGCCCCTGGCAGCGATGTCTGTGGCAACCAGCACGCGGACATTACCTTCCTTGAACTGCTGCAACGATTTCTGCCGTTGGTTTTGTGATTTGTCGCCATGGATGGCCGCCGTATGGATCCGCTTATTTTTCAGGTTGCGGGCTATCCGGTCGGCGCCATGCTTGGTACGTGAAAACAGCAGCACCTGGTCGATGTCCTGATCCTTTAGAATATGGAGCAACAGGTTTTTCTTGTTTGATTTGTTGGTATAATACATGTAATGCTGCACGGTTTCGGCAGCGGAAGAGGCCGGGCTTACTTCCACTTTTACCGGTTTGTGGAGGATCTGACGCGAGAGGTCTACAATGTTTTTCGGCATGGTAGCCGAGAAGAACAGGGATTGTCTCTTTTCCGGAAGTGTTGCAATGATCTTGCGGATGTCGTGGATGAAGCCCATGTCGAGCATCCGGTCGGCCTCGTCCAGCACAAAATATTCGATGTTTTTCAGGTTGATAAAACCCTGGTTCATCAGGTCGAGCAGCCTCCCGGGAGTAGCCACGAGCACATCGACGCCTTTTTTCAGGGCCTCTGTCTGGCCATGCTGATTGACACCCCCGTATATCACGGTGTTTTTGATGCTGGTGTGCCGCCCGTAGGTGGAGAAGCTCTCTCCAATCTGGATGGCCAGCTCCCGGGTGGGGGTGATGACCAGGGCCTTTACTTTGCGGGAACTTTTCCTTTCTTTCTGATCCGCCTCAAGCAGCTGGATGATGGGGATGGCAAAAGCTGCTGTCTTGCCTGTGCCGGTCTGGGCACTGCCCATTACATCTTTTCTGTGAAGTATATGGGCTATGGCTTGTTCCTGTATCGGGGTGGGGGTCTCGTATTTCTCTTCTTTGAGCGCCTTTAATATGGGCTCACTAATTTGTAATTCTTCGAATCGCATGTTTGTTGTAATTTATGTTTTCAATTTCGTGGGTTGGGAGGGATCCTTCGGAGGGATGTTCGATCAACGCGGGGGCAAAGGTAAGCAATAAAAATGGGTTTATAACCAGATCGGCTTTATTTTCTTGTTAAGACCGGCTGATCTGCCTGGTGGCCTGCTATTGCAGGTTTTCAAGGTCGGGAGCCAGGTCGCGGTATTCATAGGGGATCAGGGGGTTTTCTAACACAAAAAGCAGGCGGCTCTCCAGGGTTAATTGCTCTATGTTATCGCCTTAATGCGCTTCAAAAGGGCATCCAGTTTACCTGAGGCGATGATCTTTTGCAGGCCGTGTTCAATCCGTTCAGCCAATTTGGGAAGATCCGGGTTTTCATAAACCCCCAATGTCTATTTGTATATATTTTGTTTTCGTCTTTCGATATTAATTTTTTTATTTACAAAGTTATCTAATAATAACCCGAGCTGTCTTTAGTGTTTGTGCACAATGGGCAGCGGCATGGTTAGTAAGGGATTACGGGCTTTTTACCTATCAAGTTACAACATAATTTGAAGCGGGTTATATATGTTTAACATACCCTCGAAACCTTTATTAGCTATATCGCAGTTTTTCCTGGCTGTGATCGTTCCATAAGCGGCCAAATGATTTTATGCACTTCGCGTCTTAAAGGGTAGGGTAAAGTAGAAGGTCGTGCCATGTTCGGGTTGCGATTCAACCCATATCTTACCCCCCATCATTTCCACCAGGCTCCGGGTGATGGTGAGTCCCAGGCCGGACCCTCCATATTCAGAGTGATTGGATTCCTTTGCCTGTTCAAAACGGCTGAAGATCTGTTCCACCTTATCTGCAGGAATGCCAATGCCTGTGTCGGCGACGTAAAACAAAAGACAGGCGGGTGCTTCTTGTTTATACCCAAACCGGATGCTTCCTTTTTCGGTAAATTTGACGGCATTGCCCAACAAGTTGTAAAGGATCTGCTTGAGCCGGTTGACATCAGCATTGATCCATGAATGATCCCGCGACAGACCTTGCTCCAGGTAGAGCGCTATGTGGGTTTTGTTCTTTTGATCCAGTTCTGCCAAATAGGTGTTATAAAGCTCTTGCAAGGTATCGTTCAAACAGAAAGGAGATGGCTTGAGCGACAACTGGTTGGCTTCTATCTTGGAAACATCTACAATATCGTTGATGATTTCCAGGAGATGGCTGGATGAATCATGAATGATCTTCAGGAACTTTGTCTGCTCTTCGGGATCATATGGCTTTTTTTGAAGCATGCTGGCGAAACCCATGATCCCGTTCATGGGTGTGCGTATTTCGTGACTCATGTTGGCCAGGAAAGTGGATTTGAGCCGGTCGCTTTCTTCCGCCTTTTTCTTGGCTTTTCTCAGCTCAACCTTTTGTTCTTCCAGCCGTTGATTGGCCTCCCGGAGTTCTTCATTGGAGGCCCTAAGCTCCTCTTCCGTGGCTTTTAATTTATCGTTTTTCCGGTTAAGGATCTCTTCTGCCTTCTTTCGCTCGGTGATATCGGTCATGAGACCTTCCAGATGTGTCTCACCGGGTTCAGGGGAGGGTACCATCCGCCCCTGTTCCCAGATCCATTTTTGTTCACCCTGGCGGGTTTTGATGCGGTAAGTGATCCGGAAGGGATTGTTCCTCTCCAGGGCTTCCTGAACGCTCTGCCATACATGTTGACGGTCTTGAGGGTAAATGAGATCTTCGTACATGACCTTTCCCTGAACGATTTCTTCGGGTTTGTAGCCGGTGAGTTCGGTGCAGCCTTCGCTGATAAATGCCATCGGCCACCCCCTTTCGTTGCTGCATCGATAAGCCATTCCGGGAAGATTTTTCAGCAGGGTTTGGAGTTTGCGGTGGTTTTCATAAAACTCATTCTCTCTTTCACTCAGTTCACTGACATTTGCGATGATACAGATTATCCCCTGCTGTTTTCCTTCATCATCAAAATAGGGATGGTAATGATGTTCCACGTATATGTCTTTGCCGTTGGCTTGTTGGTAATGTCCGGTAGCTTTTCTGATTTGGCCCTGGAGCGCCTGCTCAATATGCTCGGCGATTTGGCGGTCGAAAAATGTACGGCAGGGCAAGCCACCTATTTTGTTACCAATGAGTTGACGAGGGTTGAGGCGATTAAAATCCAGGAAGGACTGGTTGGCATCCACGATGAAATGGTGGTTGTCAATCACAAATGCCGGTTCCTCAAGCTGGTGCATATATATTGCGGAGCCCACTGCCCTGTGCCCGCGATAAATTTCCAGGGCCTTTTTCAGCTCCTGATTTTCTCTTACCAGTTTTTCATAAGAGCTGGAATCCATATACTCCTGGTTTTGAACATTTTAGATGTCTGCTTCAGCCGGTAAAAGGCCCCATTTTGCCCTATTTTTTGCTAAATATAAATATTTTGATTTAAAATCATCAACATTTTGCAATGTTGTTGCTTCCACCTTCGGACCCGACCACCAGATCATCCCCCATAGAACCGGCACGGCTGAGGAGAACCCAAAGTCTATTTTGATCCTATTTCCCAGGTTTTAGGAAGCAAAGGGGTACCCGCTGAAAACATATCAAATAGACAGGGGCAGAAAGCAGGATAAGGAGTTGATTTTAAAAGTATAAATTTTTTTAGTGAACATATGGGCAGGGGAAGCTGCATGCATCGGTGAAGGATAATTAATTGCAATTTTGTAGCACAACCCTTACCTTTGTTTTAACAAAATAGTCTTAGGCATACCAAAAACAAATATTCTATGATTACAGTAAATAAACAAGACGAAAACACTTTTCAGGTAATGGTTGAAGAAGGGGATTCCAAATCAACACATACAGTAACTCTTGATGACCAATACCATAAAAAGCTATCCGGAAATATAATATCAAAAGAAGAGCTCATAAAAAAATCTTTTGAATTTTTGCTGGAGAGGGAGCCCAAGGAATCCATCATGTCCGGTTTTAATTTAAAAGTTATAAACAAATTCTTTCCGGAATTTGAGTCTTTCATTAGTATGGAGCACTAAAGGGCTTTGTGAGATATCTTTTGGTTGAACCTTTGACGTGTGCGAAAATCCCACCATTTGGGTGTTATAAGTTCATACATGCTCCAGACCGATACAAAGGGCATTTCTGTGAAATTCCGTAGCTTTTCTTTCAGTATAAAAAGAAGCAACACCATATTGCCGCCGGTTAAATATTCTGCTCAAAAAAAACACATTTTTAAAAGAGTAAAGCTGTCCAAAAACAGCGTATTCCATCTTTAAAAAGATATCTGTAAAATCAGAATTATCATTGACGATTATAGTAACCGGATTAAAATTAAGGAAGTCTAAATCGACATTTGAAAAAAAGGACAGAGGTGATTCGAATTTTATCTTAAAGAATCGATTGATCACGATAAGGTTGTCTTTTGAAGAAGGTTCGACAAAAAACTCTCATAAATACCCCGAAATCATTTACCCGCCGCAGTAAATATCCGTTTTAGATACAAGATATTCAATGCCAATTTTTTTTAAAAATTGAGAGTAAATGTATGCCGCACTCATTTTTTTACTATTTTGAGTATCGGAATTATTCACCTTTAACCCAAAACTTATGGATAAAGCAACGAACGATTATCACATTAGTTTTTTTAAACCTACCACACCTTAGGCCAGATCAGTTAGAAATATAACTATTTGGTTGGTTCTGATTTGGGTAATTGCGGTTTTTGGTTTTCATGTTCTGCTAAAAATTATTGAAGAACCAACACCAGAAGTAGATTACATTACTTTTTAATATGTGTGGCCCCAGGTAGAAAAGGGCAGTGCAAGCGACAAAGAATTGATTCAATTCGGACAGTCCACCCTTTCAGTTCTCGGGAAAATCATGCTTACCGATGCAGATAAGCCTGTATTAAACAATGCCTTAAGCTATTCCGTCTATCAACCTATCTCTCCTGGTCGTAATAGATCTTGTAATACTTCCTGCCATCGGGGTCGGTACCCTGAACAATCTTGCTGCGGTCGCCGTGGATGTAAATGTGGAAGTTTTTGTCGAGCTTCAGCACGCTTTTGAAGCCTTTGGCCTCCTTTTGGACGGCCTGCGAGGAGATGTCAAACCGGTCGTTGATGGCCACCTCCTTGTTGGTGCGGTAATCCTCATCGAAGCGGCGGAACGATTCGGCTACTTCGGGCTGGTCGAAGACCTCCTCTTCAAACTCCTGCTTGTCGAACGACTCATGGGTCTTGAAGTATTCGGCCGAACGGTTTAGCATGTCGATCTGCCCGGTCTTGCCCACATCATGCTCTTCAGGGATCTGCTTTTTTACAAACTCTTTGGTCATGTTCAAAAATTCCCGGGTTGAGTGATAATTGTCGTTGCAGGGTTTCAGGTGCAGGAAAATGTCCTTCCAGTATTGGGCCTCGGTGAGCTTGTTCGACTTGTCGACACTGCATACCCGATAACCTTCTTCCCGATCGGTGTTGAAGATCAGGCAACCCTTGTCGAGCTTGTCCACCAGTATGCCCTCGTCGTGGTTCAGGACAAAATCGTCTGTGGCCTGATCCACCTTGATAAAAGGATGCTTGTTTTCTGCCTTGAAGAGACCGATGGCTTCCACCAGCTCATCCTCCACTTGCATGTTCGAGAAGCGGGCCACAAACAGGTCGCCCGGCTTGATGTTGGGATGGTTGGAGACTTCATATAGGTGGTTGGCGATCTTCACCGAGAGGTCATGAAAGGAGCCATGATCATCAAACAGGCCGGATGCGAACTCGTAGAGGGGATTCAGTTCAAATTCGCCGTTGGTATAAGTGAAATTGTAAAACTCCGGCTCCTGGAAGGGGGTGAGGAAATACCGGAAGAGGAGTTCCTGCAGGCGATCATCACCAATGTCCAGGGTTGATTTGCTGAGTTGAAGGGCTTCATCGTTGGCCGGGCTTCCTACCCGGTGAACGGCGAGCTGCCCGAGGCTGCAATGGGAGGTGTCGATCATGATGTGTAGGGTTGTATGTTTTAGATGCCTTGTAAAGATATTTCAATTTTAGAAATTACAAAGATATTCCTACCGTTGGGTGCATGCGGCAGCCTCGTAATTTGTGTATTATGCAAGAAAAGAGGCTGCCGCCTGGCAACCTCTTTTTTTGCATAAATTCAATGGGAGATCATTAAGGCTGATAGGTCAGACCCCGGCATTTTTTCACCAGTTCCTTGACCTGCTGGCGGGTGATCTCGCCGCCGGTGAAATAGGGGAACTTGATGATGGGTTGATGGCTGATGAAGGCATCGATGGTCGCCTCATCCAATGATTTGCCTTCCGGAGTATTGGCTTCCAGCCAGTTGGGCATGAGCTCCTTGATGTATTCGCGGGTCTGATCGTTCTCCCAGTAATCGATGAAGAAGGTGTACTCATCGAAAGCCAGAGGTACCTGCTGGGTTGAGTTCAGCTGGATGGTCCGTGACTGGTGAATATCTCTTGAGGATGAGCCCACCTGGATGTCAAATTTACCACTTTGTGCGATCCACATCTCCCTTTTGGGATCGAAGAAGGAAAAGTCGCGGCTGTCCAGGATGAAAGATACTGTTTTGGTTTCGCCGGGCTGCAGCGCCACCTTGGCAAATTCCTTCAGCTCTTTTTCCGGGCGCTGCAGCCGGCTCTTCTGATCCGATACATACAGCTGCACTACTTCCCGGCCTTTGACATCGCCCGTATTGGTGATATCTACCTTTACTGTCGGTTGATCCTGGTCGGTGATGGTTGGGTCGGATACTTGCAGGTTGCTGTATTGGAAATCCGTATAAGAGAGGCCATAACCGAAGGGAAAGAGGGGTTCGATGTTGCGGGCGTCATAGTACCGATAGCCGACAAACAGGCGCTCGCCGTAAAGCACTTCACCCTGTTCACCCGGGAAGTTCAGATAAGCGGGTGTGTCCTCGAGGTGCATGGGGAAGGTTTCCGACAGCTTACCCGATGGGTTGACGCGGCCGAAGAGCACATCGGCTACGCCACCGGCTCCTGCCTGGCCTACCAGCCAGCTTTCCACCACGCCTTTTACCTGGTCGATCCAGGGCATGGCCACGGCGCTTCCGTTGGTCAGCACCACCACCGTGTTTTCCTGAACTTCGCCCACACTGCTGATGAGTTTCTCATGGGCCTGGGGCATGTGGATGTGTTTGCGGTCGATCCCTTCCGACTCATAGTGGGAGGGCAGGCCGGCAAAAACCAGGGCGATGTCGGCTTCCGCCGCTGCTTCCTGCGCCTCTGCGACCATGCTGAGGTCGTTGTCGTCGGAAAGCTTGTAACCTTGTGCATAGCTCACCTTGAAATTATCTCCGTATTCTTCGCGTATGATCTCCAGGGCGTTGTCTACCCGGGTTGGCTTAACCTCCGAGCTGCCGTTCCCCTGGAAGCGGGGGTTTTCAGCAAACTCCCCGATGATGGCCACTTTCGTGTATTTTTCCTCCTTGATGGGCAACACCTTGTCATTGTTTTTCAGAAGGGTGATACCCTGGGAGGCTGCTTTCCGGGCAAACTGATGGTTTTCATCCGCAGGCATCTCTGCATCTTTCTCCAGGGATTTGGCTTTTAGGATGGTTTTGAGCAAATCTTCCACGATATGGTCCAGAGTGGCTTCTTCGAGTTGGCCGTTCTGCACGGCAGCCACGATCAGGGAGTCGTTGTACCGTCCTTGGTGACCGGGCATCTGCAGGTGCATGCCTGCCTTCAGGGCTTCGATGCGGTCAACCACTGCTTCCCAGTCGGAGATGACAAGCCCTTCGTAATTCCATTGGTTGTTCAGCACTTCATCCAGTAAATGGTGATTTTGTGTGCCGTATTCACCCTGTACGCGGTTGTAGCAGGCCATCACCGACCAGGGCCTGGATTTTTTGATGGGGATCTCAAAAGAGTGCAGGTAGATCTCATGAAGGGTGCGCCTGTCCACATCCGAGTTGACGTACATCCGGTTCGTCTCCACGTTGTTGGCCACATAGTGCTTCAGGCAGGTGCCCACCCCCTGGCTCTGCACGCCGTCGATATAGGCGGCGGCCATCTCGCCTGAGAGGATCGGGTCTTCCGAAAAATATTCGAAGTTTCTGCCGCCCAAAACCGATCGCTTGATGTTGGCCCCGGGTCCCAGCAGGATGTTGATGTTCTGTGCCTGGGCTTCTTTGCCCAGGGCCTGACCAACTTCATGGATCAGATCGGTATCCCAGGTGGCTGCCAGGGCAGAGGCGGTGGGGAAGCAGGTGGCCGGCAGCTGGTCGCCATACCCCCATTTATCCGTTGAGGGCGCCCGACGCAATCCGTGGGGCCCGTCGGACATCCAGATCCAGGGTATGCCGAGCCGCTCAATGGGCTTGGTGCTCCAGGGATCACGCCCCGAACAAAGCGAGGCTTTCTCTTCCAGGGTCATTTGGGAAACCAGTTGGTGGGCTTGTTCATTCAGGTTCTTTTCTTTGGTGGTCTGGGCGTTCAGGCCTGCGGAAAAGACAAGCAGGAAGCTGAAAGTCAATATCTTTTTCATATGTAACAATTTATGCGTTTGTTGAAGCATTCAATTAGGCTTTCTAAGATATGGGTTTTTGCCGGGATATGAAATTTTGGAATAAAAAAAGAGGCTGCCGGTGGGCAACCTCTTTGATCCTGATTCTTGATGATCCGGGTGAGTTAGATGTACCGGCATCTGTAATATAATTTTGTAGTTTATTTTTTACCCGCCGCGGAGGCTTCCTGCTCCACAGTACGTCCGGGATAGGCTTTCAGGGCTTCCTCGAGGGTTTTCATGGCCCTTTTCAGGTCGTCGATCTTCAGCACGTAAGCAATGCGGGCTTCATTTGTTCCCAGGCCCGGTGTGGAATAGAACCCGGCGGCCGGGGCGATCATCACCGTTTGGTTGTCGTAGTGAAAATCGCTGAGCATCCACTGGGCGAACTTCTCGGCATCGTCTACCGGCAGTTTGACCACGGTGTAGAAGGCTCCCCTGGGTTTGGGCGAATACACCCCTTCCATGTTGTTCAGGGCCTCCACCATGTAATCCCTGCGTTCGATGTACTCGTTGTATACCTCATCGAAATATTCTTTGGGTGTATCCAGGGCCGCCTCGCTGGCTATCTGACCCAGTGCGGGCGGACACAGCCTGGCCTGGGCAAACTTCATGGCATTGTCGATGATATCCTGGTTGCGGGATATCAGGGCACCGATGCGCACCCCACACATGCTGTAGCGCTTGGATACCGAATCCATCAGCACCACATTGTTCCCGATGCCCTCCAGGTGCATGGCCGAAGTATGGGAGCGGCCGTCGTAGACAAATTCGCGGTATACTTCATCGGAGAAAAGGAAAAGATCGTGGCGCTGCACCAGCGTCCTGAGCTTTTGCATTTCTTCATCCGAATACAGATAACCCGTGGGGTTATTGGGGTTGCAGATGACAATGCCCCTGGTCTTTTCAGTGATCATCTGTTCGAACTGATCGATGGAAGGCAGGGCGAAGTCATGCTCGATGGAAGAGGTAACCGGTTTAACCGTCACCCCGGCCAGGGTGGCGAAACCATTGTAATTGGCATAAAAAGGCTCGGGCACAATGACCTCGTCGCCGGGATTCAGGCAGGTGTTGAAAGCAAACAGCACCGCTTCCGAACCGCCGGTGGTGATCAGCATTTGGGTGTGGTCGATGTCGATGCCCACGCTCTTGTAGTATTCGGCCAGTTTGCGTCGGTACGACTCGTTGCCGGCCGAATGGGTGTATTCCACCACTTTGATGTCGGTGTTTTTTACCGCCTCCAGGGCGACCTCGGGCGTGGGGATGTCCGGCTGGCCGATGTTCAGATGATAGACTCTCCGGCCCTTTTTCTTGGCCTCTTCGGCATAGGGCACCAGCTTGCGGATGGGGGAAGCCGGCATGGATTGTGCTTTATTGGAAATAGAAGGCATAATGATGGGTTTTATGGAGGGTTATTGTTCGCTTTTCTTCAAAACACCGGTGATCTTCAGCCTTACCCTATTGTCTTTGGCATTGGAATGGACAAAAACGTATTTGGTGAATTTGCCGACATTACGTGTATCCCCGGTGTCATATTCTACCTTTATTTCTCCTTTTTCACCGGGTTTGATTGGTTTCTCCGGCGAAACCGGAACCGTGCAGCTGCATGATGCCCTGACGTCGGTTAGGATCAGCGGCTTGTTGCCTGTATTTTCAAATTTAAATGTATAGGTGCCGTCTCCTTTAAAAGGGATCTTTCCAAAATCGTGGGTGGTCGTGTCAAAGGTGATCTCCGCTATGGCCTTCTTTTTCGTGTCACCGTCGTCGTTTTGCCCCATCGCAGTGAATGTGGCGGCAAGCAAAACAAGCAGCATTATACCTGAACGTTTCATGATTGTATGGTTTTTAGAAGCGATTGAACAAAGTTAAATCTACGAACGAAATTATAATATGTTTTACAATATTAAAAGTAAAAATTAGAACTTTACCGGAGCTTGGCCTCTTCTTTCCTGAATAAATTTATATTTTTACGGGATTTTTGAATTTTTTTAATGCATCAAGAATATGGATATAGCAAAGAAGTATGATCCCTCCAGTGTTGAGAGCAAATGGTATGCCAAATGGATGGAAAAGGGCTATTTTCATTCGGAGCCCGATGAGCGCGAACCCTATACCATTGTGATCCCGCCGCCGAATGTGACGGGTGTGCTGCACATGGGGCATATTCTGAACAACACCATACAGGATATACTGATCCGCAGGGCCCGGATGCAGGGTAAGAATGCCTGCTGGGTGCCGGGTACCGATCATGCTTCTATTGCCACCGAGGCCAAGGTGGTCGATAAGCTTAAGAAGGAAGGCATTGATAAATATTCCCTCACCCGCGATGCGTTTCTCGAGCATGCCTGGGAATGGAAGGAGAAGCACGGAGGCATCATCCTGGAGCAGCTCAAGAAGCTGGGGGCTTCCTGCGACTGGAGCCGTACCAAATTCACCATGGACGATGACATGTATGAGAGTGTCATCCAGGTTTTCGTGGACCTTTATGAGAAGGGCTTAATATATCGCGGGGCCCGGATGGTGAACTGGGATCCCCAGGCTAAGACGGCGGTTTCCGATGAAGAGGTGAACTACAAGGAGGTTGAGTCCAAGTTGTATTACGTGCGTTATCCCATTGACGGGGAGGATGAATACATAGAGATTGCCACCACCCGCCCGGAGACGATCCTGGGCGACAGTGGCATATGTGTGCACCCCGAAGATGAACGCTATACCCATCTGCATGGCAAAGAGGTGATCGTGCCGGTGATCAACCGGAAGGTGCCGCTGGTGGTCGATGAGTATGTGGACCGGGAGTTTGGTACCGGTGCCCTGAAGATCACCCCGGCCCATGATGAGAACGACCATGCCATCGGGCTGCGCCACAACCTGGAGGTGATCGACATCTTCAACGACGACGGCACCCTGAACGAGAAGGCCCAGGTGCATGTGGGTGTGGATCGCTTTGAGGCGCGTGATGCTTTTGTGAAGGACCTGGAGCGCGAAGGCTATCTGATCAAAGAGGAAGACTATACCAACAGCATTGGTTTCTCCGAGCGCACTGATGCGGTGATCGAACCCAGGCTCTCCACCCAGTGGTTCTGCCGGATGAAAGACATGGCCAGGCCCGCCCTCGACAACGTGATGAACGACAACATTCAGTTCCATCCCGCCAAGTTTAAGAACATGTACCACCACTGGATGGACAACATCAAGGACTGGTGTATCTCGCGCCAGTTGTGGTGGGGACAGAGAATACCCGCCTGGTACCTGCCCGACGGCAACTATCTGGTGGCTCGCAATGAGGAGGAAGCCCTGGAAAAGGCACGTGAGAAGACTGGAAATGCCCAGCTGACCCTCGATGACCTCCGTCAGGATGAGGATGTGCTGGACACCTGGTTCTCCTCCTGGCTCTGGCCCATCTCGGTGTTTGACGGCATTCGCAACCCCGATAACCCGGACATCAACTATTATTATCCCACCGACGACCTGGTGACCGCCCCCGAGATCCTGTTTTTCTGGGTGGCCCGCATGATCATGGCCGGATATGAATACCGCGATGAGCGGCCCTTCCGGAATGTCTACCTGACGGGTGTGGTGCGCGACAACCAGCGCCGCAAGATGTCCAAGTCGCTGGGCAATTCACCCGACCCCCTGAGGCTGATCGATCAGTACGGAGCCGACGGCGTGCGCGTGGGCATGCTGCTGTGCTCACCGGCAGGCAACGACCTGTTGTTCGATGAAAGCCTCACCGAACAGGGACGCAACTTCGGCAACAAGATATGGAACGCCTTCCGCCTGGTGAAAAACTGGGAGGTGGACGAACAAACCACCCAGCCTGAACATGCCCGGGAGGCCATCAGCTGGTTCGAACATCGCCTGAACAAGGCCATCGCTGAGCTGGATGACCAGTACAACAAGTTCCGCCTGTCCGATGCCCTGATGAACCTGTACCGCCTGTTTTGGGATGACTTCTCCTCCTGGTACCTGGAGATCGTTAAACCCGCCTATCAACAGCCCATAGATGCCGATACCTATGAGTCGACCCTCCAGTTCTTTGAGAAGCTGATGAAGCTGCTGCATCCCATCATGCCTTTCATCACCGAGGAGATATGGCAGCTGATCCGGGAACGCAAAGAAGACGAGAGCATCATGATCTCACCGATGCCACAGGCCCACAGATGGGAGGCACCCTTACTGGAAGCCTTCGAGAAAGTCAAGCAGATCATCAGCTCGGTACGCAACATCCGGAAAGATAAAGAGATACCCAACAAAGAGGCCCTGGCCCTGAAAGTCAACGGTGAACACGACAATCGCTATGACCCCATCGTGAAAAAGCTGGCCCATGTCGAGAGCATCGAGCACGTCAGCGGCAAGATGGACAACACCCTCTCCTTCATGGTGCGCACCACCGAGTACTATGTACCGATGGAGGACCTGGTGGATGCAGAGGATGAGATCCGCAAGCTGGAAGAGGAGCTGGAATACACCCGCGGATTTCTCAACTCTGTGCTCAAAAAGCTGAACAATGATAAATTTGTGGCGAATGCTCCGGAAAAAGTAGTCAATATGGAGAAACAAAAGAAAGAGGATGCCGAGCAGAAGATCAAAACCCTGGAAGAACGCATCAAAGGCCTGAAAGGTTAATCCTCCCGACTGTTGCGCCACAGATTGCCGGTCCTGTCGGCCGAACCCCCGGTGAGACACGTCTTTTTGATGCCTCTTCTATAACATATAAGATTTCTTTGGAATATCTATCTTTTATGCTTACTTAGCATCAAGGCCTTTACTGAATCCGGACAACCCCTTCACCCGATGGTAGAAGCCCTGATGATGGACAAAAAATATAACCCACATGAAAGATTCGAATATCCTGATGAACCCCAACGCGCTGGTTAAGTTTTTGAAAAAACCGGCCAAAGAGTTTACCAAGAAGGACCTGATCCATTTCATCGAAGAGTATGAGATTGAGATGGTCAACTTCCGCTACGTTGCAGAAGACGGCAAGTTAAAAACCCTCAACTTTATCATCTCCAGCAAGGAGCACCTGGATACCATCCTCACCGCCGGTGAGCGGGTGGACGGGTCCAGCCTGTTTTCATTTATCGAGGCAGGCTCCAGCGATCTCTATGTCATACCCCGGTACAAGACGGCTTTTGTTAATCCTTTCTCTGAAGTACCGGCCCTGGATATCCTGTGCTCGTTTTATAATTGCGAAGGCAAACCCCTGGAAAGCGCTCCGGAGAATATCCTGCGCAAGGCCCATCAGAAGTTTCGCGATGCTACCGGTTACACCATGAAGGCCCTGGGAGAACTGGAATACTATGTGAACAGCGAAAAAGAAGACCATTTTCCGGCGGCTGACCAGCGGGGTTATCATGCCTCCCGTCCCTTTGCCAAGTTCGAGGAGCTGCGTACCGAAGCCCTGCGCCTGATCGCCCAGGCCGGCGGTCAGGTCAAGTACGGCCATTCCGAGGTGGGCAACTTTACCTCCCACATCGAGATGTTTGAACAGCACGAGATTGAATTTTTGCCCACCGAAGTGGAGGATGCAGTGGATCAGATGGTGGTGGCCAAGTGGATCTTGCGTATGCTGGCCCGCGAACGCGGCATCGAGATCAGCTTTGCTCCCAAGATCACCGTCGGCAAAGCCGGCAGCGGCCTGCACATCCATATGCTGCTCGAGCGGAAGGGGAAGAATGTGATGACCTGTGCCACCGGGCTGAGCGATATCGCCAAAAAGATGATCGCCGGTATCCTGGACCTCTCCGATGCCCTGACCGCCTTCGGCAATACCATCCCTCCTTCTTACCTCAGGCTTGTCCCCCATCAGGAAGCTCCTACCAACATATGCTGGGGCGACCGCAACCGCTCGGCCCTGGTACGTGTGCCCCTGGGCTGGAACATGAAACACAACATGATCCAGGATGCCAACCCCCAGGAGTGCCTGGAGGAAGAACCATTCAACAACAAACAGACCGTCGAATTTCGCGCACCCGACGGCTCGGCCGACCTGTATCACCTGGTTGCCGGGCTGGTGGTGGCCACCCTCCATGGCATGGAGATGGAAGGAGCCCTGGACCTGGCTGAAAAACTCTACGTGGATGTGAATATCTTCGAGGAAGCCCACAAGGATAAGCTGGAGAAACTTGATAAACTTCCCGACTCATGCTTTGAATCGGCTGAAAGACTGGAGGCCAAACGCGAGATCTTTGAGAAATACGGGATCTTTCCCCATGGAACCATCGACAACTTCATCGATAAGTTGAAATCCTATGAGGATAAAGATCTGAGTGATAAACTCTATGGCAAGGAAGAAGAGATTCGCCAACTTGTGATCAAATACATTCACACCCAGTAATTTCTTACAATGGCATTTTCTTTATGATGCGGTTGGTCTTCATCGATTTTTTCCCGAAGAAATGAACGATCAGGTAAAGCAGGATGATGCCTGCGGGGAACGTGATGTAACCCGGCACGCCGTATGCTGCGGGCACGGTTCCTACCCCTACGGCAATGCCACCAACGGTCAGGGCATAGGGCAGCTGGGTGCGTACGTGGTCGATGTGGTTACAGGAGCTGGCCAGTGAGCTGAGTATGGTAGTATCGGATATGGGAGAACAGTGGTCGCCCAGCACCGATCCGGCCAGCACACATGAGACTACATTATAGAACAGGCCCAGGGCGATGGCATGATCCAGTCCTGCTTTTTGTGCTATCAGCCAGGAGGCGGGCAGGATCAGCGGATAGAGTATGGCCATGGTACCCCAGGAGGAGCCGGTGGAGAAGGCCACCAGGGCCGCCAGGATGAATGTAAGGGCAGGCACCAGAAAAGGCGCCAGGTTGATGGCTACCAGGCTGCTGGAGATGAAATCGGCTGTATGTAGGTGCTGGGTCAACAGGGCCAGCGACCAGGCCAGCACCAGTATGATGATGGCCGTGAGCATGGTCTTGAAGCCATGGATCAGGGTGTCGACAGTGGTTTTCAGGTTCAGGATCTTCTGCGACACCGTCAGTAGAAGGGCTACGATCACACCCATGATCGACGACCACAGCAGGGCTTTGAAGGAATCCGAGTTGCCGATGATCACCGAGAGCTTTTTGGAGAAAGCCATCTCTTCGCTGCTCCATACCTGGGTGTCCCAGCCAGTATAGAGCAAACCGATGAACGTGCCAAAGATCACGATGGCCACCGGTATCACGGCATTGAATCCTTTGGGGCGCACATGCTCCGGTGTCTCGATCTCCCGGGCCTGTTCCGTGCTATCGGCTTCAGCCTGCCAGGAGGCGATCTGACCGGCCCGGGCCCGCTTTTCCGCCTTGAACATAGGCCCGAAATCCCGTCCTTTGTAGGTTAAAAGCAAGATGAAGATCAGGGCGAAGATGGGGTAGAACGAATAGGCCAGTGAGTTGATGAACACGGTGTAAGGACTTTGCTCCAACCCCAGGGTATTGACCCCGTCCTGTATGTAACTCAGCTCCGCGCCGATCCAGGTGGTGACAAAGGCAATGGCCGCAATGGGCGCCGCGGTGGAATCCACAATGTAGGCCAGTTTTTCCCGTGATATCTTCAGCCGGTCGGTAACGGGCCGCATGGTGTTGCCGACTACCAGGGTGTTGGCATAGTCGTCGAAGAAGATGGCCACTCCCAGCAGCCAGGTCACAAATTGCCCCGACTGCGCATTCCTGGCAAAACGCGAGAGCACATTCACCACCCCTTTCATACCTCCGTTCTTGGTGATGATGCTGACCATTCCCCCGATGAGCATCGAGAAAACGATAATGCTCAGATGCTCGGTATCGGCCAGCGAATCCAGTACATAAGTGTCGGGGATGGCAAAGATCCCTTCAAAAAAAGCGCTGAACCAACCCGAACCCTGATGCGCAAAAATGGTGGTGGTGCCGATCAGAAGACCGATGAAAAGCGCCGAATAGACTTCTTTGAAGATCAGGGCAAACAGGATCGCCACCAGCGGCGGAATGACCGAGAACCACTGAGGAATGGGATCCACATGAGTGGTGTACCGGAAATCGTTGTATTCAACCACCAGATCAGTCTCCTGAGAAAACTGCCTGGTGAAGCTGGCCCGGCCCCGTACTACCTTCGCCTGCTGTAGCGAACCGTTAACTCGTACATCGATTGTCTTGCCCTCATACTCCTTGCGAAAATCGGGATCCTTAAAGGAAAGGGTGAACTCATGGGAGATGTTGCGTATGATGATGTGGGTGTGGTCAATGGAGATAGCCGCTTTGGCAGTACCTCCCTGATTGTCAGAAGACTCCTGGCTGTTGGCAATAAGGGGATGGAAAAGGATTAGAGAAAAGAACAATAATGGGGCCAGGAGTACTTTTTCTCTCATGAGCATCTCATTTTATAGAAGCATCTAATGTAATTAAAATATTTTATTTCGTTATAAATATATGGAATGAAAAATGATGAAGGTGTATGGCTTTGCGGGGTCTTCAGCATTTTTTCCGCATGCATGGCCCCGGGGCCGGGCAAAACCTATGAAGAGCGAATTTGTTATGCGGGTATGCAACGCTTTTAATGTCAGCAGAATAATGAGGCCGGGGTGGTTGATTTAACCCGATAGATTTTGAAATTGAGCCAAATTTGTTGTATTTTGTTTATTCATAAATTTATGTTTTATGCAGATCCATTTCGACTTTTTCAAGGTGGAAAATGAAAATATGGCTCCCCGGCAGGGCCGCGTCCTTATATCCGAACCTTTACTCAACGACTCCTATTTCAAACGTTCGGTGGTTTTGCTTACCGAACACTCTGAGAACGGTTCGGTAGGGTTCGTTTTAAACAAGCCCATCGATCTGACCATACAGGATGTGATCAAGGATTTTCCCGAGTTTGACACCAAACTTTATGTGGGAGGTCCCGTTGGCAAGGATACGGTGCATTACATCCATACCCTGGGAGAGCTCATCCCCAATTCGGTGCACGTAAAAGACAATATTTACTGGGGAGGCGATTTCGACCGGGTTCGGGAGTTGATATCCGAGGGTCTGATTCAACCCTCCCAGATTCGCTTTTTCCTGGGCTATTCCGGATGGAGCCCCAAACAGCTGGAAGGCGAGATCGAAAACAATGCCTGGCTGATATCCGAAGTGGAAGGATCCTGGATCATGTCGCCCGACCAGAATATGTGGAAAGAGGTGCTCAACAGCCTGGGCAATCGGTATAAGATCTGGACGAACTGCCCGGAGAATCCTGCCCTCAACTAATCTATGGCGGTTTTTTCATTGAGCAGGCCCATGAGTCTTTTGGCCGTGCCTTTAAAATACCTTTTCTTTCTTATCCCACCCACCCACTGGATGCCTTTTACTGCATTGGTGAGGAACACTTCGTCGCCATGCAGGAAGTGTTCCAATGCGAGGGGTTGCCGGTCGTAGACCTCATAACCCGCTTCCCGGGAAAACTCAATGATCTTTTTGCGCATGATGCCGTCCAGACATCCCGAGGCCAGCGGAGGGGTGTGGATCACGCTGCCGGATACCAGGAACACGTTGGAGCTGATCGCTTCGGTGATCTCGTTTTGGGAATTGATCAGCAGGCACTCATCCAGGCCTTTTTCATTTTTGTGGATGCCCGCCATGATGTATGCCAGGTCATTGGTGGTTTTTAGGTTGGAAAGCGGTGTCAGCGGCTTTTTTAACCGGCTGAACACATCAATGATCATACCTTTCTCGTTGAGCCTGTAGGTATCGCTTTCCAGAGCCTCGGTTTCAATCAACCAGGAACAGCTCAGGTCGGCCGGAGCGTATTTGCCCCCCGAGTTGCGGAATACCGTCAGCCTAACCCGGGCCCCTTTCAGGTGCCTGTTGGTGTGGAGCAGCCTGGCTATCTCGTGCTCGATGCCGTGGGTTTTGATCCTGGAGGGCACATCCATCCTAAGCATGCCCATGGCCGTTATCAGCCGTTGCATGTGGTCGTAGAAGAACTGAACCTGCTTTCCGTTGGCATGCATGGTTTCAAACAGGGCATCGCCATACTGAAAGCCCCGGTTGGTGTGATGGAGTACAGGTTCATCGGCCGGGTAATGTTTTCCGTTTAGGTTGATATACTGCTGCATAGGCTCAGAACAGCTGATTGAAAAAGACCCTGATCAGACCGGGCTCCAGCAGGATGGGATACAAAAAGCCAAATACCGCACCAATAAAGTGGGCATCATGGTTGACCCGGTCGCCGCTTCGTTTGCGCATGTACTGGCTGTATACCAGGTAGAGCACCCCGAAAAGAATGGCCGGGATGGGTATGACCCCCATCAGCAATAGGGTGTTTGTGGGGGAAAAGAAGATATAGGTAAAAACCACTGCCGATACCGCCCCTGAAGCACCAATGGCATTGTAGTGATAGTTGTCCTTGTGTTTTTGAATGGTGGTTGCGGAGGCAATGATCATTCCAGCAAAATAGAGGATGAGAAAATGTACGGTGCTGTTGCCGATCATACCCCGGCTTTCCAGCAGGCTGAAGCGTTGCTCCACTGCCTCGCCGAAAGAGAACAGCACGATCATGTTCACAAAAAGATGAATCCAGTCGGCATGCAAAAAGCCATGGCTTACTACCCGGTACCATTGATTCTGATGGTATACCTGGTAGGGGTTGAGTTGCATCTTAATGAACAGTTCCCGGTTGTTGAAGGCTATCAGGGAGATCGCCACAGTAATGCCAATGATCACAAGTGTCATGATGTTTGCTGGATTTAATGAAGGATTTTAAAAACCAATTCTTTGAGCAGGTCTTCTTCCGAGGCACTCACATTGTTCACACCCTTGGATTTCATATCGTATTCCCTCAGGTAACTGATGATATGAGCCGCTTTTTGATAGCTGTATTTTTTGGTCGCCTTTTCATATTGCCATACCGAATTGGGATAGGCCTTCAGGCGCGTGGCAACCTTATATTTATTCTTTCGCTCCTCAGGGGTCAGGAAATGGTAGCCCAGCACCTTGGAGAAGAAGAAGTACATCGATCCGATGATCATGGGCATAGCGTATTCCGAAGGGTTTTTGCCGAAATGCCGGATGATCCGGTTGGCCTTTACCACG
Source organism: Bacteroidales bacterium (assembly GCA_018334675.1). Classification (GTDB taxonomy): domain Bacteria; phylum Bacteroidota; class Bacteroidia; order Bacteroidales; family UBA12077; genus JAGXLC01. Next base: position 24,855 of record JAGXLL010000012.1, on the reverse strand, counting down.
TTTTTCTCCGCCAGGGCTTTGTTGAGCTCAAAGGGGTTGTATTCCTTGCTGATCCCAATGTTCTTCTCTATGTGGGCTGATGTGATATGGGTCTGGTCATTGGGCAGAGCCAACAGCAGCTTATCGAGCTCATGGGTGATCTTATCCAGGTCGTTCCCCAGGAACTCGGTCATCAGCACAGCCGCATCGGAATCCATCGTGAGCTTCCGCTTTTTGATATATTTCAGGATCCATTCCGGCACCTTATGGTCGGGTATCTTTTTGGATTCGAACTCCGCTACCGGATCTTTCAGGGCCTTGTAAAGCCTGGTTCTTTTATCCAGGCTTCCGTATTTATAGCTGATCACCAAAATCGTTTTTTGCTGGGGTTTTTGTAGATAGTACAGAAGCTTCTCCAGCCCTTTCAGGTTCTGGGCCTCTTTCACGATCACCACCTGGCGCTGAGCCATCATGGGATACCTCTTTGCCGTGTTGATCACCGTTTCCGTATCGGTATCCTTGCCATACAGGATGGTTTGATTAAACGATCTTTCCGATTCGGAAAGCGCATTTTCCTGAATATAATGAGTCAGGCGGTCAATGAAATAGGGTTCCTTACCGTGAAAGAAATAGATGTTCCGGTAATGGCCCTTCTTTAATTCCTCTGCCAGGTCCTTGTATTCCATAGGGGTCAGCTTTGTTAGGTGAATCTCAGGTGTTTGACGGATCTTTTGTTGTGTATGATCTCTTTAAGGGCATTGACCCCGATCTTCACATGGGCCCTCACATACTGATTGGTGACCTGTTTGTCTGCTTTCGAGGTCTTCACTCCGGTGGAGATCATAGGCTGGTCGCTTACCAGCAGCAGGGCCCCCGAGGGTATCTCGTTGGCAAAACCAACGATGAAGATGGTGGCGCTCTCCATATCGATGGCCATGGAACGGGTCTTGCGCAGGTACTTCTTAAAACGCTCATCGTATTCCCATACCCTTTTGTTGGTGGTATAAACCGTTCCGGTCCAGTAGTCATAGCCCATATCACGAATGGATCCTGAAATAGCCCTTTGTAGGTTAAAAGCCGGCAGGGCAGGCACCTCCGGTGGCAGATAATCATGCGAGGCTCCTTCACTTCGGATGGCAGCAATGGGTAGAATAAAGTCACCCACCTCGTTTTTCTTTTTCAGCCCCCCGCATTTGCCCAGGAACAGGGCTGAGCTGGGCTTGATGGCACTCAGCAGATCCATGATGGTGGCTGCATTGGCACTTCCCATGCCGAAATTGATCATGGTAATGCCGTTGGCCGTGGCACAGGGCATTTGCGCGTGCGGGTCCACGATCTCGGTTTCCTGCAGCTCTATGAATATCTCCAGATAATGCTGAAAATTGGTCAGTAAGATATGCTTGCCGAAATTGTCCAAGGGATTGCCAGTATACCTTGGTAGCCAGTCTTTTACAATCTCTATCTTGGTTTTCATGGCGCAATGGTTTTTTTCATTATATTAGACTTTCGTGATCAATGAATGTTCATGGGCCAACAAACAACCATTATGCAATCACTTAATCTGCCTAAATATTCCTTTAAAATACAAACAAAGGAACAAAAAAAATACATTTTTGATGCTTTCAGAAAGAAGTTTGTTGCCTTGACCCCCGAAGAATGGGTGCGTCAGCATTTTATCCGCTACCTCTGTGAAGAGCGCAATTATCCCTCTTCCCTGATCGCTGTTGAGATGGATATGGAGTTCAATAAGTTGCACTTCAGAGCCGATGCGGTGGTATACGATCGGCAGGCCCGGCCGGTGATGCTGGTCGAGTGTAAAGCTCCCGATATATCGATCCGCCAGGAGCATTTTGATCAGATCCTGCGTTATAACATGCAATTGAAGGTGGCATACCTGGTTGTGACCAACGGGCTGGAGCATTATTGCTGCCGGTTTGACCCTGCGCAGGGCAAATATGAATTTCTAAAAGCAATTCCTGATTACGAGGAGATAACCGGATAAACCATCATCCGGAGCTTCAGCCCGGGGCCTGGCCGGTATGGTTGTCTGCGGGGGGATTGTTGATCAGCTGCAGCAACAACTCGTCTTTCCATTCATTTGAGGTACGGATCCAGTCCTTCCTGGTGCCGGTAACCTGAAAGCCATTGTTTTTGAATAGCTTAAGGCTAGGGGCGTTGTCATTGTCGATGTGGCAAAAGAGCTGATGCAGGAAAAGTACCTGAAAGGCATATTTGATGATGACTTTCAGGGCCTGATCGGCGTATCCGTGATTTCGGTCTTTCTCTTTGTGAATCAGAATACCTATCCCGGCGCGCTGGTGGAGGGGGTCAATCTCGAACAGGTCGATGCTTCCGATGGTACGAAACGGTTTGCTTTGGTGGCCTTTCAGATCGATCATCATGCGCAGCTGCCTCGACTGGAAAAGGTCCATGGTGGCATTGCGCACATACTGAAGTATGATGTGACGGGAGAAAGGTTCTATGGTATTGCCTGCGTGCCATACCGAAGAATCGTTCTCCCATTCGTAAATCAGGTCTGCATCGGAGGGTTCCAGTGCCCGAAGCTTGATGTTTTTTTCTTCCAAAATGTCCACGGTGGGGTTAGTTTTTCTTGCGATGCTTTTTTCTTTGTCGGTCGAACCATACCAGGAAAATCAACAGGATCCCTCCTCCTCCAATGATCCAGGGGCTCCAGCCCCCCTGGCCTTCCTCACCCGCTTCTTCTTCCTGCTGTTCCCCGGATGCCCACAGTATGTCCTTTCCGGTTTTTTCATGCGACACGTCCATTCCCTCCAGTAAGGCCAGGATCTTCATCCTGTCGGGGTGGCCGCTGTTTTGGATCAGATCCAGCATATCCTGAATGGAAACCATGTCGGCCGCATCGTAGCCCAGTTGGGTGAAGATGCTGTCGGCATTGAATTCAGACAATTTCATGGCCATCTCGTAGAAGGCTCCGGGTTCATAGGTTTGGTCGAGATATTTCATGAGGGTCTGTCGCAGCGATTCTTCCGTGTAAGAGGGTTCACCGGCGGCAGCCCGGAGCTTTTTCAGCAGGTCTTTCTTTGTTGTCAGGCTGTCGACGGGTTGGCGCTCCAGGTAGTCATTAAGCAAGCCATCTGACAGATCCCTGAGGCTTTGCTGCATATCGGAGGCGTTATCTCCGTTCAACAGGATCATCGAGTACATCAGGGCATCCATGTCGCGGACATCCATCTCGGCCAGGGGTTTTTCAGAAAGATCCCTGAAGAAATCCTGTGCCGTCGGCTGCCGGCTTTCCATCTGCGAGAGCTCTTGCCCGATTGTAATCGGGGGATAGCGGTTCAGGCGGTTCAGCAGCCTTTCCAGCCCGGCGTTGATGGGTTGATGCGACAGGATAATCTCTTTCGAAGTGGCCTGCTTTTGGGGTCCTACCACCTTGAAATGGATGCGGCTCTTTTCTTTCCTGGGTTCGAACTCATAGGTGAAGTCTTCATTGTCGACCTGGAACTCTTCCTGGTTGATCAGCTCATCACCGACATGAGTTGAAACGATCAGCTTTGAACCCTTATCCATATGAAGCCGGATGTGTATTTTCTTCTTTCCCCCGGCAAAAGAGATGGATCTTTCACCGATCTCCAGCCGGGCAGGGTCTTTTTCCTTCTGAGTTTTATCGGCGATCTCCGGTTGGGCGGAATCTTTTTCCTTCTCAGTTTTTTCGGCTATAGCGGGCTCCCAAAGGACATCAACGTTTCGGGTGTGGAGGTGACCCATTTCATCGGTCAGCTCAAAGGTCAGCCTGGTTTGTTTCTGGCCGGGTTTGTACTCGTATGTGAATGCCCCCTCTTCCACCGGGAATGTTTCGGTGTTGAGCAGGGTGTCGTTTCGGAAGGTGTTCACCTTCAGTTGCTTTCCTCCTTCCAGGTTGAGCTTGATCTTGATCTGTTCCTGGCCGGGGGAGACGGTGATGACCTGCCGGTCCAGGTCAATGCTCGGTTGAGGCTCCCTGAAAGCAGTATCTGCCTTGGTCTGTAATTTGCCGGGCTCGAGGTAGCGTTCCTGAATGTTGATCTTTTTGGATAGCAGATATTGGCGGTTGCCCTCCAAACGGGGTGTTTCCATGATCAGATGGTCTTTGGCCTCGCTCAGGCTGTAGGTATATTGACCTGTTTGTTTGTCGGGATTGAGCGTTAGCAGGGTATCCTGGTTGCGGGTATCGATCAGGTTGATCAGATACTCTTTTTTGTTTTTGTCCTCCGGGTTGTCGTAGGTCATGATGCCTTCCACATCGATGAAGTCGAGGTGGGCGGGTACATCGATATAATACTGGAAGATGTCCTTCCCACCCGGGGGTTGATTGTGGTAGCGGGCATAGTATGCCTGGCTGCCATTTTCAACGGGCATGAAGAAAAGATCATGGTCGGTGGTATTGATGGGATACCCCAGGTTTTGGGGCTCGGTCCATCCCTGTGGGGTGCGGTGGGATACCACCACGTCTAGTCTACCCATGCTTTCGTGGCCTTCCGAGCTAAAGAACAGACGTTTGCCGTCGTCGGTAAGAAAGGGTGTGTCTTCCCGCCAGGGGGTATTAATGGTGGGGCCTATGTTTTTGGGTTCACCCCAGCTGCCGTCGCTTTGTCGCCTGGACACATAGATATCGAGGTCGCCGTAGCCTCCGGGCCGATTGCTGGTGAAATAAAGCCGGCTTTTATCCCTGGAGATGAAGGCATGGCTCTCCCAGTACTTGGTGTTGATGTGCTCCCCCAATTTTTCAATCTTCGACCAGGTCCCGTCATGGTAATGGCTTACATAGAGGTTGCCGTCCAGTTCGTCTTCCCGGTAGAGGTACAGTTCGGTGCCGTCATGGGAAAGGGAGGTGGTTTCGCAATCCCCGTCAATGCCAAGCTGGGGAAGGAGGTTGACGGGTGCCCCCCATTGGCCGTTTTCTTTTTTGCGGGACATGAAAACGCCGGTATAGAATTTTTTCTCTGCAGTGAAGACCAGGGTGTTGCCATCGCCGGAGATCACCGGGTTGTATTCTGCCAGCGGGGTATTGATGGGTGCGCCGATATTCGTGGCGGAATAATTCACCGGTTGGTCCATCATTTTTTTCGCCCGCCGGCAGGCTTCGATCTGTAGCTGCAGGTATTCAAGGTCGAAATCTATCCTTCTGAACAGAAATATCCGTCTGTCTTCCAGCTTTTTCTGGAATCGTTGAAAGGCCTCCAGGGCTTTATCGATCTGATTATTGATCAGGTAGGCGTTGCCCAGGTAAAAAATGGCATCTACCGGAGCCTTCCTTTGATAAAAGGCCTCCCGGGGGAAGTTGAAGGTGGTGTTTTTGGCGGCCTCCTGTAGATAGGGTATGGCCTTGTGCTTTTGTCCGTCGATGTTGAGATAGCAGAACCCAATCTTGGAGTTGACATTGTCATGTTCGGGCAATTGCTGATGCACCTGCTTGTAAAGGGGTAAAGCGGTTTCATAATCCTGGAAGTAATACCAGGTTTCCGCATCCATGAACAGTTCTTCCAGTTTGTAAGTTTCCTGGGAAAAGCATTGAAATGAAAAAGCACCCCAGGAAAGGATCAGGAGCAGAAGCACTTTAACGGGGCGGCTGGTTGGATGGGCATGCAATTTCATCATGAAACGTCTAGTCAAATGTGTAATACATTGGTGTACGGATATCTTTTCCGTTTCTAAACAAAAATAGGAAATAAATATGAAGTTTTGAAAATGATGGGCTTAAAATACTCAAGACTTCATGGAGGAAAGCCCGGGGATGCATCGAGCGGATGCATCCCGGCAGGGGTTGATGAAAGGGGTTACATGTTTTCCTTGATGGCTTCGGCCAGTCTTTGAACGCCTTCCCTGGCTTTGTCTTCAGGGACATAGGAGAAGTTGATGCGCATGGTGTTCTTGCCGCTGCCGTCGCAGTGAAAGACACTGCCCATCACGTAGGCCACATTCTTTTCAATGGCTTTGTGAAAGAGCTTCTCGGCATCCATATGTTCGGGCAGCGAGAGGAAGAGGAAAAGACCGCCCTCGGGCTCGGTCCAGGTTACTCCTTCAGGCATGTATTCCCTGAAAGCCCGGAGCATGTTATCTCTTTTGCTGTGATACTGGGCAACGGTCTTTTTCAGGTTCTCGTCGAACAGTCCTTTCTTAATGGCCCGGGCCGCGATCTTCTGGTTAAAGGTGGGGGTGCACAGGTCCATGGACTGCTTGGCAATGACCATCTTGTCGATGATCTCCTGATGGGCGATGGCCCATCCCAGGCGAAAGCCGGGGGCAAAAGTCTTGGAGAAAGTGCCCAGAGTGATCACCTGTCCCTGGTTGTCGAGCTGGAAAAGGGTTTTTTGTGATTCGCCTTCAAAGCGGATCTCCCGGTAAGGGCTGTCTTCAATGATCAGTACATCATGCTTCCTGGCCAGCTCGATGATCTCTTTTCGCCGTGCCTCGGGCATGGTGATGCCAGCCGGATTCTGGAAGTCGGGGATGATGTAGATGAACTTGGGTTTGGTGCCCTGATCCTGGAGTTCCTGAAGCTTCTCCTCCAGCTTATCGCTGCGCATGCCCTGTTGGTCGAAGGGGATGCCGTGCATGTCGGCCCCGAAGGTGCTGAAAGCGCTGATCCCTCCCAGGTAGGAGGGCAGCCCGCAAATGATCTTGTCGCCTTTATCCAGGAAGATCTTACCCAGGATATAGAGACCCTGCTGGGAGGATGTGGTAATGGAAAGGTTATCGAGCTCAATGTTCAAACCTTCTTCCTGGTATCGCTTCACCAGGATCTTGCGAAGCTCCGGCACGCCTTCGGTAGCTCCGTACTGAAGGGCACCCGGACCGTCCTCATCCAGCAATTCGTTGATGATCTCTTTCATTTCACTTATGGGAAAGGATTCGGGTGCGGGCAGCCCGCCGCCAAAGGATATGACTTCCGGTTTCTGGGTCAGCTTGAGAATTTCCCGGATCGCCGATCGTTTCATGTTTTGGGCGCTTTCCGAAAATACCTGTTGCAAGTCGCTAATCATGAGGTTACCTCCTTTTATTTGAATGGTTGGTATGTCTTAAAATTACAAAAATGATGGCTTGTATGACCAACCCCGGTGAAAAAATGAAAGGGATAAACGCCTGTTTTATAACAGGCAGCAGGAGGCAGGGCTTTAGGATCGCCTGGCATGTTTCCACCGGCGATGCGACCAGAGCCAGTACCTGGGATCTTCCCTTATCAGGGATTCCAGGGCCTGCACATACTTGTCGGTGATCTCGTTCTCCCGGGTTTGCGAGGCATCATCCACCAGCTTGCGGAATATAATCCGGTAGGTGCCCCTTTGCACTTTTTTGACTGCCGTGAAGAATACCGCGTGACGGAATTTTTTGGCGATCTTTTCGGCACCCGTAAAGAAAGGGGTTTCCTGATTCAAAAAGGTGGTCCAGTAGTTGATGTTTTTCCGGGGCGGCGACTGATCAGAGACAAAGCCAATGATGTAGGGTTTGTCCTGGTTCTGATATTCGATTACCTTTTGATACACCGTCTTCATGGGAACCGGCACATCCTGAAAACGCTGGCGCATCTGGTAAACCTTCCGGTTGAAGAACTTGTTCTTCAAAGGTTTATAAACACTAAGGATGATGTAGGGTGTATGCAGGGGGAGGGTGGTCAGCAGCTCCCAGTTGCCATAATGACCGATGAGCCCGGTGATGTTCTTGTTGTCTCGATACATCTCTTCCAGCATATCGAGGTCCTCCATGCGCACCATCTTGTTCAGGCGGGCAGGCTTCATGTGAAGCATGGCGATGTCTTCGATCATCACATCAGCCAGGTGCCTGTAGAAGCCCAGCGCCGTGTGGCGGATCTTCGTTTTTGAGTAGTCGGGGAAGGCATTGCGCAGATTCTGATAAACCACCTTTTTGCGGTATCCAACGATATAATAACCCAGGAAGAAGAGCAGATCCGAAAAAAGGTACATTGCCCGAGGGGGCAGAACGGCAAGAAAACGGCTAAAGAGCTCAAAAAGTAAATATCCCGGATGTTTCATCGTTGATCAGGCAGATTGCAGGTAGGATTGAATGTCTTTTAAAAACGGATCAAAGACCCGGTCGTTGGCGGCAACCATCTCCTGGTTGAACAGATACTTATCGCCACCGGCAAAGTCAGAGACCCGTCCCCCGGCTTGCTTCACGATGAGCGAGCCGGCAGCTACATCCCAGGGTTTGAGGCTGTATTCGTAAAATGCTTCAAACCTGCCGCATGCCGTGTAACAAAGATCCGTGGCAGCCGAACCAAAACGCCGGATGCCATGGGAATTTCTCATGAAATATTCCAGCGACTCCAGATAGGGCTGCAACCTTGAGAAATCGTTGTAGGGAAAGCCAGTGGCGATAATGCTCTCCTGAATGGCAGGCGTTTGCGATACCGAGATGCGCTCACCATTCAGGTAGGCGGGTGATCCTTCCCATGCATAGAACATCTCATCGAATCCCAGCTCATATACCACCCCCAGGATGATCCGGCCATTATAGCTCAGGGCAATGCTGATGGCAAAGGGGGTGATGCCATGGATATAATTGGTGGTCCCGTCCAGGGGATCAACAATCCAGTTATAGGCGTTTCCCTCTTTTCGGATGGTTTCTTCTTCTACAATGAAGCCTGCCTCCGGAAGGATCTTCTTTAATCCCTCCACCAGCTTTTTTTCCGACTGCATGTCCACATAGGTGACAAAATCGTGCAATCCTTTTGATTCGACCTGCTCGGAGGAGAGTTTGTCCCATTCATCCAGGATGAACTTTCCCGTTTCTTTACTGAGTGATTGAATTTGTTGGGTGATTTGTTCGGGATTCATCGTATTGTATTTTAGATTTTTTCTTGATGTATGTGAAGCATATTTATTACTGACTAAGGAGGCCTTTTACAGTTCCTCCCTCTGTGATTTCCTGCAGGTAGACCCTGTGGATGGTTCCAGGCAGGCTCTCATGGAAGGGGACTTCCACACGGATATAATTATCGGTGAAACCAGCCATCAGCTCATCTTTCCCGGAGCCTTCAAAGAGCACCTCCCGGGTCTGGCCCAGGTGCCGGCGGTAGAAGCTCAGTTTTTTCTGCTCGGCCAGCTCCTGGACCATATGGCTTCTTTGTTTGATCACTGTGTTGGGAACTTTGGGTTGCATGTTGTAAGCCGGTGTATTGGGCCGGGCAGAGAAGGAGAAGGCATGGTAATAGCCGACATCCATCTCTTTGAGGAATTCCAGGGTTTGGTGGAAGCGTTGTTCGTCCTCACCCGGGAAACCCACGATCAGGTCGACACCAATAAAAGCGTCGGGCAGTCTGGTCCGCACGGCTTCTACTTTTTCGCGGAAGAGCCCGCGCCGGTACCGGCGTCTCATTTTGCCCAGTATATGGTCATTTCCTGACTGGAGGGGGATGTGGAAGTGGGGCAGGAATTTGTTGGACCGGGCCACAAAATCAATGATCTCCTCAGTCAACAGGTTGGGTTCGATGGAAGAGATGCGGTATCGCTCGATGCCCGGCACCTGCTCCAGTGCTTTTATAAGCCCAATGAAGCTTTCACCGGTCGATTTCCCGAAGTCTCCAATGTTCACCCCGGTAAGGATGATTTCCTTGATGCCTGATTCGCCAAGCACACGGGCCTCCTGCACGATCCCGGAGACGGGTTGGTTCCGGCTTTTTCCCCTGGCCAGGGGAATGGTGCAGTAGGAACAATGGTAATCGCATCCGTCCTGCACCTTCAGGAAGGAGCGGGTGCGGTCGCCATAAGAGAACGAGGGGAAATAGTCGCGGGTTTGATCGGGTGTGCAGGTGTGTATCTCCGGTTCCTTCTTCTTCTCCTCCTGCTCCTGCAACTGCAACTTCTTCTCCTCCTGCAGATAATCCAGTATCCTGAACTTCTCGTTGCTGCCCAGGATCAGATCGATGCCCCGGATGCGGGCGATCTTTTCCGGCTGCAGCTGAGCATAGCAGCCTACCATCACTACCCGGGCCTGAGGATTTTGATTTCTTGCCTTCTTCAGGGCTTCCTCGCTTTTCTTATCCGCCCGGGCGGTGACCGAACAACTGTTGATGACATACACATCTGCCTGTTGATTAAAATCCACACGCTCATAGCCGTGCGCCTCAAAATTGCGGGCCATGGTGGACGTCTCTGCATAATTCAGCTTGCAGCCCAGTGTATGAAAAGCAACCTTCTTCAAAGCAATCCATTGAATTGAAGATGCAAAATTACACAATTATAAATAGAATTATGCATCCGACCATTGCATCCCTTTCATAAAAATATGGACTGCCGGTATGATTACATCGGCCCGGTCGGGGTTGAGCCCCAGTACTTTAATACGCTCGTGGATCGAGCAGGGCAGGATCATCTCATAGATCTTGCGGATCTTCTTGTAGGGTATCGGGTTCATGTACTTGATGCCGGTTTTCTCCCTGACCTGTTCAACGATCTCCCTGCCGTTATCCGCTTCCCGCATAACAGAGGTGGCACACGCCCTGAAATCAATGACATCGTGTACATTGATCAGGTGATGGAAGGCATGCATGGTGCTGATGTCGATGGCTGCAAATTTAAGTAACCTCAAGGCTATAACGGGGTTTTAGTGTTTCTTTTTCGGAGAATCGGTCCATTCCCGGACCACCTGGCTCTTCTTTATCTCCTGCCATTGGGCGGTTTCAAATTCCAGAAAAGCCATTCCGGCTGTGGGCAAATTATCCAGCTCTCCGGAGAGGAACTGGTTGGCCAGATCGGTAAAAGTGGGATTGTGGCCAAAGATCATCAGGGTGGATACATTTTCAGGTGCCTGCTGGATGACATCCAGCACATCCTGGTCGTTGCCGTTATAGAAAATATCATGAAGCTGAACCTGTTCGAGTGGATGGTTCAAGGTCCGGATAAAGATCATGGCCGTATGAAGGGCCCTGGTGGCAGGACTGCTCATGATCAGGTCGGGTGAGATATTGCTTTGCTTCAGGCGTTCGGCCATCGCGTAAGCATCATGTATCCCCCTCTCCTTGAGGTGACGATCGATGTCCGATATTTTGTCGTATTTCCACGAGCTCTTTCCATGTCTTGCGATAATCAGTTGCCTGCGATTTTCCATGATCATGTTTGTTTGGGTTCTACAATAGGTCACTGGCCAGTTCAGCCAGATAGCTTCTTTCGCCTTTCACCAGGTTAACATGGGCGAATATATCCTGGGTGAGCATCTTGTCGGTCAGATAGCTCAGCCCGTTGGATTTCATGTCGAGGTAAGGGGAGTCGATTTGTTGTATATCCCCGGTGAAGACCATCTTAGTGCCTTCGCCGGCCCGGGTGATGATCGTTTTTATCTCATGAGGGGTCAGGTTTTGGGCCTCATCAACGATGAAGTAGACGCTGGAAAGGCTCCGGCCCCGGATATAAGCCAGCGGGCTGATCACCAGCTTGCCGTTTTCCTGCATCTCCTCGATTTTCTTGTATTCTCTGCTGTTGGATTTATACTGGTTTTTGATCACCGCCAGGTTGTCGTACAAGGGCGTCATGTAAGGGGTGATCTTCTCGTTAACGTCGCCGGGCAGGTAACCCAGGTCGCGGTTGGCCAGCGGTACGATGGGACGGGCCAGCAGGATCTGGCTGAATTGTTTTTCCATGTGCAGGGCCGTGGCCAGAGCCAACAGGGTCTTGCCGGTTCCGGCCTTGCCGGTGAGCGCTGCCAACTGCACTTCAGGGCGTGAGAGGGCATCCACGGAAAAGGTCTGTTCCGCATTGCGGGGTGTGATTCCATACATCCGTTTTTTCTCTACCCGGAAAAAAACATTGTCATAATGGTCATAGCGGGCCAGAGCGCTCGACCGCTCGCTCTTGAGAATAAAATATTTGTTCGAGAAGGTTTGCAGATTAAACTCGGAAGCCGGTATCCCTTCACCATCCTGGTACAGGCGGTCGATCAACCCCGCATCGATGCCCTCATGCACCTCAATGTTCCGGTTTAACGGTTCAATGTCGACCACCTTGTCGGATTCGTAATCCTGTGCCTGGATACCCAGTGATTTGGCTTTCATGCGCAGGTTGATGTCTTTGGTGATCAGAATGACCTCCTGTTTTTTATATTTACCCTTCACGTGTTCGGTGATCGAGAGAATGCGGTGGTCCGGGGTGTTTTCGGGAAAGGACTCGCTTATCTTCTCTGAAAAAGGTTTCCCGGTCTCCACGGTTAGCTTGCCCAGACCTTTGCCCAATGGCAAGCCTCCGTTGAAGAGCTTGTCGCCGGCAATATCGTTCAACTCACGGGTGAACTCCCGGGCATGAAAATTGATGATGTCGTTGCCCTTCTTGAGCTTGTCCAGCTCCTCAATAACAACGATAGGTAGTACAATGTCGTTCTCCTGAAAATTGTAAATGCAATTAAAATCATGCAGGATGACATTGGTATCGATCACAAAGATTTTTTTGGTCTGCGGCATAGAACGAATTAATTTTGCATTTAAATGTAGTAATTTTTTCTTTGAAGTTGAGTTAACACAATCTGAAGTTTTTAACCAGTTATTAAAACAAAAAAAATATGGAATTATACGATGGGCTTATTACGCGCAGGAGCATCAGGGCATTTAAGCCGGATCCCATCGACCGGGAGCAGGTCGACGAGATCATCCGGGCAGGAATGTATGCTCCCTCGGCAGTCAACTGTCAACCCTGGCATTTTATCGTGATCGACGACCGCTCGCTGATGGACCGGATCATGCAGATCCATCCTTATGCCGGAATGCTTGCTGAGGCCCAGTATGCCGTTTTGATATGTGGCGATCAGAACCTGGAGCATGGTCCGGGATACTGGGTGGTGGACTGCGGTGCGGCCACCCAGAATATGTTGCTGGCAGCACACGCCAAAGGTGTGGGTTCGGTATGGCTCGGGCTTCATCCCCGGGAGAAGAGAAAAGAGGGGATCCGGGAGCTGTTCGAACTGCCCGGCCACATTCAGCCTTTTGCCTTGATCGCCCTGGGCTACCCCAATGAGCAGAAACCTGTTCCCGAACGCTTCAAAAAGGAACGCATACATTACAACCGCTGGTGATGATGGGTCGTACGCAGAAGTATGAGCAGGTGCTGGAGTGGATGTTCCAGCAGATACCCATGTATCAGCGACAGGGGCAGGCAGCCTATAAGGCAGATCTATCTGCTACCGAAGCCCTGGATGAATACATGGGGCATCCCCATCGCTCTTTTCGTACTATCCATGTAGGGGGCACCAATGGCAAAGGCTCGGTCGCCCATATGCTGGCCTCGGTATTACAGTCGGCCGGTTACCGGACCGGCTTATACACCTCCCCACACTTGAACGACTTCCGCGAGCGCATCAAGGTGGACGGACAAATGGTGGACCAGGATTTTGTGATATCTTTCATGGAGAGAAACCAGGAACATTTTCTTCAGGTCCGGCCTTCTTTCTTTGAGATGACCGTGGCCATGGCATTCGATTATTTCCGCCAGGTTCAGGTGGACGTGGCGGTCATAGAGGTGGGTTTGGGCGGCCGCCTGGATTCCACCAATATCATCGACCCGGATCTGTCGGTGATCACCAATATCAGCCTCGATCATACACAGTTTCTGGGCGATACCGTTGAGCAGATCGCCCGCGAGAAGGCCGGGATCATCAAAGAAAATAAGCCGGTGGTGGTAGGAGAATCCGATCCCCGAACGGCAGACATCTTCAGGGAGAAGGCCCTGGCAGCCCAGGCGGAGCTGTGTTTTGCCGACCAGCACTACCAAATTACCAGAGAAGAGGGGGGCTTTTTTGAAAACCCCTGTTATACCATCCTCCAGGGGCAGCAGGTGATATACAACGGCCTTTGTACCGATCTGTTGGGGAGCTATCAGTCGAGGAACATCGTAACCACCCTAAGAGCCGTGGATGTGCTGAATGGTTTGGGGTATGCCCTTGCGGGCGAACAGGTTCGCCAAGGACTTTCCAATGTCGGAGTTATCACCGGCTTCAGGGGCAGGTGGTTCATACTCCAGAACGATCCGCTCATCGTCTGTGATACGGCCCACAACGAAGCAGGTCTGAATATCAACGTGCGGGAAGTTCAAAGGCTGAACCGGGGCCGGCTCCACTTTGTGCTGAGCTTCGTCAACGATAAACAGCTCGATGCCATTTTGAAGCTCTTTCCAACCTCGGCCAGCTATTACTTCACCCGGGCTTCTATACCGCGGGCCCTGGAAGAGGATAAGCTGGCAGAGATGGCGGCCCGTTACGGACTGACAGGTCAATGCTATCCTGTGGCCGGCGATGCTTTGCAGGCGGCCAGAGACCAGGCCCGCCAGGAGGATCTGATATACGTAGGCGGCAGTACTTTTCTGGTGAGTGAGTTGATCTGAGAAGCCGGATTTAACCTGTGTTATTAGTGATTCTCTTATTTTATTCCTATCTTTAGTACCCTTTTTACCAACGGGGAAAGTTTTAAACATTTACCGTGAAAGGATTGTAATCAGGTAAATCCTAAAAACCGAGCGATATGAGCAAGCAAGTACTGATCACAGGAGCTACCGACGGAATAGGCAAACAGGCAGCCATTGACCTGGCTAAGATCGATTATCAGGTGATCGTGCATGGAAGGGATGAATCCTCTGTGAACCAGGTTATCAATGAAATAAAGGAGGCTTCCGGCAAGGAAGACCTCAGGGGATTCTCCGCAAACCTTGAATCGCTTCAGGAAGTCAAACAGTTGGCTGATCAAGTCAGGGACCAGTTGGATCATTTGGATATACTGATCAATAACGCAGGCATCTTTCAAAGGGAGCGGGAGATAACACAGGATGGGTATGAAAAAACCTTCCAGGTGAATTACCTGAGCCATTACCTGTTGACCCGCTTGCTGCTGGATGTACTAAGGAAAAGCGACAGTGCACGGGTGGTCAATGTATCTTCCATGGTTCACGCCACGGCTATTGATTTTGATAACCTCCAGGGAGAGCAGAATTTTGTGGGTTCCAAAGCCTACGGAATCTCCAAGCTGTGTAATGTGCTATTCACCTATAAACTGGCACGGGAAACCGGGAAGGAAAACATCACCTGCAACTGCCTGCATCCGGGTGTCATCAGCACCAAGTTGCTGAAGCAGAATTATGGCGACATAGGCAATGCCGTTCAGGAGGGCAGCGAGAACATTGTTTATGTGGCCACCTCGGAGAAAGTGGAAGGTGTATCGGGCAAGTATTTTGTCAATCAGATGCCTCAGAGTTCGGCCACGGTATCCTATGAACCGGGTGTGCAGGATGAGTTATGGGAGATCAGTGAAAAGATGGTGTCCGGTTATCTGAAATAATCAATTTTTAAGGAAAACAACCTGCATGGAGCAAGATGATAAGGGGTCTGTTCCCACCAACGGAAGCGGAAAAGACCAGAATAACGAGCACAACAATTATTCTCGTCCATCGGAGGCCGCCGGGCAAACCGGTGAGAAACCCAGGGGTATCCACAAACATTTTGACATCCACCCCCCGGTATTTTGGTCGGCCACCATTTTATTGATCGTTTTCATTGCGGTGACCCTGATTGTTGGAGAACCGATGGAACGGGTCTTTGACACCATGCAGAACTGGATCTCCGATCATTTTGGCTGGTTTCTGGTGCTGGTGGTTAATTTTTACCTCTTGCTGGCCCTGTATTTTGCTTTTTCCCGCTTCGGCAACATACGGTTGGGAGGCAGGAATGCAGTACCCGAGTTTAGCCGAAGGGCTTGGTTCTCCATGCTTTTCAGCGCCGGCATGGGTATTGGTATTTTGTTCTGGAGCGTGGCTGAGCCCATCTTCCACTTTACTGATCCACCGGTAGATATGACCAACCCGACGGCTGCAGCCCAGGAAGCCATGAAAACCACTTTTCTGCACTGGGGCTTGCATGCCTGGGCCATCTATACCCTGGTAGGCCTGGCGCTGGCCTTTTTCTCCTTCAACCGCAACATGCCGCTGGCTTTCCGTTCTGTGTTCTATCCCCTCCTGGGGGATAAAGTGTACCGTTGGCCTGGTGATGTGATCGATGTGCTGGCCGTGCTGGCTACACTCTTTGGCCTGGCTACCTCCCTGGGCCTGGGGGTTAAACAGGTGAGTGCAGGCCTTTCGCACCTTTTTAACTCGCCGGATACATTGAATATGCGGGTGATCCTGATCGCAGCCATCACCGCTGCCGCTACCATCTCCGTGGTACTGGGGCTCAACAAGGGTGTGAAAAAGCTCAGCGAGATGAACATCAATCTGGGCGCTATCCTGCTGGTTTTTATCCTGATACTGGGCCCCACCCTCTTTATCCTGGATTCTTATGCACAGAACCTGGGCAATTACCTGAATGATTTCTTTCAGAAGAGTTTCTGGACTGAGAGTTATCAGGCCTCCAACTGGCAAAACGACTGGACCATCTTCTACTGGTCGTGGTGGATATCCTGGTCGCCTTTTGTGGGGATGTTCATTGCGAGGATATCCAGGGGGCGCACCATTCAGGAGTATGTGCTGAGTGTGTTGATCGTGCCCACCTTACTGACTTTTTTCTGGATCACGGCGTTCGGCGGGTCAGCCCTGTTTCTCGAATTGCAGGAAGCAGCGGGCATTGCCGCAGAGGTCAAGCAGAATGTGGCTACTTCCATCTATCACCTTTTTGAACGGTTTCCCCTGGCCGAAGTCACCAATTTTGCGGCCATTGTACTGGTTATCAGCTTTTTTGTCACCTCCAGCGACTCGGGTTCCCTGGTGGTCGATGCCTTTACCTCCGGCGGCAAGCTCCGATCGCCGGTGACCCAGCGGATCTTCTGGGCTTCCATGGAAGGTGCCGTGGCCGCCATCCTGCTGGTAGGTGGCGGACTAAAAGCCCTTCAAACGGCCGCCATCACCACCGGCCTGCCCTTCGCCATCATATTGATCATCATGGGCTTCAGCCTGAGAAAAGGCCTGAAGAAAGAGCAGGAGAAAGAGGAGCTTCGCCGCAAGGCCAAAGAACGCGAATCCTACAAAGAACTGGTTCAGGAGCTGATCGAAAAAGACAGGGCCGGCCAGGGACAGGACAACAGCCGGGAAGATCAGAAATAACAAAACCAATGCGCTATGGATAAAGTTAAAGAACTCAATACCCTGCTTGTATGCCTTGATCTGACCGAGATAGATCAATACCTGATACAATATGCTTCTTTTCTTAGTGATGCCCTGGATACGGAAAGGGTCATTTTTCTGCATGCCATCCAGGCCTACGATTTGCCGGATAAAAAAAGCAAGAAATACCCGGATCTGGAGTCATCGCTGAGCCAGACCATCCGCAAGGAGATCACCCAAGCTGTCTCGGAGCGCTTCCACAAAGGTACCAAAACTGAGGTGATCACCAAGATAGAAGAGGAGGACGCTGCGGATGTGATCATCGACTTTACCCGGAAAGAAGAGGTGGATCTTACCCTGATCGGCCGGAAGTTTGGTGAAGACAGAGCCGGGCGTTATGGCCGGAAGATCGCCACTCAGGTGAACAGCGACCTGATGTTTGTGCCCGAGAACCCCGAGTTTTCAGTTGAAAAAATTCTTTGTGCCATCGATTTTTCGCGCGAATCAGAACGGGCTTTTCAGAGGGCTATAGACATACAGCGTTTCACAGGCGCGGAGCTCAGCTGTCACTATGTTTACGATACCAGCAAGAGTTATTTTCCGGCCACCACCCTGCGTTCTTCCTCCGCACTGGAAAAGAAGGTGCACAAGAAGTTCCGGAAATTCCTGAAAAAGTTTGATATGACCCCGGAGCAGGTCTCGTGCCATTTTGAACTGAATGATCAGATCACAGGCCATGCCGAGAGAATCAACCGGCAAGCCGAAGAGATGGAATCCAGACTGCTGATCATTGGTGCCAAAGGGCAGACTTCGGTGGTGACCAGCCTGCTGGGCAATGTCACTGAAAATATACGCCGCATGGATGTGGAGATGCCGGTGATGATCATGAAAAATATAAAAAGGAAAGAAAGGGATAAATATTAACGGAATACCACCCATCCGCGGTCTTTGGATATGGAATTGATGGCGGAGGTGATGGCCTGGTATTCTTGCTGTATCTCCATGATCTTGTGGGGGTCTGCCCCATTCTGCTGGGCCTGTTGTATCTCCTTTACCTTGTCTTTCTGGGCCTTCTCCAGGATTTTTCTCTTATAGGCAATAATGGCTTCAGGTATCAGCATCTTGAGCTTCATATCCTCGGGCTCCACATGGATGCCGCTTTTTTTCTTGAAGAATTCACTCAACTCATAGTTGGGGCTCAGTAAGTCGGCCGCCAGGCTGCTGATCTTGTCATCGCTGTGGTAGATGAAATGGTTCCGGCCGGGATGCTCGCCCTTGTTGAGCGTTTCCAGGTATTCTTCAAAGATCTTCTTGTAAATGAGGTTCTTGAATTCCAGCTCGTCGTTCAAAATCTCTTTGATGATATACTGGGCCACAGACAGGCTCTTGGGCTCTTCATATTTATCTTCTTTATAAGTATAGAGTTCTTGTTCCCCGTATTGCAGCAGCAAGCGAATAATTTCCTTTTCCTGGGTTTCCGAATAGACCTCCTCAATGAAGGAGGGTAAGGTGGTGAGGTTCTGGTTGTTCTTCTCTTCCCGGTCTTTATCTGCCTGAGCCTTTCTGTGTCTTTGTTTTGCCCTTTTGTTGCGGATCTTGTTGGTTTCCTGGTAGAGGATCTTCTCGTCGATGTCCAGCATTCCGCTGCAGTTCTTGATATAAACCGAACGCATGATGCCGTCGGGGATCACGGAGATGGAGCGGACAATGTCGTTGATCAGGTTGGCCCTTTTTACCGGGTCGTTTTCCGCTTCTTCAGCCAGCAGGCGCGTTTTGAAGTGGATGAAATCCTTTTCATTGTTCCGGATGTATTCCCCCAGTTCGGAGGCGCTCCTGGTCTTGGCGAAAGAATCGGGATCTTCACCATCCGGCAACAGGAGCACCTTCACATTCATGCCCTGCTCGAGGATCAGGTCGATGCCTCTCAGCGAAGCCTTGATGCCGGCCGGATCGCCGTCGAAGATGATGGTGATGTTGGGAGTGAAACGCTTTACCAGCCGTACCTGGTTTTCGGTAAGGGAAGTGCCGGAAGCAGCCACCACATTCTCTATGCCCGACTGATGCAGGGCAATCACATCGGTGTAGCCCTCCACCAGGAAGCATTTATCCTGCCGGGTGATCGCCTTCTTGGCCTGATAAATGCCGTAGAGGATGTTGCTCTTGTGGTAGATGTCCGATTCAGGTGAATTCAGGTATTTGGCCTTGTCATCCTTCTTCAGGGCCCTGCCTCCAAAACCGATCACATTGCCCGAAAGACTGCGGATGGGAAACATGATCCTGCCCCGGAAACGATCATACCGCTTGTTCTCTTTGGCAATGGTGAAACCGGCCTTCTCCAGGTACTCCTGCTTGAAGCCTTTTTGTATGGCAGCCCGGGTGAATCCTTCCCATTGATCCAGGCTGTATCCCAGCTCAAAACGCTCGATCATATCCTCGCGGATGCCCCGCTCCTGCAAATAGCTCAAACCGATCTTCTTACCCTCTTCCTGGTGAAAGAGATTGTGGATGTAATGCTTCTTGGCGAAGTTCGTGACGATCAGCAGGCTGTCGCGCACGTTCTTTTCTTCCACCTCCTCGGCCGTCAGCTCCTTTTCCTTGATATCGATGTTGTATTTTTTGGCCAGATAACGCAGGGCTTCGGGATAGCTCAGATGCTCATGCTCCATGATGAAGTTGATGGCATTGCCGCCCTTGCCGCAGCCAAAACACTTAAAGATGCCCTTGGAAGGGGAAACCGTGAATGAAGGCGTCTTCTCACTGTGAAAAGGACACAGCCCCAGGTAATTGGTGCCCCGCTTCTTCAGATTGACAAAATCCTGTATAACATCCGCGATCTCTGCGGTCTCTATAATCCTTTCTGTGGTTTCCCTGTCTATCATGGGTGTGGGGTATCTGTGCTCATTATCAGATTAAAAGTCCCTTGCGGGCTTCTTACGAATTTAATAAAAATTACCACGCAGGATGATCCTACCCGGAAAGATAAACAGATTTTATGGGGCTGGATTTTTATGGGATGGATTTCTTTATTACCTTTAAAGGAGCATTAATTAAAAGTTGCTTATCGGAGTTGTTCTTAAAAAGTATCATTATGGAAAAGATCCAATTACCGTACAGATCATTGAGCAATAAGTTAAGCCTGAACGAAACCCTGCAGAAACGTGTTTCATGCAGGAATTTTGACCCCAGGGCCCTTTTCATGCAACAACTTTCCAACATCCTTTGGGCCGGCCAGGGTTTGATCAGTAAGCAACACGACATGCGGCATACAGTACCTTCGGCCGGTGCCACTTATCCCATTGAGTTGTTGGTGGCCGTGCGGAAAGATGGGATCGAAGAACTGGATCCGGGCATTTATCAATATATTTCGAAGGAGCATGCCTTAAAAAGACTCAGCAACAAGGATTTAAATGAACAGATGTCCAGGGCCTGCTTCAATCAGGAATTCATTAGAAAGGCCGGTGCCAGCATACTGATAGCCTCAGAAGATTCGCGTACCACCCGCAGGTATGGCGACAGAGGTGAGCGCTATGTGGATATGGAGGCCGGGGCGGCCATGCAGAACATTTCCCTTGAGGCGGTAGAAATGGGACTGGGCACAGTGATAGTCGGTGCTTTCGACGACGGGGCTGTCAAGGAACTGTTTGATCTGCAGGAGCTTAAGCCTTTAGGCATCATGCCCATTGGATATCCCAGGGACAAGGCCTTTTATGCCTGATGGCCATTTTGCTGTAAGTACCCGGGATTCTTCATCATTCTTATGGTTTTCGCAGAATGTTTGTAATTTCGTGGCGGCTTTTTCACCGGTTTTTTAAATTATGGGCAGTGATGCGTGGCAGGACTGTAGTTCTGCCACCGATAAAACAGGATGGAGATAAGATGATGAAACCCAATACGTATTCCATGATCACCCTTACCACGGATTTCGGCCTGAGGGATGAGTATGCCGGTTTGATGAAAGGGGTGATCAAAAGCATCAATCCCATGGTTCCCGTGGTCGATCTCACCCATTATATTCCCCCACAGAATGTCCGGTGGGCAGCCCACTTGATTTACTATTCATTTCGCTATTTCCCGGCCGGTTCCATTCATGTGATCGTGGTAGACCCCGGAGTGGGAAGCAGCCGGCAGATCAAGCTGATGAAGGCCGGTGGCCATTATTTCCTTTTTCCGGACAATGGGGTGATCACGAAGATCGTCAATAGCTATAAGCCCGATGAGATATGGGAAATAAACAATACCCGTTACTTCCTGGAAGATATCAGCAGTACCTTCCACGGCAGGGATATATTTGCTCCGGTGGCAGCGCATCTGAGTGTTGGTGTCGAGCCTGTTGATCTGGGCCTGCGTACCGATGAATTATATACCCTTGACATTCCCGAGCCCCGTGTGGGGGAAGACAAGATTGCCGGTCACGTGATCCATGTCGACCAGTTTGGCAACCTGATCACCAACATCGAAGAAAGGCTTATGCGTAAACTCCATACCCGTTACCGGGATATCGTCATTGAGATAGGCGGGCGACGGATTCATGGGTTATCCAAAGCCTATATCAAGGTTCGTGAGGGAGACTTGCTGGCTACCCTGGGCTCAAAAGGATTGCTGGAGGTTTCGGTGAATCAGGGCGACGCATCTTCCTACCTGGGTCTGGGTGAAGGCGATGAGGTAGAAGTGACCAGCTGAGCTGCCCGGCCCGGATTTTTTTATTATCTTGTGGTCAACCCAACAGCCGATGACATGAGAAAGTTTAACCTGCTGATCGTTCCTTTTGCCCTGGCTCTTTTGATGGTTCATTGGGGCTGTACGAACGACAACCGGAACAACATGAAGACCAACAGCAACGAGGATAACGTGAATATTGACCATTCAGAAGTTACCGATACCACGAAAGTAAGTTACCTGGCCCTGGGCGACTCCTATACCATTGGTGAAAGTGTTCCGGAAAGTGAAAGATGGCCGGTACAACTGTCCCGAAGGCTGTCCGGGGAGTCTTTTAAGGTGGAGCCTGTTCGCATCATTGCCCGTACCGGATGGACCACCGGTCAGCTGCTCGACGGCATCGATCGGGAGCGTATTGAAGGCCCCTACGATGTGGTTTCCCTTTTGATAGGGGTCAACAACCAGTATCAGGGATTGGATTTCGGCATTTACCGGACCCAGTTTGATTCGCTGTTGCGCACTTCTATCGACCTGGCAAGGGGGCGGAAAGAAAAGGTTTTTGTGTTGTCAATACCGAACTATGGCGTTACCCCTTTTGCCGCTTCCAGGGATACGGCCAGGATCAGAAGGGAGATAGACCGTTACAACGAGGTAGCCGATTCCATCTGTCAGAGCTATGGAGTAGCCTTCTTCAATATCACCCCCATCTCCCGGCGGGCCGGCGACGAGCCCTCACTGGTAGCCTCCGACGGCCTTCATCCTTCAGGCAAACAATACCGGCTCTGGGTCGATCATATTGAGGATTCGGCGCGTACCATCTTTTCAGAATAAGGCTTCTCGCAAATCCTGAAGTTGCCGGCGCCCTCGTTGCTGCCCCGGGCTTCCTATTCCGGATACTCGTGTTGCTCAGACCACGAAAGGGAGTAATGTCGATTGGGTGACATTCCCAAAGATTTTTTTCAGGCTCACGATTTCAGGTGTTTATTTGCTTAGTTTTTTTTCATAACTTGCCCATCCAACGTTTAACCTATTAAATTTTCTGCAAATGGCTAATGAAGGATTTAACTTGAACCGGCTTTATGAAGATTCAAAAAAGGCTCTGCTCCAGCCCAAAGCGTATTTCTCATCCCTTCCCATAGAGGGAGGCCTGGGGGAACCCATTCTCAAAGCTCTTGTATATGGGGTTATAGCTGGTATTTTTGTTCTCATCTGGAGTCTTTTGAATGTCTCCGGCTTTTCCGGAGGTATCTTTGGCAGTGCCATGGGCATTGCCGGATTTTTCTGGAGCATCTTAGGTGCTGTCATCGGGGTGTTTATCGGGGGATTGGTGGTGCTGATCATCTCTGCTATATGCGGGGGCAACACCGAGTTTGAGCCCAATATGCGGGTTGCGGCAGCCATCATGGTTCTTCTGCCCATCAATGCCTTTCTGGGATTTTTCGATGGGATCAATTTTGCCCTGGGGTCGGTCATCTCCCTGCTGGTCAATCTTTATGGTATTTACATGCTCTACTGGGCCGTCCGCGGTGTCTTGAATGCCAAGGAGCAATCAGCCCGGATTCTTTCCTATGTGCTGGCGGCATTGATGGTGCTTTTCCTGATCATCGGCCTGGCTACCCGCAGTGCGGTACAGAGGGCCACCGGCTGGAATGAGGATAAAGTGAAGGAGATGATGAAGGAGTATGAGGACGAGATGGAGGATGCCAAACAGAAGATGGAAGAAGTAGAAGAAGAAATGGAAGAGCAAGGGCAATAGTTCTTATCCGGCTTTTATCCGGAGCTTTATTACTCCCGCCGTACCAGGCGGAAACCATAATTGTTAAATGCGTAGGAGGGTGCGCTGCTGCCACGGTTGGCCACCCTGCAAAAGGAACCATAGTACAGCCAGCTGCCCCCTCTTACCACTACATTCTCGCCTTTTCGCGGACCTTCAGGGTTTCTCCTGGTTGCATCGGGATAATCCGAATACCAGTCGAAGCACCATTCCCATACATTGCCGCTCATATCATATATGCCCAGCTCGTTGGGTTTTTTTGTGCCCACCGGGTGGGTGGAACCCTTGGCATTGCGGTCATACCAGGCTACGCTGTCCACGTGGTTGGATCCGCTGTAAAGGGTGGACCGGGCTTTCTGGCCGCCCCGGGCCGCATATTCCCATTCGGCCTCGGTGGGCAGACTTCCCCCTGCCCACTGGCAGAAAGCCTGGGCACCGTTCCAGGTCACTTCCACCACGGGATGATCTTTCCTGCCCTCCACCGCAACAAACTTCCCATCGCGGTATTGGATCCGGCAAAACTTGTTGTCGATATGAATCAGGGCTGTCCGTCTGTCCCGTCCATCACGATCTATGTTGTTCTCATTGAGAAAGACGGCATACTGCGCGTTGGTGACCTCATAGCGACTGAGGGCATAATCACCCAGCACTACCGGATGCACCGGTTTCTCATCCCCTCCGCATTTGTTCTGCTCCCGGGTGCAGCCCATGCGGAAAGTGCCCCCCTGCACCTGCACCATATCAATGAAAGGCTTTGTCTCCAGCTGAATGGACGCCTGCCGGCGCTCCAGGGAATCAAGGTTTTCCATGGACCACCGGATCTGCTTGTCTGAGCCGGGGGGAATATAGATGCCGGCATCCCCCTGCAGCTGATCTTCCGGCACCTGGAGGAGGCTATCCGCAGCCAGCCTGTAATACACCTCTACCCGCATGGCCCTTGGGGCGGTCAGGTCATAGGTGATCACCAGCTCATCTTTTTGCAGGCTATATTGCAGGTTGGAGGTTTGTTGTGCTCCGGCAATAGCGGAAAGGATAATAGAAAGAATAAGAAGGAGCAATTTTCGCATAACATCCTGATAGCTGCTGCCTGCAAAATACAAAATTTTTGGGTATCGAAAAAAATGAGAATCAGATCCGCATACACGCCAATTGCCTTGGATTTCCATTGAGATCCTCCGGTATTACGCGACTAAAAGGAGTCAGGAGCTTTACATAATATTATGGAAAGCGAATAAATTATGTAGGAAAAAAACCGCAAGGATTCCTTACGGTTTAATTGTGGGCGATGATGGATTCGAACCATCGACCCCCTGCTTGTAAGGCAGGTGCTCTGAACCAACTGAGCTAATCGCCCGGATATTTATAGAACGCTGCCCATTTTCCAATTGCAGCGATGCAAATATA
>JAGXLL010000036.1:19752-22602 GCA_018334675.1 Bacteroidales bacterium | reverse complement strand
GCTGGTGAGATGCTGCAGGATTTGAAAGCCGGACATATTCTTGGCGGTACCCCCTGGCGCATGCAGGTGGGCGATGTGATCGGGGTGGTTGCTGCAGCTGCTGTCCTGTTCATCCCCCTGTTCATCCTCCACGCCGGCGACATCGAAACCGGTAAACAACTGGGTTATGAAGGCGGTTTTGGCAGCCAGGAGTTGCCCGCTCCGCAGGCCAGCCTGATGGCGGTCCTCTCACAGGGTATAATCGCCGGAGAAATGGCCTGGGCCCTGATCGCGGCAGGTATTCTGATGGGAATCGGCTTTATCCTGATGCAGGTGAAAAGCCCGATGATCGTGTCAGTAGGTATGTACCTGCCACTGGCAACCACCTTTGCCATCTTCATTGGTGGTATGATCAAAGGTATCTTGCAATATTACCAGAAACGAAAGAATCTGAGTGAGTCACGGGTGAATAAGAGTGAAAACATCGGTATTCTGCTGGCTTCGGGATTGATAGCCGGCGAAGCACTGATAGGATTGCTCTTTGCCGGTCTGGCTTTTGGTAAGATCGATATCTGGAGATTCTCCGATCCTTCTTTCCTTACCAGCATCGCCATCTTCATCATCATCGGCATCGTCCTCGTACGTATCCCACTGCGCAAATCAGCAGGAAGTGATGTAGCCGATGCGCCACAAGAAGGCTAACCCCTACAATACAACCACACAAAACGTCTGGCGCTCTGTGGCGCCAGACGTTTTGTTTTTATCCCGGGA
The DNA here is from genome assembly GCA_018334675.1 of Bacteroidales bacterium. Classification (GTDB taxonomy): domain Bacteria; phylum Bacteroidota; class Bacteroidia; order Bacteroidales; family UBA12077; genus JAGXLC01. The sequence goes on along the minus strand of JAGXLL010000036.1, from coordinate 21,852 downwards.
CAACATATTGTGCCCGAGTCCATGTTTTTTATTAAATTTGAAGTTCTCAAAGCCAATATCGCAATGGGAATGAATTTTTTTCAAAGAAGAAAGATCCTGCGCAACGCCGATCCACTGGAGCTCCATCCGGTGCGATTGCACGAGCATCAATTCACAAAAGATGGTAATATATGTTTGATCGTCCCTAAATTCCAAAAAAGATGGATGCGGGACTTTTTTATTTCCGGACGCAGGAAAAAGCATTTTACGATTTACCTGGATGAGCAGGGAACAGCAACGTGGCTGGAGATTGACGGAGAGAAGACTGTACAACAGATATGTGACCGCCTGAAAGAAAAGATGGGGGAGAAGATCCATCCCCACAGCGAAGTAGAAGACCGGGTCACCCAATACCTCTCCCAGCTCTATGAGCAGCGTTACATTACGTTCCGGGAACTACAGGAAGCACAACCAGAATCAACCTAAAAATACGGAGGAGTTAACATGAGTGACATTAAAAATTTAGATCCAAAACCACTTTGGGAAAATTTCTATAAGCTTACACAAATCCCAAGACCTTCCAAGAAAGAAGGTAAAGTGGTGGAGTTCGTCGAAAAATTCGGAAAAGACCTTGGTCTGGAGACCATTAAAGATGAGGTAGGCAATGTAATTATCAAGAAACCGGCCACCAGGGGACATGAAAACAAGAAGACGATTGTCATGCAAGGCCATCTGGATATGGTACCCCAGAGCGACAGCGATTTTGATTTTGAGAACCAGCCCATCGAGGCTTATGTTGATGGGGAATGGGTTAAAGCCAACGGAACCACTCTGGGTGCCGACAATGGTATGGGAGTAGCAGCCGCTATGACCGTGCTTCAGTCGGACGACCTGGAACATGGACCTGTTGAAGCCCTTTTCACCGTGGATGAGGAAACAGGTATGACCGGTGCCAGTGCACTCAAACCCGGCCTGCTGGATGCCGAGATTCTGATCAACATGGACTCTGAAGATGAGGGCGAGCTTTATATCGGATGTGCAGGCGGACTGGAAACTGTTGGACGTTTTCATTATAAAAAGGAGAGCCTACCGGCCGATGTTACGGCTTACAACCTTCAAGTGAAGGGATTACAGGGCGGACATTCCGGTCTGGATATCAACCTGCAGAGGGGCAACGCCAACAAGATCCTGAACCGCATGCTCTGGTATGGCAGTGAAAATCTGGATATTCGCATCGGCTCCATCGATGGGGGAAGCCTCAGAAACGCCATCCCCCGCTCGGCCAAAGCAGTTGTGGTAGTACCTAACTCCCAAAGCGGAGAGTTCCGAAATTATGTAAAAGAAGTAACCGAAAGCATCAAAAATGAGCTTTCCGAGGTAGACCCGGATGTGAACATCGAGCTTAATCCAACCGATAAGCCGGATGATGTGATCGACCGGAAGACACAGGAAAACCTCATCCGTGCCCTTTATGGCTGTCCACATGGTGTGATGCGCATGAGCGATGCCATGGAAGGACTGGTAGAGACATCCACCAACCTGGCGGTTGTAAAATCCAACGGAGAAGAGGTTTTTGTTCAAACACTGCAGCGCAGCTCGGTCGATTCATCCAAGGAAGACCTGGGCAATATGATCCGCAGCGTCTTTGAACTGGGCGGTGCCGAGGTGGTTCATGAGGGGGCTTATCCCGGATGGAAACCCAACCCCGATTCTCCTATCCTGAAAACAATGAAGGAAGTATACAATAAGAAGTTTGGCAGGGTACCCGAGATCAAAGCCATTCATGCCGGACTGGAAACAGGCATCATCAGCGAAAATTATCCGCATCTGGATATGATCTCATTCGGTCCTACCATAAGCTATCCGCACTCTCCCAGTGAGATGGTGAATATCGAAACGGTTCAGAAATTCTGGGATTTCCTGGTGGAAACGCTCAAAGCCATACCGGAAAAATAAGATCCCCCCGGCTAATGAAAGAAAAGGCTGCCTCAATCTGCGGGTAGCCTTTTTTTGGTTCCAGGTTGTTGAAGAATATTGAAATGTTTTATAAAAAGGATGAGGCTGGGAAAGAAGAAGAAATTGTTGGATTGTTGATATGAGGCTGAGGCTAAGGCTAAGGCT
>JAGXLL010000036.1:0-19678 GCA_018334675.1 Bacteroidales bacterium | reverse complement strand
TCAACCTTCAACCTTTATAACCTTCAAATGTTTAATATTCAACTGTTTTCAACTGTTTAACTTTTCAAATTTCAACGGTTTTCAACCTTCTCAATTTGATACCCCCATAGTTTTTAAACAAATGATTTCCATTACTGATTAATGGAGAGCTTAGTTGTGTTTTTTTCAACCTTTGTTTAAAAATATAATAAAACTATTAAACAAATGTTTGATGTAACTGTTAATTCTGTAACAAGCTAATTTCAAAAATCAAAGACACAAATCATACTATTGTAACTTAAAAATCAATTGAGAAGATGGAAAAAAGCATATTAATCGTAGGTGCCGCTTCGGCCATGGGCCAGGAGTTGGTAAGGCAGCAGCTTCAGGCAGGCCATAGCGTTTATACCACCAGCAGAAAGGCCCTGGAGAAACAGGGAGAAAAACATATACACGCTCAGTTCAATATTGTGGAATCGGATTTTCCCGAAGGTTTTCTTCCCGATTCCCTTGACGGGCTGGTGTATCTGCCGGGAACCATCAACCTAAAGCCTTTCCGGGCATTGAAGCCGGAGGCTTTTTTGGAGGATTTCCAGGTCAACGTGATGGGGGGCATCAAAACCATCCATAAGATTCAGAAAAGCTTCAATCCGGGTAGTTCCATTGTGATGTTTTCTACGGTGGCTGTGCAGAGGGGAATGGCCTACCACAGTTCGGTTGCTGTCTCGAAAGGGGCGGTCGAAGGATTGGTGCGTACCCTGGCCGCGGAGTTGGCACCTAAGGTACGGGTAAATGCCATTGCACCCTCGCTGACCCATACCCCGATGAGTGAAAGAATGATCAATACGGATGATAAGCTGAAGGCCATGAAAGAGCGACATCCGCTCAAGGAGATCGGGCAACCCCGGGATATGGCATCCATGGTATCCTACCTTCTCTCAGACAACGCCCGGTGGATTACTGGCCAAATCATGCATATAGACGGAGGATTATCAACATTGAACAAATAGGTTATGGATCTGAGGGGAACAACTTTCTATAAGGTCGACATAGCTGTTACACGTTGGATGGCCAACAACGGTATAACGCTGTTGCGCTTAAGCGTTGGTATTGTATTCCTGTGGTTTGGCGGACTTAAATACTTCACTGGTTTCTCTCCCGCCGAGGAAATTGCCACCCGTACCATACAAACTCTAACTTTTGATCTTCTCACAGAAAAAGTGATCCTTTACGGATTGGCTACCTGGGAGGTGCTGATTGGCCTGGGCCTGCTTCTTAACAAATTCTTGCGGGAGACGTTGCTTCTGCTTTTTCTGCAGATGATTGGCACATTCATGCCGGTGTTTCTTTTCCCATCGGATGTATTTGCCCGGTTTCCCTTTTCTCTCACTCTGGAAGGACAGTATATATTTAAGAACCTGGTCATGCTGAGTGCCGGTATAGTCATGGGAGCTACGGTAAGAGGGGGCAGGCTGAAATGGGAAGAAGAAGCCTAGCAAAGTTTTTGGGGTTATCTATATATATCAGGCATCCCTCACAGACATGGAATCCGGATCGGTATCTATGCCTGGGGATGCCTTTATTTTTTTGCCTTCCTGTTTATTCCCTGCATAATTTGTATGGGGCTTTCTTGAAAAACATACCCCGAAAGAGATGATTGTATTTTTAAATTTAGTATTTTTAAATATAAATTCCACGAACAAGAGGTATCAACATCATGAACACCCGCATCTTTTTATTCTTGTTATCGATTTGTGTGTCTGGGGTTGTGTTCAGCCAGACTGATAGTCAGGTTGATACGTTCAGGCTTTTCTATCTGGGCGGGCAATCCAACATGGATGGATATGGTTTCAACAAAGCGTTGCCCGATTCGTTGAACAAATCATTTCAACCTACCTGGATTTTTCATGGCAACAGCCTGCCGGATAATCAGCCGGGTGGTGGAGAAGGCTTTTGGGCCCCATTAAAGCCCGGCCACGGTGCCGGATTTGCTTCAGATGGAGAGAAAAATCGTCTTTCCGACCGCTTCGGGGTGGAACTTAGTTTTGCACAGGCCCTGCAGCGTCTGTATCCGGGAGAGAAGATTGCCCTGATCAAATATTCTCGTGGCGGAACGTCCATTGACAGCCTGGCGGCCGGTGATTTCGGCTGCTGGGAGCCCGATTACCGGGGTCGCCAGGGCATCAACCAGTATGATCATTTTCTGGCCACCGTTCGCCATGCCCTGGCCGGGGAGGATATCAATGATGATGGCAGGAAAGACTGCTTGATCCCACAGGGCATCATCTGGATGCAGGGGGAGAGCGATGCAGCCTTCACCGAAGCGATCGCCCGTCGCTATCACGATCATCTCAAACGGTTGATGGACCTGATGCGGGCAACTCTCCGCCGGGATGACCTGCCGGTTGTGATTGGCAAGATATCCGATTCCTGGAACGACAAGGATGGAAAAGTCTGGGAGCACGGTGATTTGATACAATATGCCCAGGAGAAATTTGCACGGGAAGATGCCTGTGCAGCCATCGTGCGAACCACCAGGTACTATAATTATTCTGATCCATGGCATTATGACAGCGAAGGCTACATCGATCTGGGAGGGGAATTTGCCCGGGCCATCTATCGGTTAAAGGGTCAATAATCGCCAGCAAACAATGCATTCTCCGTTTGTTGCCGCCACCTTCTCAAAAACTTTCGATCGGTCTTTTATGGCATGGGCAGGGAAGAATCCTTTTCAAACAGGCAAGAAATCCCGTCGTATCTCCATCATGAAGATTTGTTAGTGAGGATGTTCAAACGCAGCTCATTGTATTTGCTTTGCATGGTTTTCCTTCAGAGCAAGAAAATAATTTCCTATATTTGATAAGTGGATGCCATTCATTGTTAAATCTTAAAAACTCAGGAGGACCATTCAATGAGCAAAGATGTAGGAAGCAACCCTCAATCAGGAGCAGTTTACGGATTGGGCTTTATCGGAGCAGCTATTTATTTCATTTCCCAGGCCACGAGTTTTTGGATCGGCGTGCTGGGATTTTTAAAGGCGATCGTTTGGCCGGCATTTTTAGTATATGAGGCACTTGAAAAATTGGGTGCTTGATTTATGCCGGGAAAACTGGTTGTAGCTACCTGCCAATATCCTGTTAACCCGGATATCCGGAAGAATCTCTCTAATACCCTCATGCAGATGGAGACAGCCCGTTCCAGAGGGGCCGATATTGCTCATTTTTCGGAATGCAGCCTCAGTGGTTACGCGGGCATGGACTTTGGAAATATCCGGGATCAGGATGAACAGCTTTTAGATGATGCCTTTGCTGAGGTAAAGGAGAAAGCCCGGAAGCTGGGTCTATGGGTCATTCTGGGAAGCCATCATTTTGCACAGGGGCACGATAAACCTTACAACAGCCTTTTTCTGATTGATGACCAGGGGCAGGTGCGGGGGCGATACGACAAGCGGCTATTGACTTACGGTGCCGGGGGCTCCGATATGAAGCATTATTCACCGGGGGAAGGACCCTTTACCTTCCAGCTCAAAGGTGTGACCTGTGGATTGATGATCTGTCATGAATGGCGTTATCCCGAGTTATACAGGGAATACATGCGTATGAACACCGAGCTGCTTTTTCAATCCTGGTACGACGGCAACCTCTCACCCCGCCGTTACCGGGAGGCTGGTAAGGAACTGGGAGCGCTTATTGTCGGGACGGTTAAAGGCCATGCTGCCAGCAATTACTTGTGGATCAGTGCCAGCAATACCTGCAAAAAAGAGAGTTGCTTCCCGGGTTTTGTCGTCAGGCCGGATGGCATGATCCTCAATAAAATGAAAAGAAACCGGCAAGGGGTTTTGATCAGCGGCATCGATACCAGCAAAGATTTCCCGGACCCCACCGGACATCTCAGAAACCAGCTGAACCGCTATATCAAATATTAGGTGGTTACTTTTCATCCCAGGATACCTCCTCCTTTTGATCGGTTTAATCATGATCACCGCTCATAGTGGTATTGCATTGTATGTTCCCGATCGCCAGTATAGACTGTACTATAGTTTTTTATGGGTGATCAGGCTGGGAGGTCAAACCATACGCAACGATTATGTGATTCACCTTTCAAAGGATAACCTCTATTCTTTTGAATCGGAAAATCCCGCTTTGGGCAGGCAAACCGGAACCGGGAGCTGCAGCGTCTGCCTTTTCATATTCTTCAGTCACCCAATTCACCGGCCGAGGGTATACGGGTGGCGATGATCGAGCATGAGGGGGCCCCCATCGAACTGATCGAATTCAGTTCGGAACCCCGGGCCTAACGCCTGCCTTGCACGATCAATACAATCTCCCCCTTGATTTTCCGGTTTTCGAAATGGCGGGTTAATTCATCTAGCGTTCCGCGGGCATTTTCTTCGTGTATCTTGGTCAGTTCCCTGGACACTGCAGCCCTTCTGTCGTTGCCCATGTATTCAGCCAGTTGCTGAAGGGTTTTGATCAGGCGGTAGGGCGATTCGTAGAGGACCATGGTGCGGTCTTCCCCGGCAAGAAATTCCAGCCTTTTGCGGCGGCCCTTCTTATGGGGCAAAAATCCTTCAAAGACGAATTTATCACAGGGAAGGCCTGAGTTGATCAGGGCTGGTAGAAAAGCAGTTGCCCCTGGCAGGGTCTCAATTTCTATTTCCTGTTCCAGGCAGCTGTTGATCAGCAAATAGCCCGGATCGGATATGCCCGGCATGCCGGCATCAGAAACCAGGGCCGCGGTATGATTCTTTTCTTTGATCCTGTGGGCGATGGTTCCTGCTTTCTTATGTTCGTTGAATTTATGATGCGATTCAACTTGGGCCTCGATTTGATAATGATCGAGCAATCGCCTCGTGTTGCGGGTATCTTCTGCCAGGATCATGTCCACCTCATTCAACAGCCGGGTGGCCCGATAGGTGATGTCTTCCAGGTTTCCGATAGGGGTAGGTATAATGTACAATTTGGACATGAAGGATGAAGATGTTATTGGCCTGCGGAAAATTTTCTGCCGACCAGCTCCATGAATTTTTTTACCTCGGGTTGTTCTTCATCCCAGTCAAAGCGTTCGTTTATATAGGCTTTTGCTTCCTCGAAACTGGGCATCTCATTGATGATCTGTATGGCCTCATGGTATTTCTCTTTGTCCCCCTCGAAGAGCTCCTTGACAAAAAGGAATTTGTCGTTCAGCCCGATGGCTTTGGCCAGGTCATTGATGGGACGGGATTGCATCCGGGTGGACAGGTTGTTTTGGGGTTGTTTTGCGGCCAGGTCGTCGTGTCGTAAGTTTCGGGCGTTTTGATATTTATCGGCTACAATCTCCGGACCTTCGGTTTTTTTCTCAGCAGAGCCTTTCCAGGTAGCTGCTTCCTGGCTGGCATCGTGTGATTTCTTTTCGCGCGAACCTTCATAGGGAGCCCGGGACTTTTTAATGGATGGAGCCCCTTGTTGTTGCGTCACTTCAGGGCTTGTTTCTGATGCTTCCTTGCTGGCAGATTCGGATTGTTCCTTCTTTATCGCGTCACGGGTTTCTTTTTCCTCCGGCTCCGGGGAAGGCTTTTGCTTCTTCTGCCCGGTGGCCTGTTTTCCTGTTACTTCAAATGGGATGTCCCGGCGGTTGTTTCCTTGTGAATAAGGATAATGGCGGTCAATGTATAGAAGGTGGTCGTATAACCTGCGCACTTTTTCCATCAGCAGGTCCATCTCGAGCTTCGAGATATCCCGGGTGTTGGATACGTCTACCGCATCGTTCTCTATTTCGCGAATATCTCGCAATAAGTTTTCCAGTTTGCGGTTAAAATCCATAATTTTGTTTTAATTTATAGTTTTACAAAAATAACGAATAAATCAGGAAAATTTGTTACAATGCCTTTTGAAAATACTGAACACCATACCTCCCGGGGTGGCTGGATAGAAGTGATTGTCGGATCGATGTTTTCAGGTAAGACCGAGGAGTTGATCAGGCGGTTGCGGCGGGCTGAATATGCCCGCTTGAGAACCGAGATCTTCAAACCTGGCATTGATACCCGTTATTCAGATGAGGACGTGGTGTCGCATGATGAAAAGTCGATTCGTTCAACACCGGTTGAATCGGCTCAAAACATCATGATCCTGGCCAGCGAGGTGGATGTGGTAGGCATCGACGAGGCCCAGTTTTTTGATCAGGGCCTGGTGGGTGTTTGCAATGAATTGGCCAATATGGGGATGCGGGTGCTGGTGGCAGGATTGGATATGGATTTTACGGGAAAGCCTTTTGGTCCGATGCCCGGGTTGATGGCCACAGCTGAACATGTTACCAAGATTCACGCCATCTGTCTGCGCTGTGGCAACCTGGCCAATTATTCCCACCGGAAGACGGCCTCCCGTAAGTTGGTGGTTCTGGGAGAAACGGACGAATATGAGCCCCTGTGCCGCAGTTGTTTCATTGAAGCGACTCAAAAAAGCAATCCGTCCCGATGATGGATCGTTCTATAAAAAATCTATCTTATGATTACCTATCATATATCCGATCTCGCTCGAGTTGTTGGGGGGAAGCTTTATAAGAAGGATGATTCCCGGATCACCCATGTGGTGATCGACAGCAGGAAGATCTTTTCACCCGGGGAGACCGTTTTTTTTGCCCTGGAAGGGGAGAGACATGACGGACATGATTACCTGCCCGATCTTTGGGGAAAAGGTGTGCGCAATTTCGTAGTATCCCGCTTACCTGAAATGATGGAGCAATATACGGATTGCAATTTTGTGAAAGTGGCCAATACCTTGGGAGCCTTGCAGCAGTTAGCCGCTCACCACCGCAACCATTTCACTTTCCCTGTCATAGGTATTACCGGAAGCAACGGCAAGACCATTGTGAAAGAATGGATCCATCATATACTGGATGAACAATATAATGTGATCCGCAGCCCGAAAAGCTATAATTCGCAGGTGGGGGTACCCCTGTCGGTTTGGAATATGACAGGGGATCATGAAGTGGGCGTGTTTGAAGCCGGTATTTCCAGGCCTTATGAGATGCAACGCCTGGAGAATATTATTCAGCCGGATATAGGCATATTTACCAATATTGGAGAAGCACACCAGGAAAACTTCGGCAGTCTCAAGCAAAAGGTCCGGGAGAAACTCAATCTGTTTGAAGAGTCGCATACTGTGATCTATTGTAAAGATCATGAACTCATCCACAAACAGGTGGTGTATGATGATTTGCTCAGGGATAAACGATTGATTGCCTGGTCTATGGATGGTGAAGCCGATTTGAACATTGAAGAGCTGGAATATAGTGGGCATACCACCACCATTCGCGCGATCTACCAGGATGAAGAGCTTCAGATCACCATCCCTTTCACTGACAAAGGATCGGTAGAGAATGCCATTCACGTGTGGCTGCTCATGCTGTATATGGACATCGACAGGGAGCGTATCCGGTTGAAGATGAAGGGCTTGCCGGCCATTGCCATGCGGTTGGAGATGAAAAAAGGCATCAATAATTGCACCCTGATCAATGACAGCTACAACTCTGATCTGGGGTCCCTTAACATCGCCCTGAACGTGCTGAACCAACAAAATCAGCACAACCGCAAAACGCTGATCTTATCTGATATTCTTCAAAGTGGACGTGAGGAGCGTGAGCTCTATAGTGAGGTGGCCGATATGATCCAGCGTAACCGGGTAGACCGTCTGATAGGTATTGGGGAGACGCTTTCGGAGAACCGCGAAAGTTTTGACCTGCCCGGGCATTTCTACAGCTCCACCGAGCAGTTCCTTTCAAGCCTGGCAGCCATGCAATTCCGTAATGAGGCGATATTGATCAAAGGCTCAAGGGATTTCCATTTTGAGAAGATCTCCCATGAACTGGAAGAAAAGATGCACCAAACCCTGCTGGAGATCGACCTGGATGCCCTGGTGCACAATCTGAACCATTTTCGTTCCCTGCTCCAACACAATACGCGCCTGATGGTCATGGTCAAAGCCTTTTCCTATGGCAGCGGTACCTATGAGATTGCCAATCTTCTTCAGTATCAAAGAGTGGATTATCTGGGAGTGGCTTTTGCCGATGAAGGGGTAACTTTGCGGGAAGCAGGTATTGCTCTGCCCATTATCGTCATGAACCCTGAAGAAGATGGCTTCAGAATGATGATCGATTATGAGCTGGAGCCCGAGATTTATCATTTTCATGTGCTGGAGCAGTTTAACAGAGTGGTATCTGCCACCGGCAAAGAGGAGTACCCCGTACATATCAAGCTGGATACCGGCATGAACCGGCTTGGGTTTAGGGACGTGGAGGTCGGTGAGCTGATACGCCACCTGAAGCAAGCCAAACATCTGCGGGTGCATTCGATCTTCTCTCATCTTGCGGCCAGTGATGAGCCGGAGCAAGATGCCTTCACCCATGAGCAGATACACCTGTTTGATGAGCTGAGCACTATGATATCCCGGGAAATGCACCATCCGGTTATACGCCATATACTGAATTCGGCAGGCATTGAACGATTCCCGGATGCACAGTTTGATATGGTGCGACTGGGCATTGGCCTCTATGGTATTGGAGCGACCGGCCAGGATAAACTGCGCAACATTTCCACATTTAAGAGCACAGTAACCCAGGTCAAAGAAGTGAAGAAAGGCGGAACCATCGGATATGGCCGCTCGGCAAGGGCTGAGCATGACCTGAAGATCGCTGTCATACCGGTTGGTTATGCCGATGGCTTTAACCGGGCTCTGAGCAATGGGGTCGGGCGTCTGTACATCAATGGCTTTTATGTACCCGTTATCGGCAGCATTTGTATGGATATGTGCATGGCAGATATCACAGGATGCGACATTAAGGAGGGCGATGAAGTGATCGTTTTTGGGGATGAGATCCCGGTGGGGGAACTGGCCGATAAACTCAATACCATTCCCTACGAAATTTTTACAGGCATCTCCGAAAGAGTCAAACGCGTATACTTTCAAGAATGACTTTCAACTTATTTTTTTGAAAACGTTTTCATTCGCGCCCGTAGAAAATTTGGGATTTTTCTATTAAACAAATGTGCTTGAATCTAGTGGGTTATAATGAAAGTGGCGTAAATTCAGCTTCCTGGACTATTGATGTTTTGTCAATAAATCCTTAATTTTGTCTGGCTTATTCAGAGTATATTGAATAATTGTGATTTTTAAACCTTAAAAAATTGGTTCATATGGCTAAACTCAAACTTGCCATCAACGGCTTTGGTAGAATTGGCAGAAGCGTATTCAGAATTGCTGCCGAGAGAGAAAATGTAGACATTGTAGGTATTAATGACATTACCGATACAAAGACTTTGGCCCATTTGTTGAAGTACGATTCCAACTATGGCAGATTTAACGGAACTGTTGAACAGCAGGATGAATATCTGGTGGTCAATGGTAAAAAGGTAAAGGTCAGCGCTGAAAAGAATCCTGCCCAAATACCATGGGACGAGACACCCGACGTGGTGGTTGAATCTACCGGCGTATTCCGTAAGCGGGAAGACAAGAAAGGTGGATATGGCGATCACCTGAAGAATGGCGCCAAGAAGGTTCTGCTCACTGTTCCTGCCAAGGATGAGATCGACCGGATGATTGTGCTGGGTGTAAACGACAATGACCTGAAGCCTGAAGACGAGTGTGTCTCCAACGCTTCCTGCACCACCAACTGTCTGGCTCCTGTAGTGAAAGTGCTCAACGATGAGTTTGGCATCGAGCATGGCTTGATGACCACCATCCACTCTTACACCGCCGACCAGAATCTGCAGGATGCCCCGCACAAGGATCTGAGAAGAGCACGTGCTGCCGCACTCTCGCAAATCCCAACTACTACTGGAGCTGCCGGTGCCGCAGGAAAAGTGATTCCCGATCTCAAAGGCAAACTCGATGGCAAGGCTGTACGTGTTCCCACCCCTACAGGATCGCTGGTTGATTTTACGGCCCACCTGAAGAAGGATGTGACCATCGAGGAAGTGAATGAAGCCATGAAGAAGTATGCTGAAGGCGAGATGAAAGGTATCCTCGGATATACAGAAGATCCGATTGTGTCGGCTGACATTGTGGGTGATCCCCGTTCTTCCATCTTCGATGCCCAGAGCACTATGGTTATGGCAGGTCACATGGTAAAAGTTGTTTCCTGGTATGACAATGAATGGGGCTATTCGGAGCGCGTAGTAGACCTGGCTGAAAAGTTGATCCAATAAAGTATAATTTTCCGTCCAGATCATGAAGCGGGACACGCCTCGGCATGTCCCGCTTTTTGTGCGCCCTGCATGCGCAAGTTCTTTAAGGTAAGAGTCCTGAACGGGCCGAGTTGACAGGAACCGTTAGTCGAGGGCAAGACAGTGACCGCGAGGTCCCTATTGAAGGAAGCCTAAGACAAATAGATGTCCCCACGAACAGGAACGGGATACAAGGCCTACTTTGGAGGCAACGCTGCTATAGAAGCGGAAGCGATATTGCGGCGTTTAAGGCTGAATAGGTTATTGTGCGGTGAAAGGGTTAAAAAGTAAAATCTGGGTCTTCCGGGAATAATTTTATAAATTCGGGAATTCAAACCCAAAACCCATGATTATGAAACGGACATGTAGGATCGCCTCATTCCTTTTAATATTGGTGTTTTCCTGTTCCCAGGCCCGGGCCGATGTTTCCTTTGAGCAATATTTCAAGGATCAGACCATGCGGTTGGATTATTTTCACACCGGCACTGCAACCGAAGAACACTTTTCTCTGGACCAGATGGTGAATGATGGTCCCTGGGCAGGAAGCAAACAGCAGTTGGTCGATGACCTGAGGCTCGGAAAATATTTCTTTGAGATACAGGATCCCCGGAGTGGGAAAGTGATTTATTCCAGGGGGTATTCGAGCATTTATGGTGAATGGGAAACCACTGCGGAAGCCAAAAAGGAGTGGGGTGTCTTTCATGAATCAGTGCGCTTCCCCTGGCCTGCCCAAAAGGTGAAGCTGGTGATCTATAAGCGCAACCAACAGCAAAAATTTGATCCGGTATGGCAATACATGGTGGATCCCAATTCCCGCAAGGTCAATCCTGCTCCGTTGAACACCCCTTACGGGGTATATGAAGTGGCCGCACATGGCAAGCCCCAGGAAAAGGTGGATATTGTTCTTTTAAGTGAAGGATATACGAAGCAGCAGATGGATGAGTTCCGGGCCGATGCCGACAAATTTGCCAACGCTTTGTTTTCAACAGAACCTTTTGCTTCCCGGAAGGAGGATTTCAATATACGCGCGGTGGAAGTACCGGCTCCCAACTCAGGGCTGAACCATCCCCAGCAGGATATATACAACCGCTCGGCCCTTTCGTTTAGCTACGGGGCTTTTGGCTCACAACGCTATGCCCTGGGATATGACAACAAAACAATACGGGATGCGGCTTCCACAGTGCCCTATGAGTTTACCGCCATACTCATGAACGACAGCATTTATGGCGGGGGAGGCATCTACAAGCTCTATATTACCGCAGCTTCCGACAATGCCTTCCATGATTACCTTTTCGTCCATGAGTTCGGCCACCACTTTGCTTCCCTGGCCGATGAATATTATACCTCTGCTACCGCCTATGAGATGGGTAGTCAGGTTGTCGAGCCCTATGAGTTAAATGTCACTACTTACACGGATAAAGACAAGGTCAAATGGGGGGATCTGATCCGGGAAGATACACCTTTACCTACTCCCTGGGGGAAGGAGAAATTTGATGATCACAGCAACCAGATCCAGGAGAAACGGCAAAAGATGCGAGATGCCAAGGTAAGTGAAGACAAGATGGAACAGTTGTTCAGGCAGCAGCGTGAATGGGAGGAGGACTATCTATCACAAATACTCCATGCCGGTGATGTAGGCGCCTATGAGGGGGCGATGTATCACAGCAAAGGTATATACCGCTCCGAACCCAACTGCATCATGTTTACCCGTACCGATCATTTCTGCGCCGCCTGTCAAAGAGCTATCCATATGGTGATTGATCAGTACGCGGAATAGTTGGAGGCCGTAAAACCTAATTTTTGAATGACTATGGGACTATTTCGAAAGAAGAAAAAGAGTCGGGAGCTGGTGGATTACGACGGCAATCCCTTAAAGGTGGGCGATAAAGTGATGTCGCTGCGCTATGATCTGGGCAAATGTGTGATCGTTGAAGGCGAATACGGGATAGAGTATGAATCGCTGGAGACTGGCAAAAGGGTAAGGTATGCCTGGATGATCGACGCGCACACCGAGAATCAGAAAGTCAGAAAGCTGGACGAGGAATAAATTCTCCGGGAACGGGCGTCCTAAGCAATAGGGATGACGGGATTATATCTTTATACCCAGGACAATCACGTCATCTACTTGAAAATTATGGCCTTTCCATTTCTCAAACTGCTCTTCAAGCATTTGTTTCTGCCCGTCCATGGGCAGGTGTTGGATGTCACTGAGCAGACGCATAAAATTGATGGGCTTGAATTTTTTGTGATGGGGCCCACCCAGTTGATCTACGTATCCGTCGGAGAAGAGATAGAGGGTATCGCCGGATTTGATTTCAAAGCGGTGGTTGGTGAAAGAGGATTTTTCCGTATGATAGATGCCCACAGGCATGCGGTCACCGCTGAATTTTTCGAACACACCCTCCCGAAAGACATACAAAGGATTGAAAGCTCCGGCAAAATCTACCAGTCCCTTCTCCAGATCGATCACGCAAAAAGACATATCCATTCCGTCTTTGGTAAGGTCACGCTTGCCGGTTTGGTGCAGGGAATTTTTAACCGTCTCACGCAACCGGTTTAATATCAAGGCTGCGTTTTCAGGTGTACCCTGGTGATTGCTAACAATTTCATTCAGAGAAGAGATGCCGAGCATACTCATGAAAGCCCCGGGAACCCCATGGCCCGTGCAATCTGCTGCCGTCACGCAGATCCGTTTTCCAAGGGTGTGAATCCAGTAAAAATCACCGCTAACAATGGAACGGGGCTTAAAGAGTATAAAATGGTCGGAGAATGCCTGGCTGAATTGTTCTTCTTTGGGCATCAGTGCAGTTTGGATGCGCCGGGCATATTCAATGCTACCTGTTATTTCCTTATTTTTTTGTTCAATGGTATTTTTTTGTTCGAGAATGGCATCCCGCTGGGTGGTGATCTCGCTTTTCTGCTCTTCGATGGTGCCGGTGCGTTGCTTTACGGCCTCTTCCAGCAACCGTTTGTCGTGCCGCAGTTTTTTTTCGTGTAGTTTGATGACCATGAAAAACAACCCGCTGATCGAAACAGCCAATATGCCGTAGAAAAGGCGGGTCTCTGTAAATGGAGGAGGCACATGGTAATTGATCCTTCCGGTTTCGCTTATCTGTCCCCACAGATTACGGGCCCGTGCCCGCACAGTATACTCGCCTTTCTGGGTAAATATCCGAATGGTGGGGTCAGTTGACCACTCCGACCAGTCATTCATCAATCCCTCGATCCTGTATTGATATTGAGTGGAATTTTTCCTGATGTATTGGGGGGCAGCAATGCGGAAGACCACTGGGATGTTCTCTTTTTCTATCTCCATATGCTGCTGCTGGGCATAGTATTTATTGCCTGATCGTACGGAGGTAAAAAAAGCTTTAAAGCCGGTTTGATCCGGTAAGCCATCATTAAGATCGATCCGGTATAACTGGTTATCGGCAATGATCCACAGGTGATTATCATCGGAACTAAGCGATATATCCTGGATGTTGTCGAAAAGCCTGAGGTAGCGTGAGAGGCTATCCCTTTTCCCTGGGGATCCATTGAGCATTTGCCAGTTTGTCGCGTATTTTGCCCAGGTGAGCCCGGGTTGAGAAAGGATGTACTGATAATCGCCGGGTATCAGGGTGTCAGCCTGTAAATGGGTGGCCAGGGAGAAGGAATCCGGGGTAGCATGGTAGCGGTAGATGCCGGAAGACATCATCAGGTTGAACGTCCCCTGGGCATACCGCACAAAATATTTCTCAGAATATTCGGTGCTCATGGAGTAAGAGCGGAAGGAGCGGACAAAACTGTTGCGCCCAAAGTTGATCTTATAGGCTTTATCGTCACTACCTACCCAGAGGGTACCGGTTTTTTCACCGTAGCTTAAAGAATATACCGGTCCGCTGATTTGGTCAAGGAAATCGGAGCTTTGCCATTGATCGCCCACCCGGAATATTTTTACAATGCCTCTTTGGGTAGCTAACAGAAAGGTGTTATGTCCCTTGAAGGGTATGATTTGCTGCGGATGAATCCCTTCCGCAATGCCCTGGGCATTGCCGCCATTGATGTAATAAAGGGCATCGTGGGTTCCGGCCAGTATGCCTTCGGTCAGAGGGAACAGTAAATTACATTTGCCCTGGATCTCTTCGATCTTGTTAAACTTGTGTGTGATCGACTGCAGAGAATAGATCTTTTTTTTCTTATAGGATATGCGGGTTTCGGTAAGAGGCCCCTCCTGGGCTGCAGACGTTTCATCGAGCGAAGATGCGGCGTCGGTTTCGGTTAAGGACGAATCGCCTGCAAATGTTGACTGCACCTTTCCTCTGCCTTGTTCTTCCTCAGCCTCAGTTCTATTCTCAGCCTTCGCCTTATCTTTATCTTTATCTTCTTCCTCAGCCTCAGCCTCAGCCTTCGCCTCAGCCTTAGCCTTATCTTCTTCCTTCCCCTTAAAAATCCGGTTAAAGAATTTTACAAATCCGCTGGGCTCCTCATCTTCCTTCGCCTCAGCCTTCGCCTTCGCTTCCTCTTGCTCTTTTTTTGACTGATCTTCCTTGCCAGAGGCTTCGGCAGGCTCACCTGCCTGCCTCTCCTTATCCGGGGCAACCGGTACTTCTTCCTCTACGCGTACCGTGACTTCCTGCTCGCGGTATTGCCTTTCCTTCTCCAAACGATAGACCCCTTCGCCGGTGGCCAAATAAAGGATTCCTTCATGTTCCAGGGCCCTTGTCAGCTTACCATCCATGCCCGGATAGGTGGTGAAGTTGCGAACGGGCAGGTGGAAGTCGGCACGGGTGATCCCGGATGCATGACTGATCCAAAGACCCCGGTTGCGATCCAGAGCCAGGGCAGCCACTTCATCATCGGGCAAACCGGTTCGATAATTGATGGTATATACGATTTCCCGGGATTGTTTGTCGATGATCACTACGCCTCCAGCCAGCGTGGAAACAGCGAAATATTGAGGGGATATATTTCTTCCTCCGGCCAGGATGCTTTCCTTGATATAGGTGTGGTTTTTGACTCGGTAACGGTAAAACTTCATTCCGTCAAACAGATAGAGTTGGTTGTCATCCGTGCCCAGCAAAACACGGGAACTGTCATAGGGCAGGCTGAAGAGGATCTCCTGGTCCTTTGTCCAGAACCCGCTTACAATAGGGAATAAAGTGTCTTTTTGAAGCCTGTGGAGTCCTTCTTTCCATACATTGATAAATACATGCTTATCGGTGTGTATGATGCCGGTGAAAGGTTTCTTTTCCCCGGCCCGCCAGAATCTCTTTTTCCCGGGCTGATCGGGATCCATCCGGATAATCACCTTTTCACTCATAAAATAAAGCACGGAGTCCACGAATTCGATGTTGATGAATTCACCGGAAGTGAGGGTGTCTGTTGCCAGGCTGTTGTAATGATATTGGCCCTTTTTATCGCGGGTGAGCTTTCCGATATCCCGTTCAGCCCCTACATAGATTCTGCCTGTTCCGGGATGGGCAAATAATGCATAGGGCATAAAAGGGGTATTGATCATCTCCCATGTTTCCCCGTTGTATTTAAGGATCCCTTTGCGATTGGCGAAAAATATGTTGTTGGAGCTGTCCTGGGCTATGGACCAGTTTTGCAGCTGGCTGGCCTTTGGTTTTGTAAAATGACTCAGGAACAGGTTCCCCTTCTGAGCAGAACTCAAAAGGCTGGAGAACAGAAGGATAATTATCAGTTGGGTCCTAATCTTCATTATGGGTACACAATCAATCTGGGCATATTGTTAATAACCTACAATTTACAATAAAATTGTATAGGTTATCACAATATGATTTTTTGGTTATCTTTGAATAGATAAATCCACCGCTATGCTAGTGAAACGTCCATGACAAAATAATCATTAATATCACAAAAGGAGATGATTATTTTGTCATGGTAAGTTACACAAGGCCAATTAAATAAAAAAAAATAATCTTGTGAATCGAAATGTTTGGAGATGGTATGGTTTGATTCTGAAGCGCTCTGTCAAAGGCTGTTTTTTGGATGAAGATAGCACAGAAGGTGGCTCACCTGATGAAGGCAACCGCGATAAAAAGGGTCAGGGGGATGACCCAAAGCCGGAAGGAGGGGATTTGAATGACATGGACCGTGAGCGGTTGCTTGAGGATTTTCTGGGTGATGTGGGAGATGCGGAAGTAACGCCGGGAGAAAGCAAATCCAATTTGCCGGAGATCTACCACCTCACCCCTGAAGATTACCCTCCCATTGAGATGTCGGATAAGACCCGGGAACGCATCGATGAACTGAGGCAGATAGCCGATTCTATTGAAAGGCAAAAGCATCAGCTGGAATATCCGGGCAAGGAGTTGGTACAGGGCGACTATAAGATCGATTATTCCCGGCAGTTGAATGAGGCGCAGTTAGCAGCGGTAACCAGCACGCAAGGTCCTTTATTGGTCATTGCCGGGGCAGGCAGTGGTAAGACCCGGGTCATTGTATACCGCGTCAGTTATCTGATCGAAAACCATGTAGATCCCGGTAAGATCCTGTTGCTGACCTTTACCCGCAAGGCAGCTCATGAGATGCTTACCCGGGTGGAACAGTTGCTTCAGGATACAAGGGCCGGCAAGGTGATGGGAGGTACATTCCACTCCTTCGCCGTTTTTATCCTGCGTAAATTTGCCGGCATGCTGAACCTGTCTAATAATTTTACCATCATCGATACCGGCGACAGCGAAGATACCATCGATCTGATAAGGACTGAGCTGAAGTACAACCAGAAAGAAAAAAAATTTCCGAAGAAAAGAAGGCTTCAGAAGATTATCTCCGGCTCAAGGAACCGGAATATGACCATCCGAAGCTTTGTGGAACGATACTACACCGGCCTGGTCGATTATATTAAGGACATCGAGCTGATCTACAACGGATACACACGTTATAAGGAATTAAGCAACCTGTTTGACTTCGACGACCTGATGGAGTTCCTGAGAAATTCCCTACGCGATAAGCCCCGTTTTCGCAAACGGGTGCAGGAAGGTTTTTCCCACATCATGGTGGATGAATTTCAGGATACCAATGTGGTTCAAAAAGAGATCGTAGATCTGCTGGCAGCCAAACACCGCAATATTATGGTGGTAGGGGATGATTCCCAGAGCATTTATGCCTTCAGGGGAGCCAATTATGAGAATATTCTGCGCTTTCCACAGAAATTCCCGGATTGCAAAGTGGTGAAGATCGAGAAGAATTACCGGAGCAATCAAAACATACTGCATTTCACCAACAACATCATTGATCATTCGGTGATTGGCTATAAGAAGAAATTGTTCTCGGATATCCAGTCTTATGCCCGCCCGATGGTCAAACGCTTTTATGATGAAGAAGAGGAAGCGGCGTTCATCGTCTCGAAAGTCCTTGAGCTAAGGGAACAAAATGTCCCCCTGAACGAGATAGCCGTGTTGAACCGGGCTGACTGGCATAACCGGTATATACAAACCGAGTTGAATAAAAGGGGTATTCCTTATGTGGTTGTCGGGGGATTTAAGTTCAACGAGCGTATGCACATCAAGGATATGATTGCTTATTTGAGGATCATTCTTAATCCCCGCGACTCAGTGGCATGGCACCGGGTCCTTAAGATCCTGCCTGGCATTGGCAGGGTTACTGCCGGAAATATTGTCAAAACGGTGCGTAAGACAGGGGAGATCAACCTGGAAGCCTTCCTAAACAGGAAATTTTTTATCCAGCTCCGCGAATTGCGCGATGCCTTGAACCGGGCCGGTGAAGAAACCCTGATGGTTTCTGAGCGACTTTCTTTGCTGAAGGATTATTATGCCCCCATCCTGGAGTCCAATGAGTCGGATTATCCCTCCAGGCTGCTGGATATAGATGTGTTAACCGACCTGGCCAAAAAGTATGACTCCATCGAGAAGTTCCTGTCGGATTTTGCCCTGGAGCCTCCTTCAAGGAGCCTGTCGGGTGACTCCAAGCCCCTGGTTGATGAAAGTGAAGAGAATCCAATGACCATCTCTACGGTTCATTCGGCAAAAGGCCTCGAATGGAATACAGTCATCATACCCCATGCCCTGGACGGACTCTTCCCTTCCATCCGGGCCAAAGACCTGGAGGAGATGGAAGAGGAGCGACGGCTGTTCTATGTAGCCTGCAGCCGGGCCAAAGAACAACTCTTCATCACCTTTCCCTCTGTCTTATATTCCTACGATGCCGTATTTACCTATCCCTCCCGCTTTATAGCAGAGATTGACAAAGACAGGTTCGATCTCGATACCCAATGAGCCGAAAGCCTGTCCATGCTGTTTTGTTCTGTTTGCCGTGATTTTAAAACTGGAAAAAAATGGCTATATTTGGCCTTTCAAATTACTTGAATCCCGTATGGACCAAACGGAAAAGAACATCAGAAGATTAACCGATATCCGTAATAGAGCGGTTGAATCGGAACCTGGCTCTTTTTCTGAGAAACAACTGATGGAACTTTCACATGAAGCAGTTACCCTGGCTGAAAACTCTGAGATCCTCGACCACACCAAACTGGATGTCCTGCATCAATTAATGAATCATGAAATTCGCTCTTTCAAGCGTCTGATAGAGAGCAATATGAGCAATGAGGCCCGGGTTGAAAACCTGATATTTTTCTGTGTATCGGTCATTACCATCCTACATGGGAAAATAGATATCTGACCGGTGATGTTGAACTTCGTTGTCCATGAACCTAGAATGAGTTAAAACCAACCGATCGTATGCCTGAAAGAAAATCCACCATATGGGCCGTTGTGCTGATCGTAATCGTGGCAGCCCTGGGGGTATTGTCCAAGATATTACCCTCCGACCCGGAATCCTGGGTATCCAATTACCTGGCCGGAACCTTTTACGTGGTAGAGCTGGCTCTTATACTATACTTGATCTTTCCGGACCATTTTTCTTTTGTTTTGGTATTGGTCGCTTTCCTGTTGACCTCCCTGGTGGAATTTCTTCAGAACTGGCATCCCGGTTTTTTGGAGCCGATTAGAGCATCTTTTGTGGGCCATACCATCCTTGGGTCTACTTTCTGCTGGCTTGACTTTCCCTGGTATGTGGCCGGTGCTTTTATAGGCTGGTTGTTGCTCAAGTGGATCAAACCCCGTTAATCCCGGGTAGTATTTGTTTACGTATTTTTTCGGTCTCAATCCTTTCCTTTGATTTTCCCATCGGCACCAAAGATATCACTTTGATGCCACGCCGCAAAATTCATGGCAGCCCCCTTTCAGTAGTATGTATGAGAATCATCCCGAACAGGTGATAGGGGATGGTTATTTTTTCTTTTTAATCTTCTTGCGCAGTTTCTTTTGCTGTTTGATGTTTTTTTCCAGATCGATTCGCAAATCTTTTAGTTCGCTTGCTTTTTCCAGTATTTCCTCGTTTTGCCCGGCAATATGTTCGGTTCTACGGATCAGATAGTCGATCGACCTTCGGCGTTCTCTCAGGTAAAGCAGCAGAAGAAGGATGATCATGCCTGTGACCAGGCCAAATAAGACCCAGGACAAAACGGAAGTACCT
>JAGXLL010000113.1 GCA_018334675.1 Bacteroidales bacterium | reverse complement strand
TGATGATCCGGGAACGCTTGCCCTGATCATTGTATTGGTAATCAATTACATGGTGTTCGCTGCCATTGTACCGTTGCTCCTTGATCTTCCGGTTCTGGCTGTTGTAATCGATGGTTTGTTTAAAACGTACCTCATCTTCTTTGGCGCTGTAATTGACGTATTCGGTTTTATTCTCGTTGCGATCGTATTTATAGCTCAATTCCTGGTTGATATCGCCTCTCCGGTAGTATTCCTCTTTGGTAACATTCCCTTTGCGGTCGAATTCCTTGAAAGAATTTTTATAGCCTTGATCAGCAGGTTCACCGTCATCGAATTTATAGTTCCATTGTGCCTGTGATTTAATATCTTGCCGGATGATGGTTTTCTTTTCCAGAGCTTCGGGCAGTTGGGAAAAAATTTGATATACGGGGAGGAATATAAGCAGCAACAACGCAGCCAAGGTTCTCATACTTCCTGGATGTTTTCCGGGTTCTTTGATTTTCATTCGTCCAAATTTAACGTAAAAAAGGCATTAAACACAAATAATTCAGCGGATTTTTGTGAATTTTCTACGAAAAAAACAACCATATGTTTAGCAATCTAGTGCGAATTATTAATAAATTTGATGGTTGAACCAAAAATTCATCCCATGCAAAGCATCCACATACCCAAAAACTCTGACAATCCCGACAAGCCGGAAGTCATCTTTGATGCGGAGACAGGTGTTTGTGAAATAAAGGGGGAGTCGTACATGGAATCCACCTATACCTTTTATTTACCTTTGATGAACTGGCTGGATGAATACATAAAAACCGTAGGCAAGAAGGTTCAGCTGGATATAAAGCTTCTATACTTCAATACCAGTGCCACCAAATGCCTGCTGGACATATTCGAGATCCTGAAGAAATATAAGGATCAGGGAGGCGAGGTCGAGATAAACTGGTATTATGACCGGGATGATCCGGATATGGTTCATGAGATAGAGGACTTTGAGACCGAATCCGGTCTTCAGATCAACATCCGAGAGTACTAACGTTACTTCATCACCAGGCCCGCAGCCGCTTATTTTCCATCCACATTTTTTCCCATGGCCATTTCCAGAGTTGTTTCATAGGCCAGAGTGGTCAGATATTGATGCAGACTGTAGTTGAGTGTTTCCGGTTTGTCGCCCGGCAGGTGCAGATGGGTATAGCTGTTTGCGGTGGTGAAGTAAAGGGTTGGGATTCCGTTCTCATAGAAAGGAGTGGCAAGGTATTCTACTGCGGACCTCAGCTCCTGACGGGTGATCTGTGGGTTACCTGATGGAGATTTGCTGCAGCTATAAAGATGGGCCATGAACAGAATAAGGGCATATAAAAAGATTTTTCTCATGGTGGTTTTTTAAAATGGACTCCATACATGTGCCGGGGTTTAAATGGCAATAGGGACCGATCGGGTAAAAAACGGGGGATCGTTTGAACGGCTGTGAATTATGTATTAAGCAAAATATTCATTACATTTACGTTTACCAAAACACCAAAAAACAACTATTATGGCAGATATAAGTACTCAATACATGGGATTGAAAATGTCTTCCCCCATTTTAGCCGCCAGCTCCGGGCTGACAAATTCAATCAAAGACATCAGGGAATTTGAAGAAAACGGAGCCGGGGCCGTAGTCCTGAAATCCATTTTTGAGGAAGAGATACGTCTTTACCTGGAACGCGATCAGAAGGCCATGGCAAGGAATGATTTTATTTATCCCGAGACCATCGATTTTTATGATGATCTGGCATCCGATGATGCCCTTACTGAACATCTGGGGTTGATATCCGAAGCCAAAAAGGCCGTATCCATTCCGGTGATCGCTTCGATCAACTGTGTCAGCTCAGAGAAATGGCCTTCCTATGCTCAGTATCTGCAGGATGCAGGTGCCGACGCCATCGAGCTGAACATGTTTTTGATGCCTTCCGACTTCGACAAGACCTGCGATGAACGGGAAAAAACGTTCTTCAACGTAATTGAGGCCGTTCAAATGCATATTCAGATCCCCCTTTCTCTTAAGATCAGCTACTACTCAAGCAATCTGGGACCCATGATCCAGCAGCTTTCTCATTCAGGTATTGAGGGACTGGTCCTGTTCAACCGTTTTTACAGTCCGGATATCGACATCAATAATGAGAAGCTGTTATCTACCAATGTATTAAGCCATCCTTCCGAGATCAGCATGCCCCTTCGCTGGATAGGCATCATGTCGGACCGTTCCGGATGCGACCTGGCTGCTTCAACAGGGGTACATGACGGAAGCGGTGTCATCAAGCAGCTGCTGGCCGGAGCCAAAGTGGTACAGGCAGCTTCAAGCATATACAAGAACGGCAAGTCGCATATTCAAACCATGCTGAAGGATGTGGAAACCTGGATGGATCAAAAGGGTTATGCCCGGCTGGAAGATTTCAGGGGTAAGTTAAGTACCAGGCGCACCGAGAATCCGGCAGCCTATTACCGCATGCAATTCATGAAGCATTTTGCCGGTAAGAACCATCAATAGGTGAAAAACAAGATTAACCAGCCTGCAGGATACGCGGCACTTCGAAATAGAAAGTGGTTCCGTCTGTATCGCTGGTAAAAGTCACCCGACCTCCCAAATAATTTTCTCCCAGCATCTTCATGCTGTAGGTTCCCAAGCCGCGGTCATTGCCTTTGGTGGAAAAACTCCGGTCAAAAAGTTGATCCTGGACGTATTCGGGAATGATGCCCTCGTTGTATACCCAATAGCAGATGTATTCAGCCCGAGGCTCGATTCCCGCCTTTACCTTTTGGCCGGAGGAGGTTGCTTCCAGGGCATTTTTCAACATATTGATCAGGATGCGCTTTACCAGTACCGGGTCGGTGGAGATGGAAGTTTTATGCTGACTAAGATCGTCCGGGAGCCGGATGCGCTGAGCCTTGTTCAGTCTACTGATTTGATGAACTGAAGAAGCAAGCAGCTCCTCGGCTACCGCCTCTTTGGGATGGATCATCAGTTCACCGCTCTCGGCTGCCAGCAACTGTTTCTGCAGGATGATCTCTTCATTCAGATCATCCAGGATCTCTCCGGATATATCCAGCAGCTCCTTCCTTTCGTTACCTTCGATCCCCTCGCGCAGAAGATGAATAATACCGGCCAGGCTGCCTGTGCGGTTGAGTATATCATGAAAGAAAAGCCGCTCAAGCACTTTTTTCCTTCTGTTTTCGCTGATGTCTATAATGGTAAGCAGGGTATAGGTCTTCTGATGCAGGTTAAACGGCCGGGCAGTCAGTTTGATATCATAAGTACTACCGGCTTTTTCGCCCTCCGGGGTAACTGTGGTTTCCTGATGAGCCACTTCTCCTGTGATCTGCGAGTGTATGATGGCATTGGGAAGACCACAATACCTGCATATACCGCTGGTATCACAGGAGGAGCCTTTCCTTGAGGCATGCAGGCAGGAGAGGGGTTCTCCCCGGGTACGTCCGAAGAATTCTTCCACGCCGATCTGTCCTCCCTCTTCAGTGTTGATCCGGTTGGCCAGTCGAACTCTGCGGTTTTCATCTAACAGGGCTGCAGCATAGGGCAAAGACCCAAGCACCTGCTCCAGGAGTTCATCCTCCGGCAGGTGTCGCTCCTCATCGGGCTTCGCGCTTGTGCCCATTCCAATATGGGTTAGCAATTTGTACAGGAACATGAGGCAATGAATTGATCATTGGGTAGAAGGAAAACAGAAGGATTTTGTTCAATCTCAATCACTTTTTTGGCCCGGACCCACCGGAAAGAGCCGGGAAAAAAAGACAAAAAACAACACCAGTACAAGTACAGCCCCGACCACTAAACCATAATAAACAGCGGGGTTAGAAAAGACATCCTTCAGTGAGGCTTCGGAAAAGGGAACATCCGACAAATAAAGGAACAGATAGCTGATCAGATTGTTGAGCATGTGCATGGCAACCGGAAGAATCAGGTTGCGGGTTTTATAATACACCCAGCTTATCAGGATCCCCATCAAAAAAGCTCCGATGAACTGCCAGGGGTTCAGGTGAACCAGTCCGAAAAGCACATTGGTCCATATAATTGCCTTAACCGGGGAATAATTTTTCAGGAAACCTTCCAGAACAATGCCCCTAAATATCAGCTCTTCCAGCACAGGGGCAAAAATCACCGCCGTGAAAAAGGCCGGTACCGTCTTACTGAACATCTGTTCAAACAATTCCTTTATGCCCTCGGGCATGGGAATCAGGTTGGTCAATGGATCGATAGCCAGAATGCCCAGCAGGGTCAGGACCATGCTCCATATATAGGCGGAGGTTCGTGCCTGTTCATTTCGCAAAGCCGGCTTATCGCCGTAAGCGCGTGTTTTTACCCTGATAATCAGCAATAAAGTGCCTCCTGCCGCCAGGATATAACCCAACATCTCCATAAAATCAATGAACCCTGCATGGCCGGAAAAGTAGCCCAGAGAGATGAGCAAAGCCGTGAGCATGGAAAGCATGATGAACAACAGAACAATTCCAAATCCCTGGAAGATGGTGGGATAATAAAACGGCGAAGGACCTTTCTGCTCCATAATAATTTGATCTGGGGGTTTATTCTGTTGCAAATATAGGCAAATTGACATAATTCAGGCAGGCCCCTGCTGTTTTCATTTGATCAGATGTCCCTCTATACCCATGCATGATTTTTCATCAAATGCACCATGGCTTCTGAATCCCTTTGATAAAGGAAATACCTCGAGGGCTTTACCGAAGACCACCCTCCAGGGATCTTGTTTTTGTAAACGATATGGGCATTTTTCTCTCTCATTTCATTATTTTTGTAGAATCAAGGAATTAATCATATAAAAAAAATACTATGCATCACACAGTTCAAGTCACCGATCGTGTACACTATATCGGGGTCAACGACAGAAGGACGCCTTTGTTTGAGAATCTCTGGCCCCTTGAAAATGGTATTGCCTATAACTCCTATCTGATTGATGATGAAAAGGTAGCCGTGATCGATACGGTAGAGCAAGGATCCTCCGGTGAATATATGGATAGAATCAAAAGCATCATAGGCAAAGAGAGGAAAGTGGATTACCTGATAGTCAACCATATGGAGCCTGACCACTCCGGTGCCATCCGGGAACTTGTGAAGGAATATCCTGACATCAAAATCGTCGGCAACGTGAAGACTTTTAAGATCGTTTCCGCCTATTACGGCCTGGAAGAGAACCAATATGAGGTCAAACAGGACGACGAACTGGATTTAGGCCATCACAAGCTGAAATTCGTTATGACCCCATGGGTACACTGGCCTGAGACCATGATGACCTATGATCGGACCGATAAGATTCTTTTTTCGGGAGATGCTTTCGGAAGTTTCGGCACCCTGGATGGGGGCATCTTTGACGATGAGATCAATTTTGAGTTTTATGAATCGGAGATGAGAAGGTATTTCTCCAATATCGTGGGCAAATACTCCAACATGGTCCAAAAGGCTTTCAAAAAGCTGGATGGTGTGGATATTTCCATCATAGCTGCCACGCACGGACCCGTATGGAGAAATAATCCCGAAAAGGTGTTATCCTTGTATGATCGCTGGAGCCGCTATGAGACCGAGAAGGGCGTAGTGATCATCTTTGGTTCCATGTACGGAAATACTGAGAAGATGGCCGATTACATTGCCCGCAAGCTGGCTGAGCAGGGTATAAAGAATATTCGAATCAGGGATGCCTCCAAGACCCATCTTTCCCATCTGATCAATGATATATGGCGTTTCAAAGGCGTCATCCTGGGCAGCTCGGCCTACAATTCAGGAATGCTTCCCACCATGGAGGATCTCACCCGAACCCTGGAGCATATTGGTGTTAAGAACCATTATCTTGGCCTGTTTGGTTCCTATAGCTGGAATGGAGGGGGTGTAAAAAAACTCCGCGAGTTTGCCGA
>JAGXLL010000011.1 GCA_018334675.1 Bacteroidales bacterium | reverse complement strand
ACCAGTATGCGTTGTTTGTTATTGTCCAGGGCGATGTCGAGGGGCACTACCTGGCGGTTTTCCTTTTTCAGGTTCAAATAGAGCAGGGGATGGACGGCCTGGTACCAGTGTATATGGGGATGGTTGACCTGTGCGGGTTTGATGGCATGAATCTCCCGGGCGAAAAGGGCTTTAGCCCTTATGAAGTCGATGGTGCCGAGAAAATCCATTGCCTGTAACAATTCATCGAGGTAAGGCCGGATATCATCGGCAAATTCGCTAAGAATGCGTATAATCTCCCTGCGCACGTCGTATCGCAGCTCTTTAAGCTGGTTGTTGATCTCTACGATCTCGTTGGGTTCAATATATACGGTTTTACCGGTGGCGGATTCATCTTGTATGACACCGGGGATTTTTCTTTTCAGATGTGAATCAACAGGGATCACAGATCTTCCTTCCCGGATAGCCAGGGAAGCATCCTCCCCGACTACTCCCTGTTGCTTCAGATCCTTGAATATCCGTCCGATGCGGCTGGATATCCCTGATTCTTTCTCTGCGATCTCCCTTCTGAGCCTCTTGAGCTCGGGGGAAGCAGTATCCTTGATTTCCCCCTTGTTATTGAGGATCTGGTCGATGCGATCCGTGATATAGGGGTATATCCTGATTTTTTTTGATAACTGCCAGAGCCCGGGACACTTGTCTTCTTGGTGTTTGTTTTTAAAGAACCCCAACACATTCTTAATGGTAGATTGGTTAAGGCGCAGTTGAAATACTTCCTCTTCTTCCAGATATTTCCCTTCAATTCTGATCTTCTCAAGGGATTCGCGCATAGGAATGCAGTGATCCAATGGAAAATTCTCCTCCATATCCAAGATCTCCCTGAACTCATCCACCTGTTCGATTAATCTGCTGATGAATGCCGGTGAGGTGGAAAAGCGGATGCGTTCACTCTTTTCCCTGCCCAAATCGCTTAGGCAATGAGACTTGATCTTTTCCCGCACCTTGTCGAACCCGATCTTCTCTTCAAAATTTTTTGGATATAGCACAATCACAATATTTTTGTTTCACAAGTTTATTTTTTAATTCAATGTTTTGGCCTTGTGTAACTTACCATGACAAAATAATCATCTCCTTTTGTGATATTAATGATTGTTTTGTCATGGACGTTTCACATGCAAAATTAATATTTTCAAACTGTATCAGGAACGATATTATTTCGGTAAATCATCATAAGGGAGCGAATTTTTTCGTTACAGAAAACAAAAATCTATGCGGGCAGTTGCGCAACGCTTGAATCGTCCCTTTTTGTGGATCACCCTCTTTGGTGTTTCTATGGGATTTTTTGAAAGCTCCATTGTTGTCTATCTCAGGGAACTATACTACCCTGAAGGGTTTGCCTTTCCTCTGGAGCATATAGAACCTCATACAGGTGTAACGGAGCTGATCCGGGAATTTTTTTCTCTGATTATGATCGTTAGCGCGGCTGCCATGACTTCCCGGAGTTTTATGCAGCGTTTTGCCAACTTCCTTTATATTTTTGCTGTTTGGGATATTTTTTACTATATCTTCCTGAAACTGTTGCTGGGTTGGCCTGATTCTTTGATGACATGGGATGTGTTGTTCCTGATCCCTGTTACCTGGTCCGGGCCCGTCATCGCTCCGATCATCATTTCAGTGATTATGGTGCTGTATGCCCTTGTAATACGCTATTTCAACAGGAAGTCGGGTTTCCGTTTCTATATGGAACCCGTTGAATGGGTGATTTTGCTATCGGGGGCCTTGGTAGTTTTTGTTTCTTTTATCTGGGATTATACCAGCTATTTACTCAACCATCTTAACCCTCAGATGCTGAAAAACGGGCAGGGTTTGCAGGAAGAAGTGGAAGAGCTGTTTTACCATTATGTACCTGTTCATTTCAACTGGGTAGTATTTTTTCTGGGAGTGATTTTGTTATTGGTTTCGCTAACAATGGTATACCGCCGAAACAAAAAATATGGAAACGGAAGCCCTCTGGAATATGGGCTGATTGAATTCAACTAAAATATTTCTTAACTTCATCCAAATTTCTCTCATGATCAGGGCGGTAATTTTTGTGGGGATTTTCCTTTTGACTTCCGTATATACAGGCACAGCGCAATTGCCGGAATATATGGGGACCCCTTTTATGACCAATTATCCTCCGCAGATCTACAATCAGCATCCGCAAACCTGGGATATAGTGCAAGATCACCGGGGTATAATGTATTTTGGCAATGTGAACGGCGTCCTTGAATTTGACGGGATATCGTGGGATTTAATCGAGCTCCCGGGAAAGACCACTGCACGGTCATTAGCTGTTGACAGCCAGGGAAGGGTTTATGTAGGTTCATACGGCGAGATTGGCTATCTCCGTCCCGATGAAAACGGAAAGCTGCGCTTTGTTTCCTTAACCCATCTTATTCCTTCCGAACATCAGCCTTTTTATGAGATCTGGAACATAAACCTGCTTAATGGGGATGTTTTTTTTCACACTTATAAGAGCATATTCCGCTATGACGGAGCCCATATGAAAGTTTATCAGGTTTTTGAAAAGACCGGCGATTTGAATATTGAAGCTACATTTATATACCGGGGTCATTATTATTTTTTGGCCGGGGAGAAGGGTTTATTCCGGGTCGATTCCGATACCCTGCAACAGGTGATGAATGGATGGCAGTTTGTTACCGGAGTGGAAACCATTACACACCTGGAAGGTAGCCGGTTTCTTTTTACTGCCCGCGACCGTTTTTATGTCCTTGATATGGAGCGTATGCGCGCAGAACCTCTTGAAAGCCCTGATGTGGAATATTTTCAGGAGAATCAATTGTATAAGGGGTTGGTTAAGGTAGGCAATTATATGGCTGTGGGCACTTCCATGGGAGGGGTGGTATTGATGGATCGTGAGGGGGCCATTGTTAAGGTGATCGATGAAAGGGATGGGTTGCTCACGGGAACGGTATACAATCTTTACCGGGATCGCCGAAACAATCTGTGGGTAGCCACCAGCAATGGCATCGCGCGCATCGAACTGGCCTCGCCCATCACTTATTGGAATTCCCGGAACGGGTTGCGGGGGTATATAGCTGATCTTCAGCGCAAGGGAGATCGGTTGTATATAGCTACCGAGAATGGCATTTATTATATGGAAGAAGGTCGTATCACCCGTTTATCGGATTATAAGGAACAGTGCTGGAATTTCTACATATATCGTGCTCCTGATGAGACAGAGCATCTACTTGTGGGTACCAATACCGGTCTTTTCAGGATTGATGGGAATAAGTTGGAGAAGGTATGGGGTATAGACAATGTTTATGCTATGCATAGCCCCGGAGATGCTTCCCATGTCTTGTATCTCGGACTTAATGACGGCCTGCAGCGGCTGGAATACCGCCGGGGGGTCTTTCATGATCGGGGCAGCCTTCGGGGGATACTCCACAATGTTCGAAGCATGGCCGAAGACGATGCGGGGAACCTTTGGCTGGCAACTTTCCGGAATGGTGTTTACAGGCTGCATTTCAATCATAGGGACTCTATCCCCGATTCCATTGATCTATACGGCAATGATGCGGTTTTTCCTTCCCTTCGGAATATCAACGTCTACCGGTACTGCAACAAGGTGCTTTTTGCTACGGAAAATGGGATCTACCGGTATCAGCCAAATAACGATACATTTGTTCCGGATTCAA
The DNA here is from genome assembly GCA_018334675.1 of Bacteroidales bacterium. GTDB lineage: Bacteria > Bacteroidota > Bacteroidia > Bacteroidales > UBA12077 > JAGXLC01. The sequence goes on along the minus strand of JAGXLL010000011.1, from coordinate 60,372 downwards.
GCTTTATGGCGCTTATACCTAAGCCGGAAAGGTGCGTTTTTGCCCTGGACCATGACACAACAGGCCAGGTATGGATGTCGGGATTGAACAACCGGAAGGGATCCATTGTCCACGGTATACCCAATGGAGAAGGGAGGTTGAGTTGGACGGCGACCCCTTTTCAACGCATTCCTGAGATGATGGTGCTGTCCATTTATGCAGATACAGGCCATGTTGTGTGGTTCGGGGGCTCTGAAGGTTTGTGCCGGTATCAGCCCAATCCTCTTTTTCAGCATAAGCCTTATCAGGCTCTTATCCGTGAGGTATCCCTTGATGGTGATTCCACCATTTTCCATGGAACCTTCTATACTGAATCCGGGGGGGACAGACAGGTGGTTTCGGGCCAACCCGGATCGACCTCCCGGGAGATAGATTATAAGAATAACACCGTGGTTTTTCGCTACAGTGCGGGCGATTTCATTGCCCCTGAAGAAGTTGAATACAGCCATTACCTGGAAGGCTTTAACCGCAACTGGTCGCCCTGGGAGAAGATGGACCGTGTACGATATACCAATCTGAAAGCGGGCCATTACGTGTTTCATGTGCGGGCACGCAACATTTACGGTAAGCAGAGCCAGGTGGCTGCCTGGCGTTTCACCATTAATGGTCCGTGGTATGGCCATCCCCTAGCCATTGTTTTTTATGTGCTGGCAGGTATGGGTTTGATCTGGTTGGGTTTCCGTCTGTATACATCGGGTTTGAAGCGTTCCAACCTGCTTCTGGGAAAGATGGTGGAAGAGCGTACCCGGGAGATCGAGCAACTTTCCATTGTGGCACGGGAGACGGATAATGCCGTGATGATCCTTAACCGGGAGGGCTATCCGGAATGGGTGAATGAAGGCTTTACCCGGTTGTATGGCTATGAGATCCATGATCTGCATGATGCAACTCAATCCAGCCGGTTGCTTGCTGCTTTGCGGGAACCGTTGAGTGCCTGTTTGCAGGATAAAGAGACAAAAACCTTTGAGAGCAGGAACCAGACCAAAACGGGTGAACAGATCTGGACCCATACAACCCTGACGCCCATCATGAATAATGATGATAACGTGGAAAAGGTCATTGCTATCGACAGCAACATCAGCAAGATCAAGCTGGCAGAAGAAGAGATCAAGCGGCAGAAAAGCGAGATCGAAGCCCAGCGGGATTATCTGAAAGAACAGAAAGAGTTCATCGAAAAGCAGAATGAAGAGCTGGAGCAGCATAGAACCCATCTGGAGCAGCTTGTCGAACAGCGTACCCGGGATCTGAAGAAGGCCAAAGAGCAGGCCGAAGAAGCCAACCAGCTTAAGAGCTCATTTTTGGCAAACATGTCGCATGAGATCCGAACCCCCATGAACGCGATTGTAGGTTTTACCAACCTGCTCAATGACGAAGATATCAATTATGATATTCGAAAAGAACTGATCAATCAAATCAACATTCATAGCCATACTTTGTTGAACTTGATCGACAACATCATCGACCTGGCTAAGATCGATGCCGGACAGCTTGAGGTCAAAAAAGTGGATTGTGCCATGGATAATATTCTTGAAGAGCTGAAGGATGCCTTCAAAGAAACAGTGGCATATAAAGATGTAGACCTGGAGATATATGGCGATCAGAAACTTTCGGATTTCCAGATCATGGGAGATCCTTACCGGGTAAAACAGGTGTTTAGCAACCTGATCGATAATGCCGTGAAATTCACCGATGCCGGTATGGTAGAGTTTGGCTACGATTTGTTGGAAGAAGGGGGGAAACCATGGGCCCGCTGCTACGTAAGCGATACGGGAATCGGCATCAGCAAAAAGCAGCAACGGTTGATATTTCAAAGATTTACAAAAATTGAATACAACCGGGAAAAATTATACCGGGGGGCTGGTTTAGGGTTGACCATCAGCAAGATCCTGATCGAGATGATGGGAGGCAGGATCTGGCTGGAATCGATTCCCCATGAGGGTTCGGTCTTTTACTTCACCCTGCCCCTCAAAGATAATCGCAACACCTAAGTACTATGAATCAAAACGACGAAGGGCAGAAAAACTGGCAAGATTACAGCTTATTGATCGCTGAGGATGAAGACAGCAACTTCAAGTATCTGCAGATCGTGTTAAGGCAGACACAGATCGAGATACACCGGGCCCGCAACGGGCAGGAGGTTATACAACTGCTGGAAGATCATCCGGGTATCGATCTTATCCTGATGGATATCAAGATGCCCGAGATGGATGGTTTGGAGGCCACCCGAAAGATTCGCACCTTTAATAACGATATTCCTATTGTAGCCCTAACGGCTTATGCGATGTCGGATGACCGCGAGATCAGCCTGGAAGCCGGATGCAATGATTATATCTCCAAACCGGTAAGGAAAAGCCGGATTTTTTCGGTCTTGAGCCGGTATTTGGAAGAAGAAGGCACGGAGTGATCAGAAGGGGAAATCTTCCTCGGGTTCCTCTCTTTTTACCTTTTCCTGCTTGGGTTTTTGAGCCTGCAAGTGCACCGGATTGCCTTCCACGTATATGGCTTTGTATGGGTGGGTGGGACAGGCATATTCACAGGCCCCGCATCCTACGCAGATGTCTTCGGTTACCTCGGGAATGCGGAGCCCATTTTTGTAATCCACCATATCCACGGCCTTGGTAGGACAGTGCTCTGAACAGGATCCGCAATCGGTACCCTCGGTTTCCACAATGCAGTTTTCCTTCACAAACTGGGCTTTGCCCAGTTGAACCCTTTTCTTATCCTCCAGCAGAAGGGGCAAAATAGCTCCGGTCGGGCATACTTCTGTGCAAGCCACACAATCATAATTGCAGAAACCGGCATGATAATCCATGCGGGGTTGCATCAGTCCCCTTAATCCGTATTCCAGCAAAGATGGTTGCAATACTTGTGTGGGGCATACATTGACACATAAATGGCAGGCAGTGCAGGCATCATTGAAACGGTCGGTGGAGTCGGCTCCTGGGGGGGATACCGGATTTTCCCGTTTCACCGGGGTGGTGGCGTTGTAGGAGACCAGCTCCTGGGCTTTTGATAATTTGGTGACACTGAAAAAAGCCAGGGCTATGCCGGCCAGGAACTTGCGTTTTCCCACATCTGTTTTATGGTGGCTGGCTTTATCCCCAACTCCTTCTTTGCCGGATGCAGAGGTATTTGGTATTGGGGAGGCGGATGGCTCCGGCAGAGTCAGCTTTTTATAGAGCGGATTCAAACTATATTCTGCTGCCGAGAAAGGACAGGATTGAAGACAGTTGAAGCAACCTACACAGCGGTCAAAGTCCACGCGCATATTTTTGGTGTCGATGCAGTTGGCTTTGCACCTTTTTTCACAAATACCGCATTTTGTACAGCTGTTGGGATTTAACCGTATTTGAAACAAAGATAATTTGGACACCAGCCCGAGGAATGTGCCGACAGGACAAACGGTGTTGCAGTAAAGCCTGCCGCTTGTAAGGGACATCCATACCACCGCAATAAGGAATGCAAGAGGTATCGCCATGACACCAATGTGCAGGGGTTGTAAATCGACATGGTACAGACCGTATATGTCAAAATTTTTGAGTATCCCCGACAACAGGTTATTTCCCCGGGTGAGCAGGGGGCGGAATAAATCGGATACAATCCGTCCGAAGGTGCTGTAAGGGTCGAAGATGGAAAGTACGATGACGCTGCCGCTGGCAAGAAAAGCCAGGGTTGCGCCCACTATTCCATATCGCAACCAATGCAAGGCTTTAAGATAATGGTAGTTAGGTTTTTTCCTTTTCCGGAATCTGCGCCTTAACCAGCTGATCACATCCTGCATGATACCCAGCGGACAGATGGTAGAGCAATATACCCTGCCGAACAAAAGGGTAAGGATCAGCACCACGATAAAGCCAGTGGCCACCCAGGTGAAGACGTTGAAAAATTTGAGTAGCGAGGGCACAAACTGCGGGAAAACAAAACCTGTGATGAACCCGGTTGAGAAAGTGCCTAAAAAATCAAGAAAAAAACCTCCCAACAAGACCAGGAAAACCAGCGAAATGAGGACCCTGATCTTCTTTAAAACCTTGTATTTTTTCATACACTCACATCTTTAATCTTCCAATATTTAGCTTGGACAGGTCGGCCTGGCCATAGCCCATCTCATCGCCCATCTTGATATGGGGTACCCGCTCGTCGGAGCCGAATATCTTGGCAGAAGAAGCATCTGCAGCAACAATGTCGTCCGATATGATTTGATACTTCATCGTGGTGACGTCATTGACAGAAACGCCTCTGGGCCCGTTTCTGAGCATCACCCGATAGGCATCCACAATGTTGAGGTCAGGCTGGCGATAGGAAGCAAAATCGGCGATACACTGGTGCAGCCCGTTGCGGTGCCAGAAACTGCGGTCCCAGATAACACCCATCAGGTTCTTCATGGCGATCGTCATGCGGGCAGAGTTGTGATCCTTCAATATGGGCACATTGATGAAGACATCGGATTCCAGGATCAGTTCATGTTCTTTGGCTTCCTTGAGGGTTTTGCCCTGGGGTATACTTACCGGTTGGTAATAGCTTTCGGTATGCCCGGGTGCTACCGTTGCCCCGGCATCTTTGGCCGCTCTCTCAATGCCGCTGTTGTTGTAAGTCTTCCTCCATTCATCACAGGTATGATCAAATACATAAACTTTTGATGCACCCGCCTCATAGCATTGCTTTATGATGGCACTTACCAGCTTGGGGTTGGTGTTGGCCGCTTTTTCAGGAACCACATCCCATCCGATATTGGGTTTGACAACTACCTTCTGCCCGGGTTTGACATATTTGCTCATGCCACCCATGGCCTCCATTGCCTTTTCGAACATCTTGTCCGGTTCGCCTCCTTTAATAGCCACCAGATCATAATTGGCTGCGCTGTTGTTCACCGTGTTGGCGAAAACCTTACCATAACTACCCATGGAAAGCAGGGATCCGGTGAATAATCCCGCACCTATACTCTTTTTAATGAAGTCTCTTCTTTTCATATGATTATCTTTTTATTTATTACGGTCATATGTAACCCCCATGCTTAAACATGTCCTTGTTGTGTAGATTACTGGATGGGGGTTTCATAATATCAGATTTTGCGTCTGTTCAAATTCCGAGCAAATGCATAAAATTAAAAAAATCCGTGAATGGAATAAAAACGAATCTATTATATTGAATGAGTCTAAATAGTGTACCTTGAAGTCTGGAATTATGATATGTAGCTGATAGACATCGAGTTCTATGGCATTATAAAAGGGGGATGGAGGTTGATAGATCCTGAAAACATAATGAATAGCAACCCGGGTTGTGGGTACAGGCGAAGTTTTTCCCTCATCGGATTCTTGATTCGAGGATCTTAATATATGAGCAAACCTTTTGTTCAGGGAATTTTTTCTACTTTTGTAAGGACCCGGATATCGGTACCCCTCACCCTTGCAGTTTATAGAGTGATTGACTAATGCATCCGGGATTTGGCACTTGATAAGATATAAAAATGAAACGTCCATGAGAAAATAATCAATATCTTCCTCACAAACCTGGTTATTTACAAATGGTAAGTTCCATCTGACCTTTGAAAATCAAACAATAAACAGACGAATTTCCATATGATGCGAAAGATTTTTATTACAGGCACATGGATCTTTACAATTTCTCTTGTGCTTAATATTTATCCAGCTCTGAGTCAAAGTTTTGAAGGTGTACAGCCTGAACATCAGGGGCTTGTAGAAGGAAGGCCGGTAACCCGTGGACCGGAGCGGGGAACCTTATTGCTAATCGGTGGTAACGCCAGCGACAGCCTGTTTCTTCCCATGTTTCAAGAGCTGGTGGGAGGGCCGGGGGAGCCGGTGGTAATCATTCCAACAGCGCGCAGCGATGCAGGCATGCAGGATGATCATTTTATGAAACGCCAGAAAGAACGTTTCGCCGGGTATGGTTTCACGGAGGTACATATTCTGCATACCCGCGACCGGGAAGAAGCGAACAGTGAGGCTTTTGTTCAGCCAATAAGAGACGCCCCAGGGGTATGGTTTATGGGGGGAAGGCAATGGCGGTTGAGCGATTCCTATCTTCATACCAGGGTTCATAGAGAATTAGAACGTTTGCTTGACCGCGGGGGTGTGATAGCCGGTTCATCAGCAGGAGCAACTATTCAGGGGTCGTACCTGGTGCGGGGGGACACCCGAAGCAACACCATTATGATGGGAGATCATGAGAAAGGGTTGTCTTTCATTGAGAATATTGCGGTGGATCAGCATCTTCTGGCCCGAAACCGCCATTTCGACATGTTTGAAGTGCTCCGGGAAAGACCCGGGCTGCTGGGAATCGGACTCGATGAGAACACCGGGATCGTGGTTGAAAAAGATACTTTCCGGGTTGTAGGAGAGCATTATGTGGCCATCTACGACGGCACACGCTGGTCCGCTGAGCGGGATACTGTATATCAGCTTTCCGAAGGGCAGGAGCAGTTCTACTTCCTTCATAAAGGCCAGCGGTATGATATGAAGCAACGCAAGGTGCTGCGATGAGGCTCCAGGGTAAAGGTTGGTATCCTCCGGCTGTGCTGTAGATTTTTCATCACTCCATTTGCCGGCGATCTCTGGAAAGCATATTTCTCATCAAGGAAAAAACATGGACCAGTTCCGGCCGGAGCTTTGTTATATCGGTCTGTATGTCCTGTTTGACCTGATTTAAGTATTCCCCGAGCAGCTTTTTCGTTGTTCCATCCCCATTTTTTTCGGTTATTTGGCTGTATTCCTCCAGCAGTTTGCGGAACTCATCCCGGTCATGCCATTCTCCCAGGATATCTTCTACCTTTTTGGTATCCTCGAAAGTAAGTTCTTCCTGGAACAATTCATGCATGTCCCCTACTTTCTGACCTATGATAAAACGGATGTGCTTGAGGTATTTCCTGATTTGATGCAGGTGTTGTTCGTAATGGGGTTCAAACATAAATCCATAGCATGTCTCCACCCGGGTTTGGATGAAGGTAAACAGCCTTTTATTCAAAGTGGAACGGGAAATTTTTTTTATGGCATGCTGCAGGTCATCGGCCTGCTGATAGAATTTGCGAAGCTTGATACCTGGCATGGTTTCATGATAAGCCTGGCGGTTATCTTCTTCCATCCTTTCAAGGTGTTCCAATAACTGCGGAAAGTCCCTGCCCGTTTTTTCCCGGTAGTGGTGATAGAGCTTTTTGTGGATGTGTATTTCCCTTAGTTTACCGGCTTTTTTGAAGAGCTTTTTCAGCTTCGTCAAATAGGGGTATTCGGATTTGATATTGGCAAACCCTGCTTCTTCGAGGAATAGTAAGAGTGCCCGGATCTTCTTGATTGAAACCCGTAAGTCGTGAATGGCTTCCTCATCTTCGGTATTGACAGCCCGGAACAATTCTTTCTCAAACTTCGACAGGTATTTTTCAAATAATTTTTCTACCGATTTAGCCAAGGTCCATCCGGTTATAATTCAACAATTGCTGGTTAAGAAATGGTGACTCAGGCTTCCTGCAGCTTCTCAAGCACTTTTTTTTGATTCTCGATCTTTTGGAGCATTTCATTGTATCCCCGTTCTTTTTCCTTGAAGGTTTTCTCGGCCTGATGTAGGGTTTCCCGGCGTTTTTGCATTTTCTTCTCCACCTTTTTCAGCTCTTTGTCAGCTTTCTCCTTTTCCTTTTGGGCCTGGTCCATTTCCTCTTTTCTCTTCAACAACGCTTTGACGGTCTTGTTGATTTCCTTTGAATACTGCTTAATTTCTTCATAAAGGGTTTTTTCCTGCATGTCAATTTTTTCAAGCTTAGCCGCTTCAGTCGTACGGGTCGCCCCATTGGTTTTTTCCCCTTCTTCCTTGTTTTTACCCGATTTCTTCTGGTTTTCCGGGTGCTTACCGGCTTTTGTTTTTTTAGCGTTGTCCTTTAATTCCTGGTTTTCCTGTTTTTCCATGATTCCAAAGCAGATTAAAAGATTTCGGGTACAAGATATTCAATTAAGGAATAGTTAACAATGAATCAAAGTTATTTTTACATGAATTTAATCTTTATATTCTTTATAACTCGCGGATCAGCCAGATTGTTTACCACACCGGTTAAAATTTATTGGTTCACATCCTTCAGGCTGAGTTGGATTCTACCCCGGTGGATATCAATATCTATCACTTTTACCCGTACATGCTGATGGAGCTTAACTATATCGGCGGGATTGGATACGTAGCGGTTGGCCAGGTTGGAGATGTGGATCAGCCCGTTATGCTTGATACCGATGTCCACGAAAGCACCGAAGTTGGTGATGTTGTTGATGATACCGGGCAGGATCATTCCCTTCCGGAGGTCTTCGATGGATCGGATGCTTTGATCAAAATCAAAGGATTGGATCTTTTGCCGGGGGTCGCGTCCGGGTTTTTCCAACTCGGCCAGGATATCCTTTAGGGTAGGGAGACCTGTTTCCTCACTCACATACTGATTAAGATCGATCTTGTCACGCAAAGCCTTGTTTTTAATCAGCTCTTTTACGTCCGTGCCGGTATCAGAAGCCATCTTTTCCACGATGGGGTAGCTTTCCGGGTGTACGGCGCTGTTGTCGAGCGGGTTGGCTGCCTGGGGTATTCTCAGGAAGCCGGCGCATTGCTGAAAGGCCTTATCGCCCATGCGTTTGACATGTTTGAATTCCTTCCTTTTCCGGAAAGGCCCGTGCTTTTTTCTGTATTCTACCATGTTACCGGCCAGCTGCGGGCCCAGGCCCGAGACATAGGTCAGCAGGTGTTTGCTGGCGGTATTGACATTGACGCCCACCAGGTTGACACAACTTTCCACAACCTGATTGAGTTTATTTTTGAGTTTGTTTTGGTCCACATCGTGTTGATACTGGCCTACGCCAATGGATTTGGGATCGATCTTCACCAGTTCGGCCAGTGGATCCATCAGGCGTCTGCCGATGGATACCGCACCGCGTACGGTAACATCATAATCGGGGAATTCTTCCCGGGCCACTTGAGAGGCAGAGTATACCGATGCCCCGTCTTCACTGACTGTGAACACGTTGATGTCCTGGTCGAATTTCAGTTTGCGGATGAATTGTTCTGTTTCCCGGCTGGCTGTTCCGTTGCCGATGGCAATGGCCTGGATCCGGTGGGAAGCAGAGAGGGTCGTGAGCTTCTTGGCGGCCTGCCGTGTTTCCTCTTGCGGTTTATGGGGGTATATGGTTTCGTTGTAAAGCAGGTTGCCTTGTTCATCCAGGCAGACTATTTTACAGCCAGTACGGAATCCCGGATCGATGGCCATCACCCTTTTTTGGCCCAGGGGCGGTGCCAGGAGCAGTTGCCTGAGGTTTTCGGCAAAAACGCGTATGGCCTCGTCATCGGCCTTTTCTTTATAGAAGGCTTTCATTTCATTTTCCATCGAGGGGGCCATCAGCCTTTTATAACTGTCCTGGATGGCTTGGGTAACCTGTTGGGAGCAAGGATTGGCGATGTGTATGAGAAGATCTTCCAGCATGGAGATGGCTTCTTCTTTGTCGGGCCCAATGCCCACCCTCAGAATACCTTCTTTTTCGCCCCGCATAATGGCCAGATATCGGTGAGAAGGTGTTTTTCTCAGAAGCTCCGACCACTCAAAATAGTCTTTGTATTTCTGTCCTTCTTCTTCTTTGCCTTTTATTGCTGCAGCCTCGACCAGGGCCTGATCATGGAAAAGCTTTCGGATTTTGTTGCGGGCCTGCCGGTCCTCATTCACCCATTCGGCAATGATGTCGCGGGCTCCCTGCAGGGCCTGGTCAGCATCGGTTACCTTATGGCCGGCAAACTCAGCGGCTTTTTGCAGGGGATCCCCATCGTCTTGTTGATAGATGAAGGTGGCCAGGGGCTCCAGCCCCTTTTCCCGTGCCTTGGTGGCGCGGGTTCTTTTCTTGGGTTTGTACGGCAGATACAGGTCTTCCAGCTCCTGAAGGTTGGGAGCCTGCCGGATCTTCTTTTCCAACTCTTCGCTCAGCTGGCCTTGTTCCTCTATGGTTTTTAGGATGGTATCTCTGCGTTTGTCCAGTTCCTTTAATCTTTCGTGATGTTCCTGGATATTGGCAATGAGCATCTCATCCAGGTTGCCTGTTTTTTCTTTGCGGTAACGGCTGATGAAGGGTATGGTCGCTCCGTTCTCGAACAGAGAAAGGGTGTTGCTTACCTGCCATGGCTGAACCTGAAGGGCCCCGGCAATGGTTGATGTATAGGTCTGGTCCATGATCTGTGTTTTATCTATAATAAGAAATACGAAGATAAAACAAGTTCACCAACTTATGAAATGGTCCTCCTCCTTCCTCCTATTAGCGCTTAGCGCCTTTAGGACGCTTAGCGCTAATAGGAGGAAGGCGCTAAGCGCTGAAAGAGGGGAAGGATGATTTTTACCTTGGTTCGGCGTGTATGGTGGCGGTCATCTCCAGGTGCTGTTCCACCGCTTTTTCCAGCTTTACGATGTAGTCATGGGCTTCCTCCAGGCTCAGGGCTCCATCCAGGTGGATATGGAAAGTCAATTCCACATGTTCCCCGTAACGGTGAATATGCAGGTGATGGGGCTTGGGATCGAAACCCAGGACCTGATGGCTTATTTGTCGAAGGTGGCCCATCAGTTTTTCAGAGGGTTTTTCTCCCATCAGCGGTTGGACGGCATCGCGGATGATGCTGTAGGCGGCCCAGCCAATCATCGCGGCTACCAGGATGCCTAAAACACCATCGATCCACCAGAAATATTTTCCAAGAAAGATCCCTACCAGGATCATCACCGAAGAGATGGCATCGCTGCGGTGGTGCCAGCCATCAGCCTTCAGGGTGTTGGAAGAGGTTTTTTTACCTGCCCAAAAAGCATACTGGGCCAGGCCTTCTTTTACGAGGATGGAGGTTATCATCGCTACCACTGCTATGGTGCCATATTGGACCGATTCATGAGTCTGTAGTTTATGGACACTTTCAATGATGAAGTTATAGGTGATCACCGCCAGCAGCACCCCGATGAAAAGGGAAGCGATCAGCTCGGCCCGGCCATGGCCGAAAGGATGTTCTCTGTCCGCCGGTTTTTTGGAAATTTTTATGGCCACCAGCACAATAATGGAACTTAGGGAATCCGACAGGGTGTGCCAGGCGTCGGCGATGATCGCCACCGATCCGCTCACCAGACCTGCCCAGTATTTGAGAACGAACAGCGAAACATTCCCTGCAATGGAGAGCCAGCCTTCGGTGTTTCCCAGGCGTGTGCGGTTGGATTGGTCCATTTCTGTTATTCTCTTGTATTGTTCTTGATGCAAAGAAAATAAAAAATCGGGCAAGATTAATATCAGGCCTGAAGGAAAGCTACTGGAAATCATCCGGCAGCACGAAACCGTCTTTTTGAGGTATATGGATGTCGAGAAAGATCATTTCGGGTTTGTGTTCTACCGGGGTTTTTTGTTCATCATCCATTAGGGCGCCCTTGATCCTGCCGGGCATCTTTAATGATTTTTGTTGGGTTATTTATCTAAAGGGAACAACAATCAGGCGATCAGGGGTCTGGTTCGTGTTGCTTTCGCGGTGCAAGGATTTTCGGATGTTGCTTCATTAAAAGGAACAAAAAGAGGAGAGGTCGACTGACCCCTCCTCTTTTTGTATAAATAAACTGTAGATTTCCTTATTGCAATGTATATGAATCCGGATTATCCAGGTCCAGGGAAGGATCCCATGTATACGAGGTATGTGTGAGCTCGGTTACTTCTGCCTCATAAGAACCACTTGGGGCTTGTTTCCACTTAAATTCGATCTGACCGGCAGAATCCGTTGTTCCGGAGTAGTTGTTGACTGTAGTGCCATCTTCGTAATCCAATGTCAGACTGACTGAAGCGTTGCTGACCGGGTCATCGGAGGATTCGGCCACGCCATCTCCATCAGAGTCGTAACGGATGGTAACGGTGGCACCCAGATGCGGGCCAAATGACCTGAAGCTGATGTCCGAGACAAACATGCCGCCTCCGCTGGTGGTGTTGCTTACCGTCACGTTAATCTGTGCGGATGAGGTCTGCGAGGCATCATCGGTTGCCTCAGCAGTAAAAGTATGGTCACCGTCGGCTACATTGTTGGAATCCCAGCTGTTGGTCCAGCCATCGGAACCATCGCTGTCGGTCCCTACGGGATTTCCGTCTACGAAAAATTCCACCTGGGTCACCGATCCATCGTCCGAGGCATCGGCTTCCATGGTGACTGTGCCGCTGACGGTCTCACCCTCGGTGGGATTGACCCAGGAAACCGTGGGGGCATCGTCGGTGTTGTCTACTGTAACAGTGATGCTGGCATCACCTGTATTGTTATCATTATCAGTAGCAACAGCTTTCAGGGTGTATTCACCATCGGTTCCTGTGGTCCAGCTGGTTGTCCAGCCATCGGACCCATCGCTGTCGGTTCCGACGAGGCTTCCGTCTACGAAAAATTCAACCTGGCCGACGGAACCGTCGGCATCGGATGCGTTGACTTCCAGGGTAACGGTTCCGGAAACAGTTTCACCATCGAGGGGATTGACCCAGGAAACCGAGGGAGCGCCGCTGCTACTGCTGCTGGCCCAACCCAGGTGTTCGGGGTTGTCATCCGGGTCATTCTGGGTAGCCAGCCCGTATTCGCTGGATTGCTCAACACCAGCGTCAATCAAGGCCTGTCGGATGTTGTATACATCTGAAGCAGAGGCATGGCTGGAATTGTTAGCGACAATGTACAAAGCAGCCAAACCCGCTCCATGAGGTGAAGACATGCTTGTTCCACTCATGGTGGAATAACCACCTCCTTTGTAGGTGGAGTAGATGTCCACCCCTGGCAGCATCAGATCTATAGCTGCGCCTGGAGAGCTGACGGGATTGTCGGTGGTCACTGCAGTGCTGTAATTGCTGAAGCTGGCAAAAGAGTCATCGCTGCCATAGCTGGTTTCACTTCCCGAACCGCCTGCCTGGCCATCAGAGTCAGCCAGAGCGGAGATGGTAGCCACTTCAGGATAGGCTGCCGGAATGATGTCATCATCGCCTCCCAGCTGGCCGTCGCTTCCATATACGTCGGAACCATCATTCCCGGCAGCTACTACGTATACCACTCCTGCGCTGACACTGCTCTGAATGGCTTCCCGCATGGAGCTGCTTGAGCCGGTAGCCCCCAGGCTCATATTGGCTACTTCAAATTTGTCGGCATTCTGGGTGACCCAATCGATGCCGGCAATGATATCGGAAATGGAACCGCTTCCTCTGTTGTCCAGTACTTTGGCTGCCCAGAGGCGGGCACCCGGCGCCACTCCGACAACCCCTTCCGAGTTGTCCATGGCAGCTGCACTTCCGGCTGTGTGGGTGCCGTGCCCGTTGCCATCATCCCACTTGCTGGAGGGTCCACGGGAGAAATTATATCCACCTGCTACATTCAGGTCCGGATGATCATCATCAATACCCGTATCCAGGATAACAATATCCACATCGAGCTCCTGGTGGGTATTGTCAATGGCAGCGGTACTGTTCAGGTCGGCCTGTATTCGATCCACACCGGTGGGCAGTGTTTGGGCGAACGCTTTCACTTTTAAATCCTTTTCTATGTACTTTACATTCTTATTGTTTCCTAAGGCTTCTAATGCCCGATTGTTCGGTATATTTAAGGAGAAACCATTGATGGCATGATGGTAGACATGTTGAGCTTCCATACCATGTTCTGATAGGACTTTGGAGGGCCGTGCTCCTTTTTTCAGCACAACAATGTATTGATCTTCTATCGCTTCACCTGCAACAGGTGATGATTCAGAAATTTGAGGCTGCAAATCCTCCGGTTTTCGGAAGGATTGATCTTCGCAGGAGGTCCATACAAATAACAAAGCTACCCCGATTAAAAGGGGCACAAAGAAACGGTTTGAAAATTTTTTCATAATCGACATGTTGGATTTGGTTAAACATATTAGAGAGATGGGTTGGAGCATTCAAAGAAGATCCCACCCATCTGTTTAAAACCCTTAAGATATGAATTCAAAAGGCAGCTGTCAAATTTTATGAATTTTTTGTCCTGGTTTGGCTTAATTTTTATCCTATCACAGGAGAGTGGATGGCTGCATATTTATTGACACCAGGCAATAGTGAAAAGAGAAAAAGCCTGTCAATTGTTTCTTAGGGTAGACCGATATTCATGGGGAATTGCACTAATCACCCTGGCCCCTTTATTATCCGGGTTTTACCCATGAAGATCTTCAATATCATAGAAGATCTTTTGCCGGTTGAACGGGCCTTTGATCTCTTCCGGGTTTCCACCGTCAAAAACGGCCAAAATGTCTTGGCTGGATGGTTTTTGAGATAACGTGCCGGGTATATGTAAGGCCTGGAAGGCCTTATGGCCATATAGCATTTGAAGAAGGGAGATGTTGAGGCCATGCACAGATTAGGTGAATGTATAGGCCCGGTTCAGGTAGAAATGACCACCGGTGGTTATACCTGACTGCCCTCCAGATGCAGAAAAATCTCTGTAAATCCGTTGGGTAGAGCCCGGAGGGGACGATCAATGTGTCTGCCTTCCCGGTTCTCGTACATCAGATATTTCCTGATGTAAGACCGGAGCATGGCAGGCGGCGTCAGAACCTGGGTGCGCGTTTTTCCAAAATAAAGTTCATACCAGTTCCTCATTCTAATGCCTTTATCTTATACAAGTTATGAAAAAAATGGAATGGCAGGCACCGGATATTTAAAAAATATGTATAAATACGGAATTTTTCCTATATTTTTAGCACCAGAGGGTTGAAGTTTTAGTCTCACCCCAGATTGTGTCTTTTCAACAGGGAATGATGCCACATCGGTCTCATTTTCGAGTGCCTTACCCCTCCCAAAGCAGCTATTCCCCATCATAAGCAGGCCAACCTGGAGGTGTTTGATTTTCATCTGGAAGATGATGAGATACAAACCATTGAAAGGCTGTGCCGCCATCTTTACCTGGATCCGGTTAGCGATACGGCGGATGAGTGGGACCTGCCTTTTTGGCCCACCCTGCCATTGTTTAATAAATTAGAAGGATTTTTAAACAGAAAGACCGTCCCGCATTAAACTTTTTTGCCTGGAAGGTGTTTTTCAATCGCATTCAGGGCTTAAACTTTCCTGAATATGGAGTGTTTCAGATAGCCTTAAAAAATGGAACAGATGTATGAAAAAAATTGACCGCCGAATTATTATTGTGGCCGCCTTCATCTTTATTGTGGGATTGGCCTATGGGATCATGCGATTTTTGATTGCGCAGGGGGAAGAGCCGCCCAAGCGGGCCCCTGTTGAGGCAAAAAGATATGTACGTGCTGAACCTGTAATGTATCAGCAAGTGGTATCGCCGGTGCAGGCCGATGGCAGACTAACTTCACTGGCAACAGTGGATGTAGTGGCAGAGGCTTCGGGTAAGATTCTGGTTTCCGATATTCCCCTGAAAAAGGGTAGTCGTTTTTCCCGGGGAGATGTTCTTTTCACCATATATCCGGATGAGGCGGCCCTGGCACTTAAGTCGAAGAAGAGCCGCTTTCTGCATAATCTGGCCAGCCTGCTGCCTGATCTGGCCATTGATTACCCCGGAGATGAAAAACGTTTCCGGGCGTTTTTTAATTCGATCGATTTAGACAGGAAGTTGCCTTCCTTTCCGGAGGTAAAGAAGGAACAGCTTCGCATATTCCTTGCCAGCCGGAACGTGCTCAGTGAATATTATGATATCAAGCAGGATGAGCTTCGGCTGAGCCGTCACAAGGTGGTGGCACCTTTTGATGGCACCTACAAGGATGTGTATATGGAAGCCGGCGCTTATACCAACATGGGAGGCCGGGTGGCCCATATCATCCGGACCGATATGCTGGAGCTGGAAGTGCCGCTGGAGCGTTTTGATGCCAGATGGGTGAAGATCGGTGATGAGGTTGCGATCCATTCCGACAATCGTGATGTACAATGGAAAGGTCGTGTAGTAAGAAAAAATTCTTTTGTCGATGCGGATAATCAGTCGCAAGGCGTCTTTGTACGTGTGCGCAACAACAAAGAAAAGCCTTTGCTGGCCGGTGAATATCTGAGCGCCACATTTCCGGGGCATCCGGTGGAAGGGGTGATGGAAGTGCCCAGAAACGTGGTTTTTAATTCCAATGAGGTCTTTATTGTCAATGATAACCGACTTCACAAGCGCACCATCGACATCGTAAAAGTCAACGAGAAAACCCTCTTGTTCAAGGGTATATCGGAAGGTGATATGTTGGTGATGCAGCCCTTGATTAACGTTCAGGAAGGAACCAAAGTAGAGATCCATAACCAGGGGGAAGGACAAGCCGGCATGCAGGCCCCTGCCGCCACAGACACATCCGGCCAGTGATAACCCTTTTCAATTGAATGAATGATTATGAGAAGAATTGTAGAGCGTTTTGTTGAATACCCTATATATGCCAATCTGATCATTGCTTTTGTTTTGCTGGCCGGTGGTTACAGCCTGCTCAACATGAACAAGGCTTTTTTCCCGGAGCGGGAGAGTCGTTACATCAGTGTCTCTGTTTTTTATCCGGGTGCTTCGCCCGAAGAGATGGAAGAAGGTATTACTGCGCGTATAGAAGAAGCGGTGAGGGGTATTGTGGGAATCAAGGAGATCACTTCCACTTCTATGGAGAACTCCTCGAGTGTGACCATTGAAACCACCGGCGAATACCCCATCGACGAGGTATTGATGGAGGTTAAGAATGCGGTGGATGGCATCTCGGCTTTGCCCTCCGCGGCAGAGCGTCCTATTGTTTCCAAGAGGCGCTCCCGTTCGCCGGGGGTGCGTATGTCTCTGCGGCCGGTTGATGGGTCGCAGGTGGATTTGATGACCCTGAAAGACCATGCCCAACGCATCGAGGAGGATCTATTCAATTCAGGTGTGATGAGCCAGGTCAGCCTATCCGGCTTCCCTTCTCCTGAACTCTCCGTTGAGATAAAAGAAGAGGCTTTGCTGCGCTACGACCTGACCTTTGCTGAGATCATGAATGCCATACGCTCGAATAACCGCGATATATCGGGTGGTCAGATCAAATCGGCCGAGGAGGAACTGCTCATCCGGTTGCGTTCACGCAGCACCGATCCCAATAAGATCGGTCATATCATCCTCAGGGGAAAACCCGATGGTGGCTTCTTGCGTATCCGGGATGTAGCCGAAGTCAAGAAGAAATTTGCCGATACTTCCTATGAGTCCTGGGTCAATGGTCAACAAGCCATCTCCATCAATGTGGAGAAGCTTCCGGAAGAGGACCTGGAGGCCATAACCGAATATGCCAACCAGTACATGGAGGATTTTAATGCCCGGAATCAGGGTGTGCAGCTGGATGTGTCCAGGGCTTTTCTGGATATCTTGCAAAGCCGGCTCGATCTGCTTACCAAAAACGGGACGATCGGGTTGTTGCTGGTGGTTTTGTCTCTTTCACTTTTTCTGAGCATCCGTCTGTCCCTCTGGGTATCTTTCGGTATTCCCTTCAGCTTCCTGGCGATGTTCATAATGGCTTATCAGTTGGGCATTACCATCAACATGATCTCTCTTTTCGGTATGATCCTGGTGATCGGTATATTGGTGGATGATGGGATTGTGATCGCGGAAAACATCTATTTGTATTTTGAAAACGGTATGAGTCCGATGAAAGCTGCTGTGGAGGGTACCATGGAGGTCTTACCGGCCGTGCTGACATCCATCACCACTACCATTGTGGCCTTCTCACCGTTGTTGTTTTTGTCGGGCACCCGTATGGAGATGATGTACCACATGGCCATTGTGGTAGTGGGCGCCCTGTTCTTTTCCCTTTTCGAGGCTTTCTTTGTCCTTCCGGCTCACCTGAGCAGCCACCGCGTGTTGAACCGCAAAAGCCATCAGGCCAAGAGAAAAGGAATCAAGAGGTATTTTGAAGGTTTCATTATCTGGCTGCGCGAGAGCATCTATCATTACATGCTGCATTGGCTGGTGAAATACCGCCATGCGGTAGTGGCCATTCCCATTGCCTTGATACTGATCACCGCCGGCTTGTACTACGGAGGCCACATCAAGAATACCTTCTTTCCGATGGTGGATTTCGACAGTTTTGAGGTGAATGTGGCTTTCACCCCGGGTGATGGAGAAAAACAGACCAAGGAATACCTCAGGCGCTTTGAGGCTGCCATCTGGGAGGTGAATGATGATTTGAAGGAACAGGTGGACACGGATACCGATATCATTGAGCGTGTGAGCTCGACCATGGGCTTTGCTTTCCGGGGGCAGGAAAGGGGGGCGCATGCAGGTAATATCCGTGTCTATCCGGTTGACCTGGAAGGGTTGCCGTTGAGTGGTTATAAGATTGCCAATATGGTTCGTGAGAAGATCGGTCCGGTGCCCGAAGCGCGAAAATATACTGCCGGAGGAAGAAGCCGCTGGGGCTCACCCGTGTCCATCGGGTTGATGTCGAGGAACCTGGATGAGCTGGAGGAGGCCAAGAACTATTTGATGGATCTCCTTACGGAGCTGCCCCAGCTTAAGGATATCACGGAGAATGTGGCCCTGGGCAAGCAGGAGGTACGGCTGGATCTTAAGCCCAAAGCCTATTTCCTCGGGCTGGACGAGGCTGCTATTGCCACCCAGGTCCGGCAGGGTTTCTACGGCGGCCAGGCACAACGCCTGCAGGATGGCCGCGATGAGCTTCGGGTTTGGGTGCGGTATCCCAAAGATGATCGACTCACCCGCGGTCAGATGGAGAAGATGAAGATCAAGACCCCCGGCGGGGAATTCCCTTTGATCGAGCTGGCCGATTATCATCTGGAACGGGGCCCGGTGGCCATCAATCGCTATAACGGTTCGCGCGAGATACGTGTTGAAGCCGAGACGGTCGACCCCTATGCATCGGTCCCGGAGATCATCGGGCAGATTGAGCGTGAGATCATGCCGCAGGTGCAAGCGCGTTTCAGCGGGATACGATATATGGAGCAGGGGCAGGCCAAACACAGCAATGAAGCCCTTTCCCGGGTGGGAGGGTACTTTTTGATCGCCTTCATCATCATCATATTCGTGATGGTGCTGCATTTTAAGAGCGTCAATCAAACGGTGATCATCCTGGCCATGATCCCCCTCTCGATGCTCGGAGTTTTCTGGGGGCATGGCATTCATGGAAAACCCCTGTCCATCATAAGTCTTTGGGGGATGATTGCCCTGACTGGTGTGATCATCAATGACGCCATCGTGTTCCTTGCCAAATACGATAATTTGCTTCTCAAAGGCCATAAGGTGAGAGATGCTGTGGTGGAGGCAGGGAAATTAAGGCTTCGCCCCATCATCCTGACCAGTATCACCACTACAGTCGGTCTGTTTCCGATCATCCTGGAAAAGAGCGTTCAGGCACAGTTTCTGATACCTATGGCCATCAGCCTGGCCTATGGTGTATTTATCGGAACCATCTTTATTCTGATATTCTTTCCCGTGCTGATCATGTTGCTGAACGATGTGCGGGTGTACTTCAAATATCTATGGACAGGCACCAAGCCCCGGCCGGAAGAGGTTGAAGTGGCCATCATGCTGCAAAACCGCCGAAGGAGGTATGAAACCAACGGTACAGGAGCAGTCATGGAGGCCAACAACAGCAGCCTCTCCTCCGGATCGCAAGAGGATAAAGAAAAGTAGAACGTTTCAAAAGTATTAAACGGGTAGACCCCATGGACAATCTGGAGTTTTTAGGAACCTTGTATTCACATACGCTCAAAAAAAGATGAAAATATGTTTCGAATCATAAAATATGCGGCAGCCCTCCCGGGATTGCTTCTGCTTGCTTCAGGCCTGCCGGCCCAGGAGAACCTGACACTTTCAGCGGCCCTGGAAAAAGCACTTGACAACAATTACGGCATCATTATCTCCAAGTCCCAGGAAGAGATTGCCTCGATCAACAACAACTGGGGCACCGCCGGGCGATATCCCAGGGTGGGTTTCGATGCCACCTCTTCCAACAACTTCGATGCCCTCAACAATTCTTCCTCCAATAACCTTTTCGGGGGTATAGGTCTGAACTGGACCCTTTTTGATGGTTACCGGGTTCAGGTCACCAAGAGCAGGCTGAATACTCTGGAAACCCTTGCCAAAGGCCGTTCAGCCGTGGTAGTGGAAAACACCATACAGGATGTCATTCAGGGATATTATAACGTCCTCCTACAAGAGGAACAGCTCGAGGTGCTTCAGCGGGTGATGCGCCTCTCGGGCGACCGTTACCGCTATGAGGTGATGCGCCGGGAGCTGGGCAGTGCACTGAGCTACGATGTGCTTCAGGCCAAGAATGTGTACCTTGAAGATTCCTCTGCCTATCTGAATCAGCAGGTCGTGCTGCGCAACGCCATCCGCAACCTGAATTTTGTTCTTGGAGAAGAGCCCAATCAGCGGTGGAACTTCACCGACTCCTTCCAGGCAGATACTTCTTCCTACAAGCTCAGTGATTTGTTGGATAAGATGCTTTCCAATAACCAGACCCTTCAGAACCAATATGCCAACCTGATGCTGCAGAAAGACCAGGTGAGGCTGCAGGAAAGTGACCTGTATCCTTCGCTAAGACTTTCAGCAGGGGTCGACAATTCATGGTCGAGAACCCAAAATGAAGGACTCGACCCGGTTACCCGTGAATCCATATCGCCTTTTGCCAACCTCACCCTGAGCTACGACATCTATACGGGCGGTACCCGTAAACGTGCCGTTGAGGTGGCCAGAGTCAATGAAGAGATCACGCAAACCGAGACGGATGAGATCAAACACAGCCTGATCAATGTGCTCTATAATGAATACGACCGCTATGATGTGCGCACCAACCTGTTGCAGGTGGCTGAAGAGAATCTGGAGGCAGCCGAGCTCAACCTGGAGATCGCCCAGGAGAAGTTCCGCAACGGAACCATCAACTCCTTTAATTACCGGGACATACAACTTATATATATCAATGCTGCCCTTCAAAGGCTGCGCTCGATATACAACCTGATCGACTCACGAACCAACCTCACACGTCTTACCGGAGGGTTTATCGGACAGATGTAAATGTTGAATGTTAGGATGTTGAATTGAATGTTCAATGTTAATCTTTCAACTTTTTTCCACGTTCAACTTTTTTCAACCTTTAATTTCTTTTCAACTTTCAACTTTTTTCAACTCTAACTTCAATTTTTGGTTTTATCTGAACCGGTACGTATACTGCAGATTCGCCATGTTTTCCGTGAAATTGACATTGGAGGTTTCGTTGTCCGTCAGCTTTAACGTCAGGTTGAGTGAATGTCCTGATTGTACCCGGTATCCCAGATTCAGGTGAAAATTCAGGATGTGGCCGGCATTGCTCTGGTCCACATTGTTCCGGCTGTAGGATGTCCTGAGATTTGTTTGCAGGCGGTCGTCAAACAAGCTTTTGCCAATGCCTGCGGTGATGCCATAGCGTACTATCTCATTGACCGGGGTTTGCAATTGGGTATAGTTCAGGCTGGATTTCGTGTTCCATCCGCTTTTGGCGTTGCGGTATCCATAGGACAGGTTACCGGTATAGGAGTCGGTCTCGGTCATCTCTGCTGTAAAGGGATTGTTGTCGGTCAGAGTTTGATTATTGGCATAGAGGGTTATTTGGTGTGTTTTTTGATCCTTCCGGTAGATGAGCCGGGGCATGACCGACAGGTTCCTGTTGACCCGGGCTATTTTGGTGGTGTCGTTGAGATTCAGCAAGGCGGGATTTTGATCAAGTTGATAGTTGGAGTACTGTACGTTCATGCCGAAAGCCCCGCGTGTGTTCCAGTTCAGATTGGCCGATCCGATCTGCCGGTGGGTGGTGACCGCCTTGTTGTCCATCAGGTTGTCCTGTTCGATGCCCAGGGAGGCGGAGAGGCTTACCCTGCCTTTGAAAAGCCGGAAGTTCGGGGCGATGGTATATTGTTCCACATCATTTTTCAGGTAATACACGCCCATGGACTTGTATTCGGGCTGCACCCTGCGGTAGGTTCCTTTGATGCCGAAGTTGCCCAGCTGAAGGTTCAGGGAGGTGTGACCCGCATAATTGAACCGGCTCGAGAACCTGGGTTCATATAAGTTGGTGAGGAAATTGGGTAGGTTGATCTCTTCGGCCGCCAAAGGATCGGAGTAAAGGTTACGTGTATAAGCGCTTCCGCTGGCATGTACCTCCCAACTCACATTTTTCAGCAGCTGCAACCGTGTAGATATACCCACTACAAGGTTTTCGGCAGGAAGAATGGGTAGGTTGGCAGAAGGGGACAGGGAAGTGGTATCGTCTTTGCCCTTGAAAACAATCAGATCGAGGTGGTTCTGTGCCGTGCCATAGCCGATCTTCATGCCATAGCCCAATCGTTTATAGGCAGGCGGCCTGAAAGACATCAGTTGGTTCTCAACCATGCTCTGGCGTTCACGTAGCCTGCCATACATCACGCTAAAGCGGAACTTACCGGGAGTGATTTCCAGGCCTCCACCCAGGAAGGTATGGTTGTTCAGGGTGTAGGGGGAAAAGGACATGCTGGAGTAGCCTGCATGCATCCTGATCCATTTGTAACGGGGTGATATGCCAAACTGTTGAAAGGGATTGCTGGAGTTGAACTGCTGATTGGCATAGGAGAGCGTAAAGGGAATCTGCCAGTTATAGACCGACAACACAGCGTTACCTGTAAGCCTGTAGGCAAAAGGATCTTGCCGGTTATAGCCCAGGCTGGTATTGTAGTAGCCTGTGCTGAAGCTTAGTGATCCGGTTAGATCCAGGGCATCGCCTTTTCCTACCTGTCCGATATCCTGTGCCGATGTGAAGTGGGGCATGGCCAAAGCCCCAAGCAATAGTAGTATCAATATACGCATCATCCTGTTTTTTTGGTTTATCAATTGGGTGTTTATCCTGTTTGTCGCTGTTATCATTCGTGTTTTTCCATAGAGATGGACGGTTTATTATGGATTGTTAACCTGTACCGTTACCCGGTCGCTGAGCGGGCTGGTTTTGCCATCGGCTCGTTTTACCCGGATGGCATACTGGTATTCCCTGCCCGGCACCAGCCGGTTGTCTGAGAAACTGGATTTTCCGTTGTCGGCAGTTTGGTACATGCGGAGACCTTTTTCCGGGGTTCCTCTGTATATGATATAGAATATATTGTCTCCTCCCGGGCCGTCCCACTTGATCTGCACCCTTTTCTCTTCCTGGTTGTAACGGGCTTCAATGCCCGCGGCGGTTTCCAGTTTATAGAATTTTATGCTTCGAACGGAACGGGTGTCGGATGTATCGGAATACAGGCCGCTTTTATCCCGGGCTACCATGGCATAGACTATTTGTTGCCGGTCGGCGGGAAGGGGCTCCCGGAAGGAGGTTTGGTCTGTAAAGGTGCCTGCCTGCATCCATTCATCACCGTCCTGCCTGAGCAGGATATTTTCTTCCACATCGCGGCTGGAGCTGGCTGCCCATTTAACGGACACCGTATTGTTATTCAGAGATACGCTGCGGATACGGGGTGGCACGGGGGGCACCACATCAGGTCTTATCACCTTCTCGGGTGCAGAGAAGGGAGAGTGGTTATAATTGTTGTCCACCGCCACTATTTTATAGAATACTTCTTTGGTTAGTGTTCGCAGTGTGATGGTATCCCGCAGGATCGTATCGGCCAGGGGGGCATGGGTTATCTGTACGTATTCATGATCGGGTTGGTTGGAACGGTAGAGGCGGTAACCCATCAGGTCGTTTTCTTCTCCACGCGGCCAGGTAAGGGTGACCACGCCACTGGTGTCGATTGAACCTGTCAGCCGATCAGGTGTAGCCGGAGGTGTGTTATCGGGCACCGATTCGTATACAGTCAGGGAATTTTTATAGTTGCCGGCTGTATCCAGGGCGGTCACAACATAGTAGGTGATGCCGGGCTCAGTGGGTTGATCGAGTTGGTAGCTTCGGGATTTTGGGGGAAGCATATTCCGGTTTACTTGCTTGAAAGGACCTTCAGGCTCCGGGCCCCGGCCAATAAAGAAACCGGCCAGATCAGGTGTCTGGTTGACCGGATAATCCCAGCTGAGCTCCATGCTGCCGTTATCCTGATGGGCAAGTTCAACTTGCCGGGGTTGGCCGGGAGCCTGAAGGTCCCTGCCCCTAACCTCAAAGACCTGGCCGGGACCCATGCGGTGACCGAAGAAGTCGATGCCGGTCAGCCGGTAATAGTAGGGCTTGTAGTTTCGTTCCAGGCTGTCTCCCTCGTAAATATATCCCGGTTCAAGATCTTCTGATTCACTCGATACACGTTTGTTATAGATGATGGGGGCCTCTCCCAGATAGCCCCAGTTGTTCCTGTCGGCCGATTTTTCAATGCGATATCCAATGTATACCTCTCTATAATCCTTATGGTACCAGTTGATTTGAACCGCTTTGTCCAATCCCCTGAGGTTGACCATTGGCAGGGACTGGCTCGTTTCACGGAATGTGTTTACCCGCGCGGACGCACTATTTTCTTCTTCCCCTTTAATGCGCACACGGTATTGATATTGCCGGTTCGCCTGCGCTTCGATGTCGGTGAACTGAAGACCGGAAGCTTCGCTGCTGGTAGGCGACATGCATGAGAGATAGAAATGCAGGAAGATCGTACCTGTCAGGTTGTTCGCCCTTTCTTCCAGCTGCGGAAAATTCATTTCATCAGGGTTTTCCATCTGTTCCATATCGTAAAGGACGGTCATGAGCTCACCTGTATATGGATCTTCCTGTGCCAATTGCCTCATGCGTTCCTGTGAATAAGGAACAAGAGGCGAGGAGGAGATTACCTGAAAGGGTTCTTCCCCATTCAGTTCCTTTCTCTCAATGACATAACCTTTCTGCCGGGCTTCATACCAGGCCTGGGTTTCGATGGGCTGTATCTTAAGATACACCTGGCCGTTTTGGTATTTTGAAAATACCCGGAAGCTGCTGTTGCTCTGTTGTGCATAAGCGGTAATGCTCATCAGCATGATCATCGAGCCTATTATGAAATATTTCATGGTTGAATGTTTTTAAAAGTTGAAGTAGACGGTTTTAGTTAACGTGTTGCCTTCGGTCATACGTAGCCGGATCTGGTAATTGCCATTGGGCATGGATAGGTATTGGGCGCTTTCCAGGTCTGTGGTGCTCATGCCACCACTCGTGCCAGGTGCCCCACCCGGTTGACCGGGACCTCCTGTTTCATATTGTTTGGCCACTTCCACGGCCGGGACCGTTTCATTCTGGAATTCGCGCAGGATCTTACGTTCCAGTGTCACTTCCACAGCCATCACAGTGGTCAGTTCGGAGGCGTCATATGCATCGCTGCCCAGGGACAGGTCGTTGGCATTCACGAATGTGCCGCTCGCACTGAAATTGATGTTCTGCGTGTTGGAGGATGTATGGTATCCGTAACCCGTGGAGTTACCGGAGTTGGAGTAGTCGGGTTCCCATCCGTATTGGATGTTGCGGTCACTAAGAGGTCCGTCAAAATACGATGGCAATATGCCGCTTCCCTGCCAGTAACCTTTCAACTGGTAGGGGTCCTGACCAAAGGCTTCATACGGGGTTGTTTGCCGGAGCACCTGATAGGTAACCTTTTCAGTCCAGGATTGGCTGCTGTTTACAGTATAATTCACGTTATTGAGGTACCAGTCAGGTAAAAAGTCGTCCTCTACACCGTTGTTGTGCTCGAGGCGATATGTCACCTCTTCAAATTCCAGTTCATTGTTTTGATTCTGGAGGTATCCCTCAAAGCGCTCGGGGCCCTGAAGACGTATCGTAAGCTTCTTAGCGGTCTCAGCTCCCACATTCTGATAGGCCAGGGACACTTCAGCATCCTGCAGGCTGTTGAGTTTCTCACCCAGGGTGTTGAACATACTGGTGCGGAAGTGATATTCATAGAGCACCGGAGCGAAAACAGTGGGGTCCAGCTCCAGGTCATCGGCGGCCGTGGCGTTGGTGTTAAAATTGTATTGGGTGCTTTGAACGCCGGTGGAGAAGCCTCCGGATTGGGTGCTTCCGGAACCGCTTTGCGAACTACCTGATTGGCTGGAGCCGGAATTGTTCAGCACAGAAAATGCAAACCCGTTGTTGCCGAACCATCCATAGCCGGAAGATGTTGAACTTTCTTCCTCCCTGTCTACTGCAAGGATCTTAACGCTGTAGATGGTTTCCTTATTCAGATCGGGCATGGGGTATGTGAGCCGGTCGCTGTAGAGGCTGGCATCCACCACATGCTCGTCGGATTCATCGAGGGAAGTGAACTTCACCTGAATCTGCTTACCGGAATACTGATTGAAGAATCCATCCATGTTCGTGCGGAAACGGATCAATCCCTGTGGATGGTCTCCTTTTTTAAAGTATCGTTGCCGTTTCACCGGCGTCATTTCTGCTATATCGATGTCACTGAATTTCTCTTTCTTACCGGTTATGAAAGTGTTGGAGACTTTCTCGTGAACGATGCGGTTGCCTTCACGTACTTCATTCCAGTTGTTCCCGGATTTTTGAAGGAGGGTGGCTTCCGCTGCGATCTCATAGGCCGTTTCCGGCTTCAATTGTTCGTTCATGGTGATCTCCAGTTCTCTGTTGTTGCCGGAAGGAGCCGAGCTCAGGTCGATGCGGTTGGAAGAACCGTTTTCGCGGATGTAGAGATCATACCCGATCTTATAGGTTTTGCTGACTGTTCCGCCCATTCCATCCGGGAAAGTGAAATTTTTGATTTTTTCCACCGGGTAGTTGAATTCGACTTCAGGGACTACAATAGGTGATATATTGTCCCCTCCCTGGTCGGGGCTCACCCTGGAGATGAACTGGGCGTCCTGGTATGGATTTTCGATATCCGGCTCGGCATCTTCCGGAATGGACATCTCACATATCTCTCCGATGTAGAATTCTTTGGAAGGTTTCCAGGTTTTCCAGCCCACGTCGAAGGTAGCCTGTACCTTGCCGCGCACACCGGTGGGATTGGGCAGCCCTCCTTGTGCCAGTGCGGCCAGCGAGGTTCTGAAATAGGTCATCTCCTTCGGTCCTTTGCCATAGAAATGTGCGCTGGCCAGGAAGTAGAGCTGGCCTTTGGCATACCAGTCATTCACGCCAAACTCTGAACGGCCGTTGCACAGGATGCCTTCTCTCGACCAGTCCATGACAGATATATCATAGCCAGCTATCAGACGGGCGTCGATGTTGCAGATCACTGCATCCATCTCGTTCAGCTCGAAGTCGAGTTTGAGGCCGTGGGCAAAACCTGCTCCCGCTTCAATGGCATGGTTATTGGGTCGGGCCAGCTGACTGGATTGGCTGATGTCGAGTTCCTGGAGTATAGCGGGTGGCGGAGGCGGCATGCCCGGAATGTTCGAGCCGGTCATGAAATAGGAGCCGTTGGTGAAGGAGATATCCTCGGTGATGGCAACATGGGTGATGATGCGGTCGCTGGGTTCGCCAAATTTGATGTACCACTCACTCAGGCCTCCTCCCCGCTGAAAATCGAACAGGAAGTTGGCCGGCATATTTCCTGTTATGTTGGGATCCTGCGCAGGTATACGGATGTCGGTCTGGGCGGCTGCCATGAACCGCTGTTGGTTAAAGTTGTAGGTCATGTCCAGGGTCCCTTTGAATTTGGGGTTGGACCGGTCGGCCAGCTCCTGCATGAAATAGGAGTCGCCACCGATATCGATTCGGGTCAGCCCGCTTTGATTGTTCCATCCTACTTCAAAGGTCACATCGGAGTTCCAGGGCTTAGGATCACCCTGGAGGCCCATCATTACTGTGGCCTTCAGTGCCAAGGATCCTTCTTTGGGTTCATAATCGGACTGTACGCCTGATGTGTTTTGGGCGATGTCGTCGGTAGTGGGCAGGGACGTATTTTCCATATTGTAGGCCAGACCTCCGCCGAAGCCATACATGCCGAGGCCGAAGAAACCCAGGCCGCCGACTCCAAAAGAGGCTTTGCCGTCTACATAGAAGTAGCGGTAGTCGTCTACCGAACCGAACAGTCCATTCACATCCACGTTGATGGTTTCTAAGAACCGGCTGTTAAGCGTACCCTGGAAACCTTTTCCATAGACCGGGTTGTCCTTAAAGAACCGGATCATCCCATAGATGTCCATAATCCCCATGTTGGCATCGAGTTCAATTTGTTCGATGGAAGCCGAGGCGTTTTCCCATTTCACCTGTTGAGGATTATAGCGGGCTTCGAGGCTGATTCGTGTATTGCCTGAGAGCGAATTGCTCTCCCCCTTTCCGGTGAAGTTTATTCCCATATCCATGAAAAGGGCTGTGCGTCGGGAACTCACTTCATCCAGGCCAATGTCCAGGCTACCGTTTAGAGCCCCGGATTCGGAGTTGGATCCCGATCCGTTGCCTCCCAGATTCAGTCCAAAGCCCATCAGGGATGGTGAGGCCGAGGCATCCAATGCCATGGCCCCGTCCATTCTGATATATTGGGGTTTATTGCGAAGGACCAGTTGCTCAAACTCCAGACCGCCGATCTTCACCTGGTCGAAATCGCCGACTTCACTGTCCAGGGTAAGTTTTCCGTTGAGGATGGCCTGGATCGTCACCTCATTGTTGGTGTTGATCGTCAGATCCAGCCTGGAAGATTCATACAGGTCCATTTGCGCATACCACATGGGCACATTGATCACGTCGGCGGTAACCAAATTGAAATCATAGTCCAGCCGGCTGTTGAGGTAACTCATATGAGTGGTATAGCTGAAGCTGGAATCGGAGATTGGCATCAGCAGCTCTCCTTTCATAGAGGCCGAGTCCAGCCTGCTGGCTACCAACTCCAGTGCCAGATAGTCCATGGAGAAGGCCCAGTCGCCCAGTCTGCCTTCATTTTGAGTAAGCACGTTGTTGGCTTCGATGAAAGTGGAAACCCCATGCTGATCGATCAGAATGTTGCGACCGGTTAGTTCGATGCGTTGATCATCGTTCTTGTCGATGAAACGGGGCATCATCATATTAAAGGCTTTGATGTACAGACCTTTCCATGTTGCATTGCGGTCGGCCGAGGCATATTGGTCGGGGAATACCAGGGAGGGGTCGTTGCGCAGGTCGCTGTGATCCAGCACCATTTGCTGAATCCGGAAGCTGTAATCTTCCATCTCGGGGAACTGATAGCGCCGGTTCTCATCGAAGAGGTTGGCGGCGATCAACCAATCGGACCAGTCTGAAAACGAGGTGGCAAAGCTGAGCTTAACCGTATCCTGGGTGTTTTGTGTTCCATCAGGATTCTCATATCGTATTACTTCCGGCGACATGATCAGATCGCCCTGAGCATATACCCGGCCAAAGCCTTCACATCCTGCTGTTGCATAGGTGCTGGCGTTGCCGGCTGTTGTGGAAAGCTTCATGCTTACATCATCGGAGAACCGAATGTTCACATCCTCCAACAGCGACATTTGGATCGAATCAGAAGCTGCCAGACCGGAGGGATTGATGCACACATTCTTGGCGCCAAAAGCCAGGTATTTATTTTGTTCTTCGGGTGCCGCCATCATAGCGGCTGTGTTGATGGTAGCTTTCTCAGGTTTGAGCACCATGCCCACCAGAGCCACCGTATAGTAGTCGCCGGGTGCCCCAATACCCAACGGCAGATCCATGGTGGCTTCATTTTGAAGATTGGCCAGTAGCCTGCCCGGATCACTCAGTTGGTTGAACAGGATGGAAGGATCCGTTTGAGGGAGGTTGATCTGACCGGCCATGTCGGAAAGCATGCTTTGATTGAAAAGGTTGGTGTTGCCGGCTTGAGCTTGCACCTTGCCATTGAAGGCACGGCCGTTTGAATTGATTTGCAGGTTGATCAGATCGGCATTCACAGCCACAGGGATGTAGTCGGTGGCCAGGATCTTTCCTTCTCCCGTAAGCTGATCGCCCGACCAGTTGCCGCCTGTGATCTGTACCTCATAATGGCCCACTTTTATGATGTCGCCGGTTTGGAAAGTGGTAACCGGCGTGCGGTCAACGCCCGAGAGGTCAAAATCACAATCTCCCCCGCAAGCAAAAGCTGGCTGTTCCTCTGCTGTCTCTTCGGAGGTGGTGTCGGCCAACAAAGCGGTGTCCTGCTGTACACGGAATACATGTATCTCGCTCTGACCCTGGTTCTTGATCATCGTCTGGCTCTGCGGATCATTGGCCGTTACCCTTACAGCATAAGTATTACCAGGCTCCAGGGTGGGTTTGCTCATGTCATATAACAGGGAAGGTACCATCAAACCCTGCTCCCTGTAAAAGGCATAGTTGCTGTTGTTCATCACGAAATACGGATCCAGCTGGGTGCCGGATAACTCCACAATACGCACGTTGTATTGATAATTACCGGATCCGCCGGCCGGGGGTGTCCAGCTGAACTGAAGGTTTTGTGGATCCCCCGCCAGTATCTCCGACCCGTTCACGGGAAAGGTGATTTGCGGTGGATCAGGATGAGAGACCAAGAAGCCGGCGCTGCAGCCTCCCGGCTCACTGTTTGATAAAGGTGTGGAGGTGTTATAGTCATAGGCCTGTATACATACCGTATAATTGCCTTCAGGTAGAACCCCGGTTTGCACCAGTTCGTTGTAGCTTACCCCTGAATAGGCTATGTGGTTGTTGTTGAGGTTGGAATTATAGCCTTTTAAATCAGACATGTTGAGGACCCTCGTCTCTCCTGGTGCCAGGCTGATCGGACGGGTGGGAGTGAAGCCGGGCTGAACTTCCACTGAAACATTCGTGTTGGATGAAATTGTTGGTATGAGCTTTAACTGATAACTGTTGCTCATATCGGTGTTTTGGAGGGTGACCATGATCAAGTCATTGTACTCGGAAGTAATATTCCCGCTCTCGCCAATATAATCTGAAAAATAAGGCGAATAAGGAGGAATGACCTGTACCGATATGCTTACCGGGTTATCCTGAGCATTTGTTTTTAATACACTAAAAATAGCCCATACAAGGAGCAGAAGGAATCGATAGCCTACAACATGCTGATGTTTCATATGATTATCTTTTTATTTATTATGGTCATATGTAACCCCCATGCTTAATCATGTCCTTGTTGTGTAAGATCGTGCATGTGGGTTTCATAATGCCGTTTTTTTATTGTGATTTCAATTTTGACTTGTAATCCATTTGAAGATTGATTAGCAAAAATTGTGGTTTTATCCTTATTGGGTAAGCACGTAATTAATTCTGGAGTGGGTCAAAAAAAAGAGGAAAATTTTTACCGGGAGCGGCCTTGATGCTGTATGGTATTGAAAATAAGTACTCTTTTGTGTTTTCCTATTCATATTAGATGATGATGGAAGAATGAACTATGGTAAATAATCCATTCATATGGATCTTAATGCTATAATTCTGATCTTTAATCAAATGTAATTTTTTATCTAATACTTATAAGGAAGGAATTATTATTCAATAAGTGGAAAAGTCTATTCATTTTTTGATAAATGATCCAAATAATCAATCAACTATTTGGATTCAATTATATTATACTATATATTTATACCCATTATTGGTATAGTTCTATTGTCATACTGCGTTTGTTTATTGGGTTATTGATCTGTAAATAAGTGTTTTACCCGCGTTTGTTTTTTCGTTGTATACGAGGGAAAATCGTTTTCTTTGAGTAATTATATAAGGAAAATATAAACAAAAAGCTGATCGGCCTTGTATCTATTAAAGAATTACAGGAGCGTGGCCATCATTTCGCAGTTAATGTTTTTTTCAGTGAATTATATAATTAGTATACCCATATTTAAGTATTCGAAAAATTGTATTTATCTATTAAAAATGTATCGTTATGAATGAGAACAATTCTAAAATTAATGTTAAAGTAGGTGAAGTTGAGATTTCCATTGAAGGGCCTTCAGATTTTGTTACCAAGCAATATCGTGAGATGGAGGAAAAGCTTGGTATTCAGGAGAAGGTAACCGGAACCAAAACCAAAACCAAAACAGCGAAACCCAAAACCACTACCCGGAAGTCTGCAACGACTAAAACTAAAACCAGAAAGAAAGCCGCTCCCAAGGCGAAAACTTCCACCCAGGCCAATCAGGTTGGTGAATGGATGAGGAGTGTACCCAAGAAGCTAAAGAATACGGATAAGGCTCTGATAGCCGCTTATTTGAATCAGCTTGCCTCTGGAGAGAATACATTTAAGGTGCGGGATGTTACCAACACGCTTAAGGCAAACGATATAAAGGTGAGCAATCCCTCCAATCTGATGAAGAACGCTGAAAAAGCCCGCAAATTGGTTGAGCAGGTCAGCAAGGTCGGCAGACAGGCTCATTATCGTTTCACCAAGGAAGGTGTGGAATATGTGCGCAACAAATTT
Organism: Bacteroidales bacterium; assembly: GCA_018334675.1. Taxonomy (GTDB): domain Bacteria; phylum Bacteroidota; class Bacteroidia; order Bacteroidales; family UBA12077; genus JAGXLC01. The sequence continues at coordinate 28,126 of JAGXLL010000011.1, read as the reverse complement.
CCCGGACTAGGTGAGAAATAAAGCCAACATCCTCTTTTCCGGTTTGATTTGCTGATCAGCAAAGGGGCTGGATGATATTTTTTTGCAACAAAGTAACTGCTGTTTGCGGCAGGGTTCTCTGTCCGGAGTTTGACGCCGGATACATAACCTTGCCGTTACTTATCTGTGGCGATGGAGCCCCACCGTTAATATCGCGAAGTGCACCCAGGAAAAGGCGGTGATAAGCGGCAGAGAAATTTTCTCACCAGGGTTGGATTGAACCGTAAACCCTTTATTTTTGTATAGCAAGTTATGATGAATAAAATTCAGGTGATTGGATTTGATGCAGATGATACCCTATGGGTGAATGAACCCTACTTTTATGATACCACCAGGCGCTTTTGTACCTTATTAAGTGATTATGCACCCTGCGAGCAGGTGGAAAAACTGCTTTACCAAACCGAGGTAGGCAACATACCGTTATACGGCTATGGAGCCAAGAGTTTTATTTTATCTATGGTTGAGACTGCCCTGAGGATCAGCAGCGATCAGGTCTCGGCAGGCACCATCCATAAGATACTTGAGTTGGGCAAGGATCTGATCAACAAACCTGTTCAGCTTATTGATGGCGTGCGTGAGGTGCTGGATGAACTTCACAGAGAGCAGTTCAGACTCATAGTAGCCACCAAGGGGGATTTGCTGGACCAGGAAAGGAAGCTAAGAAAGTCGGGGCTGGAAGGCTATTTTCACCACATCGAGATTATGAGTGATAAGCAGGAAGGCGATTATAAGAAGATGCTGAATCATCTGGATGTGCCCCCTGAATCTTTTATGATGGTGGGCAATTCTTTGAGATCGGATATTCTACCTGTACTTGGGCTGGGATCTTATGGGGTATATGTTCCTTTTCACACTACCTGGAAACATGAGGAGCTGGATGAGTCGGACCTTTCTCATCCCGCGCTGATTAAAGTGGACAACATCTCGCACATACCTGAAATCATTAAGAATACGAATCAGCATTAAATCGGAGCTATGGAAGGATTCAAATTTGATCCGGCGAAACTCGAGCATCTTAACGATCCGCAAAGGCTCAAGGATATACCTCCCGGGGTCATCTGGAAGCCACTGGCTGTGGATCGTCCCGAAACTGTGATCGATCTGGGAGCGGGGACAGGTTTTTTTAGTGTGCGTTTTGCTGAGATGAAAGGAGTGAAGAAGGTTTACGCCCTGGATATTTCGGAGGCCATGATCGAGTATATACACCGAGAAGTGAGCCCCCTGCATCCCCGCATCGAACCGGTTCAGATGGAGGAGTCCGTTATTCCCCTTCCAGATGATATAGCCGATGTATTGGTGATGATCAACCTGCATCATGAATTCCATGATCCCCATGCTTTGCTGAAAGAATGTGCACGGGTGCTGAAGCCTGAAGGACGTTTGGCCGTTGTAGACTGGAAAAAGAAGGATACCGCACATGGACCACCTGTAAGCAAACGCTACCGGGAAGATGAGGTGATCAAGCAACTGGAAACCGTTCCTTTCAGTTCGATCCGGACGCATCAGGAACTGCCCAACCATTTTCTGATTGTGGCCGAGAATATGGCATACAAGAGTTGATACTTCGCAGGAATGGGGGTTATGCGGTATTAAAATTTGTTTGTAATTTGGGATTGCCAAACAGTATCCATCCATAAATCAGAATCCTGGCATGGGCAATCTTTGGGTGCAAATCTCCACCATTTATCTGGCCGGTATCACCGGTATCTGGAAAGGTATATCAGTGGGTTTCGCCATAGATGCGCACCCGTTTGTCACGGCTGCGTTCACAGCGTTGGGATCCATCACTGTGGTGCTGGTGTTGTTGTTATCAGGAGAAAGGCTCAAGAAGTGGGTTTTGGGGCGATTTGGTGAGAAGCACGTTGAGAAACAGCAGGGCCGCTTCACCAGACTGATGGAACGATATGGAGTGGCAGTCCTCGGGTTGATTGCTTGTGGCCTGATTGGTCCGATTCTTTCTACTTTGCTGGGATTGGCCCTGATCAAACGAACCCGTCGTCTGATGGTTTTCCTGCTTACCGGAGTGGTATTGTGGAGTGGGCTGATCACCCTGATGGCTGCAACAGGACTGGAGCTGGCATCTCGCTTGTTGACCTGAAATTATTGTCCTCCGCGAAGCCTCCTTCTGCGAAACTCAAAATAAACGAGTGCCATCGTGACGATGATCAGCAGGTTCCAAAGCACATAACTGATGATACCCGGTGTTTCATATAACCAGCTCATTCCGCCGGTGGTCAGGATGGCACCTATAATGCTGATAAAGCCATTGGCGATCAGCAGGAAACGGATGGTGTTCATCATCCTGCTTCCCCAGAAAACCAGTGAAATGGCCCATGTGGACAGGCCGAGAAAGGCATAGCCGAACATCTCCAGCACCCATCCGATCGAATTAGGGTTTTGCATGGTAATGCGGGAGAGCCCCGGATCGCCCTGCCGAACCAATTCCGGAACCCAGGCCAGTTGGAGGGTATAATTAATGCCTACCATCACGGCAAAAGCGGCAGAAAAGATGATGGCCAGGGTGGCAGGTACTTTCTGAGTGGGAAGCACCGCCAGTTGGCTGGCAGCGGCAATGAAAAAAGTGAACCCCAGTATCAGGAGGAACCCTCCGGCAAAGGGAAAAGCCTGGATGGGATGATAATGGTCGATGAAGGTAGCTGCATCGGTCCATTCAGGCTGGGGGTGGAACAGGGAAACCACATACACCCCTGGAGGTCCGGACAGGATTATTCCTGCAATGACAACGGCCGCACTGATGGCGATCAAGCGATATAATACTCCCGAACTCGACATATTTATAAATTTACTTATTGCATGCCCCTAAAGGTAGCATTTTTTTTCATTCTTCCTCTCCTGCCTGGCACCTCGGGCAAAAGTAGTATCCCCGGCCGGATAGTTTATCCTTTTGAACTTCGCCGCCGCAGGAAGGGCATATGGATCCTTCTTTCCTATGGGGTATGATAAAATGGTCCGGCATGTTGTCCGGATTGGCCCGGTGTTCGATGGCCAGGCTTAATACTTCTTTCATCCGGCTGAACAGATGGCCGATATGGGCTTCGTTCAGCCTGGATATCCTGGTTTTGGGATGAAGCCCGGCCTGAAAGAGGATCTCATCGGAATATATGTTGCCCAGACCGGATAGAAAGCTTTGATCCATCAGGGCGGATTTGAGCATGCCCCTTTTTTTCTTCATCTTTTGAATAAAATCCCCCTCACCAATGGCAAGGGCATCGGGTCCTATTTCCATATAACGGCAAAATTCCTGGATGTTGTCGGTAATGTGTAACCTGCCAAGTTTGCGGGGATTAACAAAACAGAGGTGATACCCATTGCTAAAATTCAGGGAAGCCTTTGTGTATTGAGACTTTTCGTGCTTCTGGTACTCCAGCCAGCCGGTCATGCCGAAGTGCATCACCAGCACCGATTGCCGCTCTGTGGGCAGAAACAGGTATTTGCCTATCCGTTCGGCTTTTTTTAGTTGACGATCCCTGAGTGACTCGGAAATGGTTTGGGGCGATGTTGCGGCAATCTTGTCATCCTCTATTGAAACTTTCTTTATTTCCTGATTCAGGGCATGTTCTTCCGCATAGCGTCTGAATATTTCTACATCTGGCAGTTCCGGCATAATTCTCGGTTTTTATGTCGCAGCATTAAGTTATCAAAGAATACCTGAGATGTCAATCTTTTCATCCAGAAATTTCCTGTGGGCGGTTGTAAATTTACGCCAGGGTCTATGGATGGAGGGGAAGCTCCCGGACCTGTGACTTCCAGTTTATTTTCACATTTCACCTACACATTTGCCGGAAGAACCTGTTTTCATGATGCAGGTACGAAAAACATCCGGGGCAATCAAGGTTTGATTCTCGCTGGTTTTTACTATTTTTGAGCCTCAGGTGATGGGGTTCACCTTTAACTGCCTTAAATGCTGATGACTCCTGCATGTTTTATACGTAATCAACGAAAGTGCATTTTATGTGGCGTCTGTTATTGATCATCGGAACCGGCGGGTTTTTGGGTAGTGTTTCGCGTTTTTTACTATCCAGGCTCATTCAGAACATGGCCCTGTCCGCTTTTCCCTATGGCACATTTATCGTTAATATGATGGGAAGTCTTTTCATTGGTTTTCTTTACGGGCTTTCAGTTAAGGAAAACCTGTTAACTCCGGAATGGCGGTTGTTTTTAACTGTTGGTTTCTGCGGGAGCTTTACCACTTTTTCAACTTTTATCAATGAGAACGTGGCTTTGCTGCGCGACGGCGATTTTTTTCATTTTGCTTTTTACACCGGATTGAGTATCTTCATAGGTATAATGGCTGTATTTTTAGGTAACTACCTCACCAAAATGATCTGAATTATGCAAACCCAGGGAAAAGCTAAGATTTTGCGGGTATTTATCAGCTCCACCGATAAGTTCCGTCATAGTCCTCTCTATGAAATGATTGTGTATGCCGCCAAAAGGTATGACATGGCAGGCGCAACAGTACTGAACGGCTCTATGGGGTATGGCTCGAGCCATGTGGTCCATTCCCGCAAATTCTGGGAGGTTTCGGAAAAACTGCCCATGGTCGTGGAGATCATCGATGAGGCAGAAAAAATTGAGAATTTCTCGGAAAAGATCCTGCTGCCTTATTTCGATAAGATCCGAACAGGCTGTATGATTACTGTGGAAGATACCGATATTTTACTGCATAAAAAGGGAAGGAAAAAGAACCTATTGTGAACCATCTTTTCCGGGTATCACAATCTTCAATCATGAATCCCTACTTTATACAGTTTATTGGTTTTCTGGGTTTGCTGGGGATCGTCATTTCCTTTCAGAAGGACAAACGTTCCTTCACTCTGATCGCCCAGCTATTTGCTACGTTATTCTTCACCCTCCATTTCAGCCTGTTGCATGCCTGGTCGGGCGCCGCTATGAATGCCGTTGCCGCGCTGAGGGCCTATATGTTCAATCTTCGGGATTCAAAAACCTACCTGGATCATAGGTCCGTGATGTATGGATTTATTCTTCTTTTTCTGGATCGCCGGCTTGATCGTCTGGAAACGCCCTATCGACGTACTTCCTGTCGTCTCCATGACCACAGAGTGTTTTGCATTGTGGAGCCGGAAGACAAAAAATATCCGTCAAGGTCCCATTCAAAGGTGCTTCATAACATATTGCAAAAATAGATGGAAAAATTCAGCTGGGTGGGAGATTTTTATAAAAAAAGCGTATCTTTCATTTACGTTTCACCTTTAAAAAAGATAAGATGAGAATCAAGTCCTTACAAACTGTTTTACTGGGGGTGCTGGCAGCCTCCCTTTTTTTGATTTCATGCCAGTCGGAGAAGTACCAGGTAGGTTCAACCTATCATGGCTTTAAACTGATCAAAAAGGAATTTATTCAGGAAGTCAATTCCGATGCGTATTATTTTGAACATGAGAAGAGCGGAGCCCGCTTAATGAAGCTTGCCAACGAAGACAAGAACAAGACTTTTTGCGCCTCGTTTAAGACCCTTCCCCAGAGCGATTGCGGTACACCGCACATCATTGAGCACTCCGTGCTGAATGGCTCCAAAAACTTCCCGGTGAAGAGCCCTTTTACCGTGCTGACGAAAGGTTCACTGAACACCTTCTTAAATGCCATGACCAGCAGCGATGCAACTATGTATCCGGTGGCCAGTATGAATGACAAGGATTTTCGCAACCTGATGCATGTGTATCTGGATGCCGTGTTCTTTCCCAGGATATACGATGATCCGAGGATCTTCAAACAGGAAGCCTGGCACCATGAGCTTACTTCCAAAGATGCCCCTGTAGAGTACAAGGGAGTGGTTTACAATGAGATGAAGGGGGCCTATTCCAGTCCTTCCAGGGAGCTGGGTTACCACATCGATAAAAATTTGTTCCCCGACAACACCTATGGCTATTCTTCCGGAGGTCATCCGGAGGCCATTCCTGACCTTACTTATGAGCAGTTCATCAATTTCCACAAGAAATATTACCATCCTGAAAACAGTTATTTGTATTTGTATGGCAATTCGGACCTGGACAGCGACCTGGCTTTCATCAACCAGGAATACCTGTCGAAATTTGAGCGGCAGGAGAAGGAGGTCGCCATCAAGCTGCAGGAGCCCTTTGATCAGATGAAGGATGTGGTGGAATATTACCCTGTGGCCCAGTCGGCCGGTACTGATAATAAGACTTTCCTGACCATGGACTGGGTAACCGGGAAAGGTGCCAATCAGGAGATGCAGTTTAAGATGAGCCTGTTGGCCGAGGCTTTGGTCAATCATGAATCAGGCCCGGTTAGACTGGCACTCCAGGAGGCTGGAATAGGCCGGGATATTGGCGCCTATTATTCGTCCAATAAACAGGGTGTTTTCCAGTTGAACGTCAGAAACGCCAACCTGGAAGACAAGAAGAAGTTTCACCAGGTTGTTGAGCAAACCCTGGAGCAGGTTGCAGAGGAAGGCATTGACCGCGATATGCTCACCGGCATCATGAATCGCCATGAGTTCAGGCTCCGGGAAGGTGATAATGCCCAAAAAGGCTTGACCTACCTGTTCCAGGCAAGAAATGGCTGGCTTTATGCGGATGATCCGTTCTTAACCCTGAAGTGGGAAGGCCCGCTGGCCGCGACCAAGGAAGCGGTGAAAGCCGGAGAACTCGAGAATTTGATTCAAACTGAATTCCTGGATAATCCCCACTCCCTTTTGATTGCCCTGGTGCCCAAACCCGGATTACAGGCTGAAAGGAATAAAAGAATCGCTCAGGATTTATCCGAATTTAAGACCCCTCTTTCTGAGGCGGAGATGGAAAGTTTAATTAAGGAGACGGAGGAACTTATTGCTTATCAGAAAAGAAAGGATGATCCGGAAGACCTGGCGGAAGTTCCCTTGCTGGAACTGGAAGAGATCAATCCGGAAGCCGAATATTATGATATTGAAGAAAAAACCGCTCACGGAATCCAACAGCTCCATTATAATACCTTCACCAATAACATTCTGTACAGCAAACTTTTGTTTGATGGCCGTGTCATCCCTAAGGAGCAGATCCCATATATGAAGATGCTGGCAACCCTGCTTGGAGATCTGAACACGGAAAATTATTCTTTCGGTGAGCTGAATACTGCTCTGAACACCCATCTGGGCGGTTTCTCCACCAGTTTAAGAACAGACCTGGCGGATCACAATGACCAGAACCTCCTGGCTCATTTTGAAGTCGGCAGTAAGGTGCTCAATGATAAGACCGGGAAATTATTTGAGATGGCCGATGAGATCCTGTATCGATCGAAGATTGATGATAAGGAACGCCTGAAGACCCTTTTGACCAAGCACCAATCCAGACTGTATGCCATGACCCAGCGCAACGGACTGGGAATGGCCATGAACCGGCTTTCCTCTTACTATTCGAACCAGGGCAAATTCCAGGAACTCACGGGTGGCTATTCCTACTATGAGTTTATCACGGGTTTGATGGAGAACTATGACGAGAAGTATGATGAGATTGTGGCCAACCTTCAGGAAGTGGCTGGATTGCTGTTCAATAAGGCCAATATGAAGGTTTACGTGGCCTGCGATGGGAAAGATCTGCCTGACTACAATGAAGGTCTGAAGGGTTTGGTTCAGGACATGCCGGATCAGGAGCTGGCTGTTCACGAGTGGTCCTTTGAATTCGAAAACAGGAATGAAGGCATGCTCACCCCTTCTAAAGTTCAGTATGTGACCAAAGGTTACAACTTCAAGAAACTGGGTTTTGAATACGATGGCAAGATTCGGGTGCTCAATCAGATCCTTTCCCGGGAGTGGCTGAACAATCAGATCCGGGTGATCGGAGGTGCATACGGAGGTTTCTGCGGGTTCTCCGAATCGGGCAACTTCTATTTTGCCTCTTACCGCGATCCGAATCTGAAAGGAACCATTGAAAATATCGATGGCTCGGCCGATTTCCTCAGAAAATTCTCCCCGGGAGAAGATGAGATGACCCGTTTCATCATCGGAACCATCTCCAACATGGATAGGCCCCGTTCACCTTCGCAGGAAGGAGAGGCAGCCTTATCCTACTATCTGACCAATACCAGTGAGAAAGAGGTTCAGGCCGCTCGCGATGCCGTCCTTGCCACCACTGCCGGAGACATACAGGAGATGGCCGACTTTGTGGATAGAATCCTCGAGCAAAGCGCCTTGTGTGTATACGGAAACGAAGATAAGATCAAATCTGAAGAACAATTGTTTAAGGATACCTTCACCTTATAAACCTGCTGTTTGAATGGAAAAAGGATGCCACTCCGCTGGCATCCTTTTTTTTGAGATGGGTTTTCAACCACCAGGGTTGTATTTTGTTATAAATAAATAAGGGATTGCATGAAGCCATTCCAAGGCTTAGATGTTTTTGAAATACCCCGCAATACATTTTCCAATCAAAATAAAAACTTATGAATATTCGAACAAGTTTAAAAAGGTCTTTTCTGATGCTGATCCTCGGCATCGGTGTTTCTTTTTCTGTTATTGCACAAAACCGGGTTCTGACACCCGAGGACGTGGCCGGAATGAGAAGTGTAACGAGTGTTGAACTCTCCGAAGATGCCAATTATATTGCCTATACGGTTACAGATCCGGCTGATCCGATGAAGCAAAACCGTTCGGCTGAAGTGCATCTGTATGTATACCATCACCCCACTGGTGAGCGTATTGCCTATTATACCACAGCCAATGCGGGAGATGTGCGTTTCAGGCCCGGTCACGAGTCCATTACCTTTCTTTCCCAACCCGAAGGGGAATCTGTCAACGCTCTCTATGAGATGCCGGTACATGGAGGGGGCCCGATGAAGCTCTTTCAGTTTGAAACTTCCATCCGGGATTATGAGTGGTCATCCGGCGGGAAACAGCTGGCTTTTACTGCCACTGAGCCGGTTAAGGAGCAGTCAGGCCCGATGCCTTCAGAACCGGAGATCTATGAAGAAGGGCTGAAAAACAGAAAAGGCTACCTGGTGGATTTAACTGTTTCCGACCCCATGGCCCGGGAATTAGAGGTAGAGGGGACGATTTATACCCTTCGCTGGTCGCCCGATGGCGATCGGCTGGCGGCTGCAGTAGCCCCAACTCCCCTGGTGGATGATTATTACATGAGGCAGGATGTGAAAGTGATCAGCGCACGCACCGGTGAGGTTGTAAACGACAACATTGACCATGAGGGCAAGCTGGATGACATCCAGTGGAGCCCTATGGGTGACCGCCTGGCGCTTTTGGCAGGAAATGACATCCATGATGTGATTGCCGGACGGATCATGGTGGTGGATGCCGATGGGGGCAAACCACAGAATATCTATTCGGGTTTTAAGGGAAAATTCGAACAGATCGCCTGGACTTCGGCCAACACCATTCATTTTTTAGCCAGCGAAAGCACAGAGGTAGGCTTTGGTTCGATCCAACCCGATGGCTCCGGTTTTAGCTATGAGCTGAAGCCCGGAGGCCCCATCTATGAAAGTTTTTCCATGGCCGACAACAGTCATATTGCTTTCGAGGCCAATACCGCCCGCCATCCCAATGAAGTATATTACAAGGAAGGGGTAGGTGAACCGGTGCGCATCACCCATGTCAATCCCTGGCTCAGGGATGTTCGGATGGGTGAGCAGTCGGTTGTTACTTATGAGGCCCGTGATGGACTCGAGATAGAAGGGGTGCTGATCAAGCCGGTGAATTATACTTCCGGCCAGCCTGTGCCTACGATCGTAAAAGTTCATGGTGGCCCGGAGGCGCATTACAGCAACGGCTGGCTGACTTCCTACAGCTCTCCCGGACAGGTGGCTGCCGGCAAGGGTTACGCCGTGTTTTATCCTAACTATCGGGGCAGTACCGGCCGCGGCATTGATTTCCTCAAGAGCAGTCAGGTAGATGCCGGCGGCAAAGAGTTTGATGATGTTGTGGATGGCGTGGACCATCTTATCGATGAAGGCATTGCCGATAATGAAAAGATAGGGGTGACCGGAGGATCCTACGGGGGATATGCCACCGGATGGATGGCTACCTATTATTCCGATCGTTTTGCGGCGGGTGTGATGAACTTTGGCATCAGCAACAACATCTCTTCCTGGGGTACCAGCGATATTCCCCGTGAACTCTACCTGGTGCACAGCCGGGAATGGTTCTGGGAAGACAACAACTGGCAGAAATATCTGGAGCGCAGCCCCATCTATCATGTCGACAAGGCGCAAACCCCTTTGCTGATCACCCATGGTAAAGCCGATACAAGAGTCTACCCCGGCCAGTCACTGGAGCTATACCGGCATATGAAGGTGCGTAAGCCTGAAGTGCCCCTGCGCCTGGTGATGTATCCCGGAGAAGGCCATGGCTATCGGGGCGCGGCTCACCGCCATGACTATAACCTCCGCATGTTTCGTTGGTTCGATACCTATCTGAAAGCAGACGGAGAGATGCCCCCGATATCCATTCAGGACGTTCTGAAAAAATAAACCGGCGGATCCTTTAAATAAGCGGACCCGTTTGATAAAATGTACCGGCATCGGCTGGTAAACGTATAACTTTCCAATAAGAATTTTTACCCGGTATGTGGGAATTTGATCTTCCCAACATACCGGGTTTTATTGTATTGGTTCGATCCGGCCTTTTTCTTACCCAGTCCTTTCTTATCTATCTCCTTTCTTACCCCATTCCTTATTCTGCCCAGCCTTTTTCTCATACTATCCTTGTTGACTTTCCGTTCTTTTAAGATGCGGACACCCGACAAAAAGTAAGCGGGATGTTCATGTAATTTTCCGTATTTTATTGTAAATTTATAGGTTATGAATCTGGCGCGTCAAATACTGGGCAAAGATCTCTATGAGATCACCCGCGCAGACCTGAATGATTATTTTTCGACTCCCCGTGAAGAATCCTCGGTGTTGGAATTTAAAAGCGGACAGGTAAAGATCAACAGCATTTTCAAGGAGATATGTGCCTTTCTGAACACCGAAGGAGGGTTGATCATCGTCGGCAGCCCCAAGGAGAGAAAGTTGCAGAGAACCGGACGTGTTCAGCGCAGGATATGCCAGGGACGGCTTATTCCCTCGATTTTTCGGGACAAGAACTGGATCTTAGGTCTCGTCGCCGCCAACATCGTGCCTTATCCCCACGGCATACGGATACAGGAGATACGCGATGAGGAGGGCAACTATTTCATATTTGAAGTGCCCCAAAGCAACAATCCCCCGCATCAGTTTCTCAACGACGGTCGATATTACATCCGCCTGGAGAAGGAGGCCAAGCCTGCTCCCCACGGGCTGGTGGAAGCTTTGTTCTACAAAAGGGTGCGGGCCCAGTTAAAGGCAGATCTGAGGATCTTACCCCTGGATGGTCAATCCCAGGCGTATAATCATGTGGAGATTGATATCCACAATATCTCTTCCTTTCCTACCGACCAGATCAGTTATCTGGTGCGGGTGATCAATGTCGAAGAGATACAGCAGAACGGAGATCCACGCCTTCAGTCCTTTACAGGAGAAGACGGCCATTTTGAACTGCATGGTTTGAGTAAGGAGGCCCTGGTGGATGAGAAGAAGCTGCCCATTCACTTCGATCTGATCAACCGCAACGAGCCCTTTATTGTTTCGGTGATCGCCTGGAACAAAGAAGCAGGCATGTTCAAGCATCATGGCCTGTTCGACCCGGTCAACGAACAGTACATCGATCGCTTTCAATCCGGCGAAATCCATGAGAAGACGGTGGAAGACCTGTATGCAAACTTGCAGGATATCCGGAAAAATCTCTGAATCTGCTTTTCTTCCCCTTTACTCATTCCTGCTTTGTTGAATTCCATTCAAATGCCATGATTCCCGGTTGATGATATAAATAGATTTGCCGGGCCGTCATTTTAGGTGAGCAAGAATTTTCCATATGAATAATATTTTGTATCTTATCGGATCATGATCTACTAATGGAAAGTTGCTTTCCCAAAAACCCAAAAATATGAATCACGAACATAACATTGTCACAGGCCTGCCCAGGGTAATTCTTCACAACACCATTAGCCTGGATGGTTCACTGAAGGGATTTGAGGCAGACCTGAGCATCCATTACAGCATCGCCTCGAGTTTGAAGGTAGATGCCTACCTGGTGGGTTCCCAAACCATCCTGGATGCCTCGGATGAGATACCCGCCGAAGCGGATACAGAGCCCGGGCGACCTGAATATGATCCCACCGACATCCGGCCCTTCTGGGTGGTGGTGGACAGCCGGAGCAGGCTGAAAGGCCTGCTGCCCTATTTCCGCAAGATGGAATACCTCAAGGACATCATTGTATTGATATCCGATGCCACACCCAAAGATTACCAGGAATACCTCAAGGAACGGGATTATCCTTTTATCCGCACCGGTAAACAGAAAGTCGATCTTGCCGATGCTTTTCGCCAGCTTAGCCTGGATTTTCGCATCGAGACCCTACTGACCGATTCAGGCCCGGGACTGACCAATGCGTTGCTGCAGAAGAATCTGGTGGATGAGATCAGCCTGGTGTTGGCTCCTTTCGTTGTGAAGAAAGGGCAGTATAAGATATTCAATGAATTGGAACTGAATTCAGAACATATCAGGTTGAAAGTGCTGGATACCCAAAACCTGGGAAACGATCATTTCTGGATACGCTACCAGGTAAAAAAATAGAAAAAAACAGCGCTTAGCGCAGCGCCAAGCGCTGCGCTAAGCGCTGGGAATGTCCGGGAGCGAACACCGAGCGCTGCACTAAGCTTTAAGAAGTACGCTGAAAATTAATCAATTCCTAAAGACCAGATAATATGAAAAAGCGATTGTATTTTATGATAAGCCTGGCCCTCATGATGGGTTGGATGCAGGTTGCTGCCGTGGCCCAGCCATCTGAGAAAGTCAAATTGAATAACCAGCCGGCAGATGCTTCCCCAGATAAGCTGGTGGTGTTGTGGACCAGCGGTGATGCGGAGGTGGCAAAAAAGATGGTGTTCATGTATGTATACAATGCCAAGAAATATGATTGGTGGAAAGAGGTCACCTTTATCATTTGGGGTCCCTCTTCCAAACTGCTGGCCGAAGATGAGGAACTTCAGTAATTTATATCTTTCACTGTTTTTTCTGCCTGCCAATGACGGCGGGTAAACTTGAAAGATCAAGTGTATGAAAAGGATATTGATTTTCTTTACTCTGCTATTTCTGACTCTTGTTGGACTTACTCAGGCACAACCAGATTCTTCGGTATTGAGTCTCCAGGCGACCGATGCTTTTCAGGTGGAATTTCAAACCACAGCCGGGTCCTTTACCATAGAGGCTTACCGTAATTGGAGTCCGGAGGGAGCAGACCGGTTGTATCAGCTGGTAAGAACTGATTTTTTTACAGATGTGGCCATCTTCCGGGTTCAACCGGAGTATGTGGTTCAGTTTGGTATTTCTGATAATCCGCAGGTCAATGGCTTCTGGGAGGAACATCCGCTACCTGATGAACCGGTAAAGCAGAGCAATTTGAAAGGCACAGTGGCCTATGCCCGGGAGGGGGCGGACTCGCGAACCACTCAGCTTTTCATCAACTACCAGGATAATTTCAAGTTGGATACCATTAATTTCAATGGCCTGCGGGGTTTTCCTCCCATTGGCAGGGTAGTAGACGGCATGGAGGTGGTCGAGTCCTTTTATTCAGATTATGGCTTTGAGCCGGCCGAGAAACAGGATTCGATCTATCAGCTGGGCAACGCATACCTCAGGAAGAAGTATCCGGGGTTGGATTATATCCGAAAAGCAAAGATTGTAGGGGAGTGAGAGAAGAAATTGTTAATTTTCGAATGGCTTATCAGAACAACAAAACAATCATTTACTATTGAAACAGAGCAAGAATCAGACCTATCAGGGAGTTCAGGTTTTCGCCCCTGCCACCGTGTCCAATATGGGAAGCGGGTTCGACATCATCGGCTTTCCCATCGAAGGAGCGGGAGACACCATCACCGCATACAGGAATACAACCCCGGATGTACGCATTGTGCAGGTGACCGGTTACAGCGATATACCCACCGATCCTGGTAAGAATGTGGCCTCGCATGCCGTACGCAAGATGCTGGAAAGTCTGGACAGCCATCAGGGCTTTGACCTGGAGATCCACAAGTCGGTGATGCCCGGAAGCGGACTGGGTTCCAGTGCCTCCAGCTCCGCGGCTGCTGTGGTGGCAGTAAATGAGCTGCTGGGAAGACCCTATACCAAACGGGAACTGGTGAATTTTGCTATGGAGGGGGAAGCCCTGGTCTCGGGAGGCAAACATGCAGATAACGTGGCCCCGGCCATCCTCGGGGGTATCGTATTGGTCCGCAGCTATAACCCGTTGGATATAGTGAATATTCCCCCACCCGAATCGATGTGGACCATGGTATTTCATCCGCAGATTGAGATCCGCACCGACCTGGGCCGTTCGGTGATTATGGACCGGATTGCGCTGAAGGATGCTGTCAAACAGTGGGGCAATGTGGGTGGACTGATCGCCGGTTTGTATACTTCCAATTATGATTTGATCGGGGATTCCATGGAAGATCTGGTTGCAGAGCCTTACCGCGCTGAACTGATCCCCGGCTACCAGGAGATGAAAAAGGTAGCCCTGTCCAATGGAGCTAAGGGTTTTACCATATCCGGCTCGGGCCCTGCCTTTTTTGCCATATGCGACAGCCGGGAAATGGCGGAACAGGTGAAAGAGGTAGTAAGCAGGGAGTATGAGAAGCATCAAATTGATTTCCTTACTTATATATCCCGGGTAGACAGATCGGGAACGGTGGTTCTGGAAAGGTTCCATGTTGAAGGTTGAATGTTAGAATGTTGGGATATTGAATGTTGGAATGTTGAATGTTAGTATGATAAAAAAAAGTTATATCACGAGTCTAAGTTCACAAGACCCAGGGTTAAATAATTCATAATTAATATTCTATAATCAAGGTATTATGTATGCGCTTTTACAATATCAATGATAGAAAGGAAACCGCAACATTCAGGGAAGCCGTCTTGCAGGGTGCTGCCGGGGGCAATGGTTTGTATTTCCCTATAAGTCTTACAGCAAAAGATGGAGCATTTTTCGATGAAATAGATAATTATTCATTCACTGACCTGGCAACCGAAGTGCTGTATGATTTTGTAAAGGAAGACTTCACCCGGGGCGAGCTTCAGGATATCTGCGGCCGGGCCTTCAACTTTTCCTTGCCCCTGGCGCAGGTCGATCGCTATATTTATGTGCTTGAGCTGTTTCACGGGCCCTCTCTGGCTTTCAAGGATGTAGGGGCTCGTTTTCTGGCCGAGGTGCTGAAGAAGATCGCGGAAAAAGCGGCTCAGGAGATCACCGTGTTGGTGGCCACCTCAGGTGACACGGGAAGCGCGGTGGCCAAGAGCTTTTATAATGTACAGGGTATCCGGGTGGTGTTGCTCTATCCCTCAGGAAAGGTAAGCCCCTTGCAGGAGAAGACCCTGACCACCCTGGGGGGTAACATAACAGCCGTGGAGGTGCAGGGCACCTTCGACGATTGTCAGAAACTGGTGAAGCGGGCTTTTGCGGATCAGGAATCATTTGGAGGTAAGGTGCTTACCTCGGCCAATTCCATCAATGTGGGCAGGCTCCTGCCCCAGATGGTATATTACTTCTGGGCATGGCGTCAGCTGGAGAACGAACAGCGGGACAACATGATCTTTTCTGTTCCCAGCGGCAACTATGGCAACCTCACGGCGGGGGTGATGGCCTGGAAGATGGGCCTGCCGGTGAAACGGTTTGTAGCTGCCTCCAACATCAACCGGGTGGTGCCCGATTACCTTCAGACGGGCCAATACAATCCGCGGACTGCGGTGCGGACCCATTCCAATGCCATGGATGTGGGCGATCCCAGCAATTTTGTCCGCATCCGCGAGATGTTTGGTGATGATCACAAGAGGATCTCGCAATTGATTCAGGGATTTGTGGTCAATGATGAGCAGACCGCCGAGGCCATCCGGGATCTTCATAATAAAACAGGCTATATCCTGGATCCTCATGGCGCCATCGGTTACATGGGATGCCGGCATCACCTGCAGGAGGGGGAGACTGGTGTTTTCCTTGAAACAGCCCACCCGGCCAAGTTCCCGGATGTGGTGGAAGAGGCCATTGGTGAGTCTATTGATATACCCATATATTTAAAAGAGATTCAGAATAAAGAGAAGCAGGCTCTGCAAATGCCGGCGGATTACAAGGAATTCAGGCAATGGCTGTCCGGCCATGTCGTATAACTTTTCTGTATTTGCATTATATTCGGCAAATGAATTCCTATTTTCACGGAAGATTCAATCTATATGGTCCCTTTGAATTTACGCCAGAAGAGGAACTTATATCTTATTTTGTCGGTCACCTTGCTTTCTCTGGCGGGAGTACCCAGCATCATTCCCATTTTGGCGGAAATAAGTGAAGAGCTGAATATTTCTGAGAGTAAGATTGGTTTATTGATCACCGTTTTTACCCTGCCCGGGGCTCTGCTGGCCCCATTCTTAGGGATGATTATCGACCGTTGGGGCAGGAAGAAGGTTTTGTTGGTGGCTTTGGTTTTATTTGGGGTATGCGGTACAGCGTGTTTTTTTCTCAGGTCGTTCGATATGATCCTCGTGCTTCGTTTCTTTCAGGGAATGGGAGCTGCCTGCCTGGGTATTGTCAACATCACCCTTATCGGTGACATTTATGGGGGAAATCAGAAAGTACGGGTCATGGGTTATAACAGCGGTGTGATGAGTGTTTCAATGGCCCTGTTTCCTGCTGCTGGAGGATTGCTGGCTTCCATCAGTTGGTATTATCCTTTCCTGATTCCTGCACTGGCACTGGTGGTGGCTTTGCTGGTTTATTTCTATCTGGATAATCCCGAACCAGTAACAAAACCTGGTTTGACCAGTTATCTCAACCATGTATTGAAAACGGTTCTTAACCGGAGAGCCGTCATGCTTTTTGTCCTCAGCTTTGCAACCTTCATAGGAAAGCCGAATACAAGACAAAAGTTTTTCTGTTTCTGCCTTTTTTTAAAGGATCAGGATGATTGACTGGTTCCAGACCAGTGGATAAGGTATTTTCAATATTTTTGAATAAAGTCTTTCTTTTAGCATCTCCAAGTTTTTCTTTAGAAATTAATGCTAAATCAATATCTTCGGAGAACCTGGCAATGAAGGTATATGATTTTGCCAAGGCTGTTCCTCCTTTAAATACTACCCAATCTTTATATTCTGATTGAGAAAGGTTTTTGAGTACAAAGGATACCCAATAATCCTTTTCAATTAATACTTCCCGAATGCCAAAATATTCTCCTGCAGCTAGGATAGCTTCCTTAAATTCTTTTTTATTTTCGTGAAACGTCATTTAATGCCCCATTTTGCTTTATTAGGTAAAGTTAACGATTTTACCGGAATCGCATATTTGGTTAATGGATTTAATGATTCTTTCAGGACTGCTGATTCCTTCCCGGAAAATTCCAGTTCTATCATAGCGCCCAGGATAGCCCTTACAAAAGGAGGATAATTAAACGAAGCTTTAATTAATTGTTTTACCTTTTGCACGGATAATTCCTTAATTCTGGATCGCATGACACGAATCACGCCATTCGGGGTATTGTCGGGAATGTTTTTACAGTCTTTGAGGGCATCAAGCAATTGAAGTGAGTAAGATTCATATCGGCTGATATCAAAGTCCTTTTTGGTATATTGGATTTTAATCCCCCCAACATTTTTTGGAGGCTTTTGGATCTTTGTGGCCAGAGTTATACTATTGGGAACCTGTGAGGTTAAACCCAACCTGTTGTAAACATTAAGCCCTGTTTCATAAATCCCTTTTTCTTTCTGTTTTAAGGCATTTATTATTTTTTCTTCAGAAGGCTTCAATATTCCATATTTTGACTGTAAAGGGATATAATAAATTCCTTTTTCCAGCCTCTGAATAATTTTGTTTTTTTCTAATCGGCTTAATGCTTTTGCTACAGCCTGTGGCTTTTCCTGGTAATTTTTAAAAATGGAATAATCAAACACTTTACCAGGCTGCATTTTGTTTATTTTGGCATTTATCTCATTATTGATCGATTGTGTTTCCATAGCGCAAATTTATAGATTATAACGATATTAGTCAAATAAATTGTATTATAAACTTGACATTTTTTGAATAATCTAGTAAAAACTGTGTCTTATTAATTCTCTAAGATTTAATAGCTGGTAGTATTTGTAAGAATGTTGATTATAAAATACACTTATCCTTAATCAAAACGGCTAAGCCACCAAATGCCTGGGGTGGGGAAAGTCAAGGTTTTCGTCAAAAATTTTTTTGCCATAAAAAGCAAGTCAATGAGATAAAAAAATTTTTGGCGCATCTTTTTGCTTGAGGGGTGGAGCAGCTTCCGAAGGTGTTTTGTGTTTTCATACAATTTCATTTTGAAGGTGAATAATTTCATTTGAAAAAGGGCACCTATTTTTATCTACAGATGAGATCAACATGCACCAGAAATTATGATGTAAAAATCTGTATAACAAATATTTACATCAGATAGGTGCCCTCAATATACAAATAAAAAAAGGGCACCGAATAGGGCACATTTAGGATGAAATTGTATGGTTTGAATTGATGGAAGAAAAATAAAAAAGCCTGAAAATCATAAGATTTGCAGGCTTTTAATTTTGCTTGAAGTGCATGTTGTCGGGATGGCGAGATTTGAACTCGCGACCCCCCGCCCCCCAGACGGGTACTCTAACCGGACTGAGCTACATCCCGAACAAGTGGAATGCAAAAGTAAGCAACAATTCTTTTTCTGCCAAATTTTACCTGAGGAATCGTGATATTTTTTCTTATCCGATGATTGGTAACAAATGCCATCTATTTGGGATTGGACGAGGGGTATCTGTATGCCGTTCAGGGAGAGTCGCGCCTGGCCGACACCCCCTGGCCCCATGTTCCAGCATGATTCGCAGCATACCGGCCGGCTGGACTAAAACCCTGACATTTTTTCAGAGGTCCTGCCAACAGCCTTATCCATTCACGTTTCAGATTGTTTTGCTTTTTCCCGGGTTGCACCCACCTTTTCCATTAGGAGACAGCTTTCTGCAATATCCCTTTGCCAGTTTTTAGCAGAAGGAGAGGTGGCTTATCTGATTTCCTGTTTTTACCTCCTTCTTTCCATCTGGAGTGATCCGGTGTAAGGAATGGATCTTTCATTCGTCCAACAGGTATGAAAATATGGCACGGAAAATCATCTGTTTCATGATCTATTAAAATTGGTATATTTATTGCTAAATTTGCGTCGGATTACAAAATCAAAGTATATAGATACATCGTTATAAAAACAGAAAAATCAAAATTAATAGGTTATGGCATTATTCAAGAAAATGGACAACATTGAGGATGATCAGAATCAAGTGGACGTAAATGGGGAAGTGGAACATGTGAAGGTTTTGATTGTCGGATCGGGTCCGGCTGGTTACACGGCGGCCATATATGCAGCCCGGGCCAATTTGAATCCGGTAATGTATGAAGGTATGGAACCGGGTGGTCAGCTGACCACCACCACCGATGTGGAGAACTACCCGGGCTATCCGGAAGGCATCCAGGGGCCGAAGATGATGGAGGAGTTCAAGCAACAGGCCGAGCGGTTCGGTACCGATGTGCGCTTTGGTATGGCCACGGCGGCCGATCTTTCCCAGCGGCCTTATACAGTAACCATCGATGATAAGAAGAAAGTGCAGGCTGATGCCCTGATCATCGCCACAGGTGCTTCGGCCAAGTACCTTGGCTTGGAGTCGGAAGAGAAATTCAGGGGCATGGGTGTTTCGGCATGCGCCACCTGCGATGGTTTCTTCTACAAAGGCCAGGATGTGGCCGTAGTAGGCGGGGGTGACTCCGCAGCTGAAGAGGCCCTGTATCTGGCCGGTATCTGCAAAAAGGTATATATGATCCACCGAAGGGATGAGCTGCGTGCTTCGAAGATCATGCAGGAAAGGGTATTCAGGACGGATAACATTGAGGTGCTTTGGAATTCACAGACCGAAGAGGTGCTGGGTGATCAGGACGGTGTAACCGGTGTGCGGCTCAAGAAACGGGATGGTGAGGAGTACGAGATCTCCGTTTCCGGTTTCTTCCTGGCCATTGGCCACAAGCCCAACAGTGATATCTTCAAGGGGCAGCTGGATATGGACGATACCGGGTACATCAATACCGAACCCGGCTCCACCCACACCAATGTAGAAGGCGTCTTTGCCTGCGGTGACGTGCAGGACAGCATCTACCGCCAGGCCGTCACAGCCGCAGGATCAGGTTGTCAGGCTGCCCTGGACTCCGAGCGCTATCTATCCAGGAAGGAGTTTGAAGAAGCCAAGGCGGCTGAAAAAGAGCAGGCCGAAAAGTAAACTTCAGATAGTGTCGGCGAAAATCCGGCAACACCAGAAAGAAGAAAAGGTCCCGCCGCGGCGGGACCTTTTCTTTCGCGTATTGTAACTTGGTTTTTACTTGCAGTTCACTGATTGGCTCAGATTTTTTCCAGTTCAAAACTATATAATCTGCGATTTTTTTCTGCCTTTCTTTTATCTTGTCTTTTCTGTCTTTCTTCTCTTTCTTCTCTTTCTATCCCTTCTGTCTTCTAGCTCACCTTGGCGATGTGCTCGGACTGGTAGTCGCCGTTTTCCAGTTTCTCATGCACTTCCTTGAACGCTTTGATCGTGTAGTTCACGTCCTCGACGGTATGTTTTGCAGTAGGGATCAGGCGGATCAGCAGCTCGCCTTTGGGAATGACCGGATAGGCCACCAGTGAGCAGAAGATGTTGTAGTTTTCCCGCAGGTCCATGATGATGTTGGTTCCTTCAGGCAGGCTGCCGGAAAGGTACACCGGGGTGACCGGTGATTCGGTTTTTCCCAGGTTGAAGCCGGCTTCTTTGAGTCCTTTCTGAAGGGTATTGACTACCGTCCACAGGTCTTCCCTGAGCCCGGGCCTGGTCTTGAGCAGTTCCAGCCTTTTCAGGGCTCCGATAACCATCGGCATGGGCAGGGATTTGGCGAAGGTCTGCGAACGCATGTTGTATCGCAAATAATTCACGATATATTCCTTAGAGGCCACGAAAGCTCCGATACCTGCCATGGATTTGGCGAAGGTGGCAAAATACACGTCGATTTGGTCCTGCACGCCAAAATGTTCGCCGGTTCCTGCTCCGGTGGCACCCATCGTGCCAAAGCCGTGGGCATCGTCCACAAGCAGGCGGAAGTTATACTTTTCCTTGAGCTTGACAATGTCGCTCAGTTTACCCAGGTCGCCGGCCATGCCGAATACCCCTTCGGTGATCACCAGGATGCCGCCCATATTTTTTTCGGCCAGCTTGGTTGCACGTTCCAGCTGTTTCTCCAGCTTTTCAATGTCGTTGTGGGGGAAAACATAGCGTTTGCCCATATGCAGACGCAATCCGTCCAGTATGCAGGCGTGGGATTCGGAGTCGTATACGATCACATCGTTTCTGTTGACCAGTGAATCGATGATGGATACCATTCCCTGGTAACCGTAATTCAAAAGAAAGGCATCGTCTTTACCAACAAATTCGGCCAGCTGGTTTTCCAGCTCTTCATGCTTTGCCGTTTGGCCCGACATCATCCTGGCGCCCATCGGATAGGCCATACCATAATCTTTGGCTGCCCGGGCATCGGCTTCCCGAACTTCAGGATGGTTGGCCAGGCCAATATAATTGTTGAGGCTCCAGGTGAGTACCTCTTTTCCCCTGAAGGTCATATGCGGTGAAATTTCCCCTTCCAGCTTGGGAAAAGCGAAATAACCATGAGCTTCTTCCATGTATTGGCCAAGGGGTCCCTTATCTTTTTCTATCTTTTCGAATAAATCCACAATGGTAGGTTTTTGCGTTAAACTCTCGACCCTTATTGAATTAGCAAAAGTATGTTTTTTTTGTTAATTTTCAAATTGCAGAAAATATTTTATAATATCGCGTCGTTAAGATCTGAATAATTTTATTATTTGACCGGAATAAATTATTTTTGCACAATGCTTCAAAAAATCGTTAAAATATCCGCAGCAGTTCTTCTGCTGGCCATAGTGGGAAGTTCCTGTCAGTACGACAAGCTGTTGAAAAGCACCAACTATAAGTTGAAGTACAACAAGGCCCTGGAGTATTACAAGGCCGAGGATTACACCAAGGCTGTGGGGTTATTCGAGCAGCTGAATCCGGTGATGAAGGCTACCGACCGGGCTGATACTGTATTGTATTATCTTTCGAATAGCTATTTCGAGCAGGAAAATTACATCCTGGCCGAGCATCATTATCAGCAGTTCTATGAGACTTTCGGTAATCATAACTGGGCTGATGATGCAGAATTCAAGAGTGCTTTCTGTAATTACAAGCTTTCGCCCCGGCCCGCTCTGGATCAGGGCTATACCAAGAAAGCCATCAATAAGTTCAACCTGTTCATCACCCGGCATCCCAATCATCCCAAGGTTGCCGAGTGCCACAAACTGATCCAGGAACTGTCCGACAAGTTGGCCATGAAGGCTTATCAGTCGGCCAGGTTGTATTATGACATGGAGGATTACAGAGCGGCGGTTATTGCCCTGGAGAATACCCTGAAGCGTTTTCCCAATACCACCCATCGTAAGGAGATCAAGTTTCTGATCCTTAAATCTCAATTCCTCCTGGCGTCCAACAGCATCAAGGAGAAGGAGCAGGAGCGTTATCAGAGCACCCTGGATGCTTATTATACTTTCACCAGTGAATATCCCGACAGTGAATATTCCAATGAAGTAAAGAGGATATATCAAAGAACCCAAAAGAATTTGCAAAATTAATTTAAAGGAGTTAGGCTATGGATTATAAGAAGACCAATGCTTCTTCAAATACAGAAACGCGCGACATCAAGAAGCTGGAAGAAGGTGTCGGCAATATTTATGAAGCAACGGTGATCATCTCCAAGCGGGCCAATCAGATTTCCGCTGAGATGAAAGATGAGTTGAACACCAAGCTGGAGGAGTTTGCATCCTACACCGATAATCTGGAAGAGATCTTTGAGAACAAGGAGCAAATCGAGATATCGAAGTTTTATGAAAGGCTGCCCAAGCCCACGTTGATCGCGTTGCAGGAATTTCTGGAAGGCAAGATTTATTACAGGAATCCGGTTACTGGCTCTGAGAAGGTGCAGTCTGCAGAAGGCTCCGAAGACAATAATGCATAACGCCTGACTATGTCAGCACTTCAGGGAAAGAATATACTTGTGGGTATCACCGGTAGCATAGCAGCTTATAAGGCTGCTATGCTTGTTAGGTTGCTGGTTAGAGAAGGCGCAGCGATCCGTGTTGTGATGACCTCTTATGCCAAGGAGTTCATCACACCGCTGACCATGGCTACTCTTTCTAAACATCCCATCCTGGTGGATTTCTTCAATCCTGAGAACGGGGAATGGAACAGTCATGTGGATTTGGGCAACTGGGCGGATCTGTATATCATCGCACCGGCCACGGCCAACACGATGGGCAAGATGGCCCATGGCATTGCCGATAATCTGTTGATCACCACTTATCTTTCTGCCAAGTGTGATGTGATGGTAGCTCCGGCCATGGACCTGGACATGTATCAGCATCCCTCCAACCTGAAGAATGTGGAACAGCTGCGTTCCTATGGCAACATGATCATTGAGGCAGCCAGCGGAGAGCTGGCCAGCGGCCTCTCTGGTAAAGGCCGGATGGAAGAGCCTGAGAAGATCGTGGAGCATATCCGAGCACATTTCGATTCAAAAAAAAAACTGAAGGGCAGGCGTTTCGTGGTCACAGCCGGCCCCACCTATGAGGCCATCGACCCGGTGCGGTTTATTGGCAACCATTCATCAGGCAAGATGGGGTATGCCATAGCCGAAGCGCTGGCTTCTAGTGGTGCGCGGGTGGATCTGATCAGCGGGCCTGTTTCGCTGGTTTCTCAACACCCCAATATCCATCACGTGGCCGTTCAGACGGCTGATGAAATGTATGACCAAACCACTTCCCTTTTTAAGGAAGCCGATGGCGCTGTGTTGGCGGCAGCGGTGAGCGACTTCAAGCCGGTCAGGCAATATGATCAAAAGATGAAAAGGGGCAGGGAAAACCGGATCCTTGAGCTGGAGCCGACCCGCGATATTGCCCAACAATTGGGGAGTGTGAAGAAGGAGCATCAGCTGCTGGTTGGCTTTGCCCTGGAGACGCAGGATGAGCTGGCCAATGCCAGAAAGAAGATACAGGGCAAAAACCTGGACTGGATCGTACTCAATTCACTGAGTGAGGAAGGTTCCGGTTTTCAGGTCGACACCAACCGCATCACCATCATCGATGCTCAGGGACAGTTGCAGGAATTTCCACTCAAATCCAAGCACGAAGCAGCCAGGGATATTGTTCAAAAAATTATGGAGGCATACACCAATGGTTAAGAAAGCCTTTCTTTTTGTGATTATTCTGGCCGGCTTGTCTCATCTTGCCGGCCACAGCCAGGAACTCAGGTGCAATGTTCAGATCATCTCCAACCAGATCCAGGGTACCAACAAACAGATCTTTAAGACCTTGCAGCAGGACATCTATGAGTTCATGAACAACCGCATCTGGACGAACCAGGAGTTCCAGAACAACGAGCGCATTGAATGCAAGATCCTGATCAACATGCAGAAACGCACCGGCGATGAGTTCAGCGGCAACATGACCGTCAGTTCCCGCCGGCCGGTATACAATTCTTCCTATAATACCACCATGTTTCAGTTCAAGGACAACGACGTCCGGTTCCGTTATCTGGAAAATGAGCCTCTGGAATTCGATATCAATCAGTTCGAGTCGAATCTCACTTCCATTTTGGCTTATTATGCCTATATCGTGATCGGCATCGATTTCGATTCCTTTTCGCCGATGGGGGGTACGCCTTATTTTCAGATGGCTCAGCAGGTGGTGAGCAATGCGCAGAATGCCCGGGGATCAGGCTGGAAAGCCTTTGAAAGTCGGCGCAACCGATACTGGCTGGTGGAGAATATTTTGAACAGCGAATACGGGCCTATACGGGAGTTCATCTATCAGTATCACCGGCAGGGGCTCGACAAGATGCACGATGACGTGGCCCAGGCCCGTTCTGCTATCTTTCAGAGTCTGGAGTTGTTGCAGGAAGTGCACCGGGAGCAGCCAGATCCCTATATGTTCTTTATGAATCTGATGATTGAAGCCAAGAGCAGTGAATTCATCAACGTGTTTTCCGAGTCGCCTCAGGGACAGGCCGGCCGGGCCTATGAAATCCTGGCTGAGATCGATCCCTCGCAGAGCGAGAAATACAAGAGAATAACCCAGGAGAATTGATGTAAAATATGCTTCAATCGCTCAAGATACAAAACTATGCCCTGATCGATCACATTCAGATAGAATGGGCCTCGGGTTTCATCACCATCACGGGTGAGACGGGTGCCGGTAAATCTATCCTGATCGGGGCGCTCTCTCTTATCCTGGGCAACAGGGCTGATACCAGTGTTTTGAAGGATGGGGAGCGCAAATGTGTGGTTGAGGCCGCTTTCGATATACAGCACTATTCTCTGGAGCCGGTTTTTGAGGAGCATGACCTGGATTATGAGCCGGAAACGATTATAAGGAGGGAGATCAACAATAAGGGCAAGTCCCGGGCCTTTATCAATGACACCCCGGTGAACATACGGGTGCTCAAGGAGCTGGGGCAGTACCTGGTGGATATCCACTCCCAGCATCAGAACCTTGTTTTGAAGGACAACCGTTTTCAGTTGAATGTGGTAGATGCCTATGCCCGCAACAAGGATCTGCTGGAGCGATATGGGAGGATGTACCGGGAATACCGCGACCTGGAAAAACAATACCAGTCTCTGAAGGAACGCTCGGAACGAGCCGGCTCCGATCTGGATTACTATCAGTTTCAGTTTGATCAGTTGGAGAAGGTGGGTTTGCAGGAGAATGAGCAGGAAGAGCTGGAAGAAGAGCTGGAAACCTTGAGCCATGCCGAAGAGATCAAGCAGAACCTGAGTGGGGCCGCTTATCTGCTCTCGGAAGATGAAGCTTCCATCGTGGTTCGTTTGCGTGAGGCCGGGGATTACATCAAGAAAATCCTGGATTTTTATCCCAAAGCCAAAGACATCAGTGAACGCCTGGAAAGTGCTTATATAGAACTGCAGGATCTCTCGAATGAGATTGAAGTACTCAATGAATCGGTGGAGCATGATCCCCAGCGGATCGAATATATTCGCCAGCGGTTGGATGAGATCTATTCTCTTCAGCACAAGCATCATGTTTCGACGGTCGGGGAATTGCTGCAGATCAAGGATGACCTGGAGAAGAAGCTGGAACAGATCAATTCCTATGATTTCAGGCTGGAGGAGCTGGAAAAAGAGCTGGGACAAAAACGTGAGGCACTCTCGAAGAAGGCGGTTGAGTTGACCAGGAGGCGTCAGCAGGCCATTCCCCGGATAGAGGAACGCATTACTTCTATGTTACAGGAACTGGGCATTGCTCATGCCACCTTTAAGATACAACGCAGGGAGGTGGAAGATTTTGATGAATATGGGGTGGACCATGTGCAGTTTCTTTTTTCGGCCAACAAGAACATAGAGCCCGAGGATATCGCCCGGGTAGCCTCCGGTGGGGAGCTCTCGCGGCTGATGCTGAGCCTGAAATCGCTGATAGCTGAAACACGGGCCCTGCCCACCATCATCTTCGACGAGATCGACAGCGGTACCTCCGGTGACATCGCCGATAAGATGGGATCGATCATGAAAGCCATGTCGGACAATATGCAGGTGATCAACATCACGCATTTGCCCCAGATTGCCAGCAAGGGCGACTATCATTACCTGGTATACAAGCACGACGATCAAGATACCACGCATACCTATATCAAAGCGCTGGAGGATCAGGAACGCATCCGGGAGATCGCCAAGATGCTCAGTGGAGAAGAACTGACCGACACGGCCCTGCAGAATGCCAGAGAATTTCTTCAGAAATCCTAAAAGAATTTAACCTGAGTGGGAACAATATTCCTGTTGATTTGTAAACATCTTTTACAAAACTGAATCACTATGGCATGTAATTTACTGAAAGGGAAAAAAGGACTTGTTTTTGGCGCGCTGAATGAGAAGTCGATCGCCTGGAACATAGCCAGTCGCGCCCATGAAGAAGGGGCTGAGATTGTCCTGACCAATGCTCCGGTAGCCTTTCGTATGGGCAGTATCCGGGAATTGGCAGAGAAGTTGAACACCCAGGCCATTCCGGCCGACGCCACCAAGCTTGAAGACCTGGAGACCTTATTTAACAAGACCATGGATCATTTCGGGGGTAAGATTGACTTCGTGCTTCATTCCATCGGTATGTCGCCCAATGTTAGAAAAGGTAACACATACGACGATACCAACTACGATTATTTCCAGAAGACGTTGGATATCTCTGCTTTGTCCTTTCACAAGATCCTGCAGACGGCCCGGGGGCTGGATGCCATCAACGAGTGGGGATCGGTAGTTGCGCTCTCCTATGTGGCGGCTCAGCGAACCCTTTATGGTTATAATGACATGGCTGATGCCAAGGCCCTGCTGGAGTCGATCGCCCGAAGCTTTGGTTACATTTACGGACGGGAGAAGAAAATCCGCATCAACACCATCTCGCAGTCGCCTACGCCCACTACAGCCGGTTCAGGCGTGATGGGATTTGAAGGACTTATGGACTTCTCCGAGCGGATGTCGCCCCTGGGCAATGCCACGGCCGAGGAGGCCGCCAACTATTGCATTGCACTTTTTTCTGATCTGACCCGCAAGGTAACCATGCAGAACCTATACCATGATGGAGGATTCTCCAGCATGGGCATGAGCCACGCCGCCATGGACATCTACAACAAGAACCTGGATGATGTCTGCGACTGTAAGGATGAGGAAGGCGTGAAACATCGGACCCGGCCGGAGGATTTGACGGGAGAAGAATGATTAGATTGTTGAATTGTTAAAATGAAAGGCTAAGGCTGAGGCTAAGGCTAAGAAAGAACACAAAGTTCTATTGTTTGGTGAAGAGCCCTATACGTGATTTTGACAATTTGACAATAGACAATTTGACAATAAGGCACCTCGACCATAGGGCAATTTTTCTGTTCCTCAGC